>DATLUC010000001.1:0-34152 GCA_035533335.1 Candidatus Baltobacterales bacterium
ACTGATTGCGGCGGGCTTTCGCGGTCAGCTCGACGCAACGCTGCTCGGGACGTATCTGTCCGGTGAAGTGAGGCCGTTCCACTTCGTGGTTGCTGGCTTGACTCTTGCGATCGGGGCCATCGCGGCAGCCCAGGTCATCACGTTGACCTATCTCGAGCGCCGCGTGCACCTCGCAACCCTTCGAGCGTTGGGCTGGCGGCGAACTGACGTGCTGAAGATGCTCCTTGGCCAAGCAATGGGTCTCGGCTTCATAGCCGCCGCCATCGCTGTCGTCGCAACGGTAGCCATCGGCCTTGCGTTGTCGGCATCGACTGTTGTGATCCTCGGTTCAGCGGCAACAGCGCTCTTCATGACCCTTGTCACGACTGCTATTGCAGTGATTGCCCCGCTTAGTCACGCCTACGCTTCTGATCCGGCCACCGGTCTTCGTGGCGAATAGGTGCCGGATGAGAATGCAACAGTGAATCCCCAGTCAGATCCGCAGCGCGCTATCACCGAATGGCTGTGCCAGCCGGCGGGGGCACTCGTCGAACAGAGGCGATCGCCGAGCGGTTGGATATCCAGGCTCCGGATCGGGGGAGGTGCGGAGGCTGACCGGAGCACAATTCGCTTCCTCAAAGCGCTCCGCTCGGGACAAAGCGAGCTACACGCTGTCGCATTTCGGACGATCGAGGGGCACAAACGTGCCTGCATCGTGGGCGTAAAAAAGGACAGCGGCCGAGAGTGGGGAATTGTCGGCATGGCGGGTGGCAGCGGATCCGACCCTCCGCGCGACCGACCATGGGTCAACTTCGGTGCTTGGGGTTGGCCTAATCATGGATTCAGCGGAGGCGGCAGGTTAACCGGTGCCCGTCATGAAGAGACGGACCTGGTGCGATTGAAGTTCAGGAACGGCGTGGAGTTACGAGATACCGTGGGTGATGGCGTTGTTCTATTCATGACCGAGGTGGCCGCAGAGGTTCCGATATCGGTCGAGATCCTGAACGCCTCCGGGCAACTGCTCAACAGATATTCGTGGCCCTAGCCAGATTCAAGGTCTGAGCCTCGAGCCGGCCACGATGGGCCCTGATGAGTTCGAGGACGCCGCGGAGTTCGCCCGGTCGGTTCAAATAGTGTCCCGCCTCCCCGACCAACCGGTCTTCCAACCACCGCCGCAACGAGCGGCTACGCGCGGACGATCGGCGGCACGTTGGTCCTTGAAGTCGCATGCTGAGAGCACCGAACCTCCCGCTCCTTCACGAAACCCTTCGGCATGGAGCATGCAAGGAGTTCCAGGCGCCATCACGCCACCGTCGGTACCCGGAGGGAAGGAGCAGCTGGTGTCCGAGCACAACAAGGTACTCGCGCGTCGCAATATCGAAGAGGTCTGGAACCAGGGCAAGATCGCGGTGATCGACGAGCTGATCGCCCACAGCGCGATCTTTCACGACCCCAACGTCCCGGGGGGCAAGTTCGCGGAGCCCGAAGGCTACAAACAGTTCGTGTCGATCTATCGGACCGCCTTTCCGGACCTCCACTTCACCATCCACGACCAGGTGGCGGAAAGCGACAAGGTGGTCACGCGGTGGAGCGCCGGCGGGACCAACGACGGTTCTCTGATGGGTATCGCCGCCAGCCACAAGCACGCGATCGTGCAAGGGGTCGACATCAACCGCTACGAGAACGGCAAGATCGTCGAAGGTTGGATCATCTACGACATGCTGGGCCTGCTTCAGCAGCTCGGCATGGAGCCGCTGCCGGTTGCAGTGCCGGCCTGATCGCGCAGGCGCCCGAGGTCAGCCGCGAAGAGGTTCGAAACGCGCGGTGAAGTGACGAAGCGTGGGGGCCTGCTCCACGATGCGGTACCCGGGGAGTCGGGCGGCGCCGCGAGCGACCTCGGCGCACACCTCGATGACGTAGTCGATGTGGCTCTGCGTGTATGTGCGGCGCGGAATCGCCAGCCTCACCAGGTCGAGAGGCGCAGGCTGCTCGGTCCCGTCCGGACGGCGCCCGAACATGACCGTCCCGATCTCACACCCTCGCACGCCGCCCGTCTCGTACAGGGCCACGGCCAAGGCCTGGCCCGGGTACTGCAGGGGCGGGATGTGGCCGAGCATCGCGCGCGCGTCTAAATACACGGCGTGGCCGCCGGGCGGCTGCACGATGGGGATGCCCAACCCGCCCAGGGCGTTTCCGAGGTAGGCGGTCGAGCGCACCCGATACTGCAGGTAGTCGTGCTGGACGACCTCTTTCAGCCCCTGTGCGATCGCCTCCAGGTCGCGACCCGCGAGGCCGCCGTAGGTGGGAAAGCCCTCGGTGAGGATGAGCAGGTTCCTGCACTGCGCGGCCCAATCGTCATCGTTCATGGCGAGCCAGCCTCCGATGTTGGCAAGGCCGTCCTTCTTGGCACTCATGGTCATGCCATCCGCCAGCGAGGCGATCTCGCGCACGATGTCGCTCACCTTCCGGCGGTGCTGGCCCGGCTCGCGCTCACGGATGAACCAGGCGTTCTCGGCGAAGCGGCATGCGTCGAGAAAGAGCGGGACACCATGGCGTGAGCAGACCTCCCGCACCGCGCGCAGGTTGGCCAGCGACACCGGCTGGCCGCCGCCTGAATTGTTGGTGATGGTGACGAACACGACCGGGATATCAGCTCGGCGCGACTTCAAAAGGGTGTCGAGCGCCTCGACGTTCATGTTGCCCTTGAACGGGTGGACGGCGGCGGGATCCTTTCCCTCGTCGCACAGCAGGTCGACGGCCTCGGCGCCCGTGAACTCCACGTTGGCGCGAGTGGTGTCGAAGTGAGTGTTGTTGGGCACGAGCTTGCCCGGCCCGGCGATCGCCGTGAAAAGGATCTTCTCTGCCGCGCGACCCTGGTGGGTCGGGATCACGTGCTTGAACGGGAAAAGGTCCTGCACGCTCTCGAGGAAGCGGTAGTACGAGGGCGACCCCGCGTAGCTCTCGTCCCCGCGCTGCACTCCCGCCCATTGGTCGCGCGACATCGCCCCGGTGCCTGAATCGGTGAGCAGGTCGATGATCACGTCTTCGGAATGCAAGGCGAAGAGGTTGAAGCCCGCCTGACGGATGGCCTTTTTCCGATGGCCAGGCGTCGTCATCCGCAGCGGCTCCACGGAGTGGATGCGGAACGGTTCGATGATCGTGCGGAACGCCATCGGCTAGAAGCCGCGGACCTTGCTAGGGATCAACCGGAGCGCCACGCTGAAGGTTTCAGTCATCTTTTCGGGTGGCCCCAGCCCAAGTCTGGCCATCTCCTGGTGGTATTTAGCCACGTAACGAGCGTTCTGGTGCAACGGCGGAGCCAACGGGTCGAGCGCCGCCCCGGCGATGACGATGACGATGTCGTCACCGCTGCTCCGGCTGTCCAGGTGGAGCGCGACCCTTGGATTGGCCTCGATGTTGTGCAGCTTGGCCTGGCCGGGCTCGCTGTAGACCAGGATGCTTTCGCCGTCCCAGGAGAACCACACCGGGTTGGGCTGAGGCGTGCCGTCTCTGGCCACGGTGACCAGCCAGCCGATGGTTTCCTCTTGCAGTCGCTTCGCGGCCCGAGCGCCGAACTCGGTGGACGTGTCGATCAACGGAACCATCTCCAAATGCCGCTATGCCACCGCGCGGCCGAAGGCGCGGGCGCCGACCATGATCGCGACGATCGACAGGACCAGCATGATCACCACCCCTTTGGCCACGCTCGGATCTCCCAGATGACCGACGAATATGGCGCGGGCGGCATCAACCGCGTACGAAAGGGGGTTGGCCGCCGCGATGTTGCGCAGCCAGTGGGGAGCGAAGCCGAGCGGGAGCAGCACTCCCGAGAGCAAGAGGATGGGCAAGGCAGACGTGAAGACGATGGGCGCGTAGCTGTTCTCGTCGCGGACCCACAGCGCGACCGCATATGCCACCGAGGCGGTTAGAAGCCCGATCAAGGCGATCAGGGCCAGCACGACCACGACGCCGATGGGGTTGATGCTGAGCCCGAAGGGCAGCGAGAGCAGGATCAGGATCAGGGACTGAACAAGGATCGACAGCATGTCGCGCAGCGCCCGGCCGAGAAGAAGGGCGATCCGGCTGACGGGCGTCACGCGCAGCCGTTCGATCACCCCCATCCTGAGCTCGGAGATGAGGCTGAACCCGACGCCGGCCGCGCCGAACATGCCGAGCTGCACCAGCAGGCCGGGCACGAACACGTTGTAAGCGCCGCCCGACGGAAAGCCCGGGACGCCGGCCAGCGGCTTGAGCAGAGGGGCGAAGAGCACCAGGTACAGCACCGGCTGCAGCACCCCGATCGCCACCCAGGCAGGGTTGCGGATGAACAGTCCGAAGTAGCGGCCGAAGACCAGCCAGGTGTCCCGGGCCAGCTTCATGCCGCGGTCTCCCGCAGCGACCGTCCCGTCTGGCGGAGGAAGACGTCGTCGAGGCTCGGGCGGTGAAGGCCGATCGTCATGAGCTGCATGCCCGCCGTGTCCAGCAGGCGGAGGATCGCCGGCATGGCCACCTCGCCGCGGTCCACGTATAGAAGAATGGAACCGTTCTCGAGCCGTGACTCGCGAACGAAGGGCTGGTTCTTCAGGAGGTCGAGGGCACGCTGCTGATCCCCGGCCACGCTCAGCGTCACCACGTCGCCGGCGACGGCGCGCTTGAGCTCCTCGGGTGTGTCCTGGGCGACGATCTTGCCGGAGTCGATGATCGCGATCCGATCGCACAGCGCATCTGCCTCGTCGAGGTAGTGGGTGGTCAGAAAGACCGTCGTGCCCCTCTCATGCATTCGCCGCACCTCGTCCCACACCCGGGCCCGACTTTGCGGGTCGAGCCCAGTGGTCGGCTCGTCGAGGAACAACAGCTGCGGGTTGTGGACGAGGCCGAGCCCGATGTCGAGCCGGCGTTTCTGCCCGCCCGAGTAAGTGCTGCCGGCGCGGTCGGCGCAGACCTCGAGCTCGAGCATCTCGATCAGCTCGGCTGCGCGCCTCTTGGCCTGCTCGCTCGACATCCCGTAAAGGCGACCCTGGAAAACGAGCTCGCGCCGGCCCGTGATCTCGCGGTCGGCGCCTCCCGCCTGTCCCACGTACCCGATGCGGTTGCGGATCTCGCCGGGCTGGGTCGAGAGGTCGCATCCCGCCACGCGAGCGGTGCCGCCGCTCGGCGGCATGAGGGTCGCCAGCATGCGGAGCGTCGTGGTCTTGCCGGCGCCGTTCGGGCCGAGGAAGCCAAAGATCTCTCCGGCCTTCACGGTCAGGTCGACGCCGGCCACCGCCTCGACCGTCCGGGCGCGAGTCTTGAACACACGGCGGAGCCCTTGAGTCTCGATCACAGCCGGACCGTTCGTATCGGCCACCCCGCTAGATTGTCTTGGAAACGCCAGGCGCTCGGCGCGTCAGGTACTCCCAGAAACCCTCCTGGACCGGGCCGCCCTTCGCCTTGCGGCGGATCACGCTGATCGACCTGAAGATCGACGGGGTGGGCAGCGCCTTCAAGATTCCCGCGGCGATGTCGGCCTCAACCGCCAGTCGCGGCATGGCCGCGAAGCCGAGTCCGGCGATTGCGGCCGCGCGGACGTACTCAGGGTGTCCAAGGTTGAGGACGTCTGCTGTTTCGTACGCCTCGCCGAGCATCTCGCGCACTTTGTGCTCGGCGGACCAGGACGGTCCGCGCCTGAGGTAGCGGTGCTCGGCGAGCTGCGCGGGGGTGACGGTCGGCAGCGCCGATAGCGGATGGTCGCGCCGGGCGACCAGGATGAGCTCATCTTCCGCGAGGACGTATGAGAGGAGCTCTGGGTCCGCCTCTCCTTCTATCAGCCCGCAGTCGACCGTGCCCGCAACCACCTGCCGGTTGATGTTGGAGGTGGATTCGATGGAGACATCCAGCTTGATGCCCGGGCGGAGCCGTGAGAACTCGGCCAGGCGATCGGGAAGGTAGTAGCTCGCGCAGGTGGGGCTCGCACCGATGTGCAGCGAGCCCGCCTGCAGGTTCTTCATCGATTCCGACGTGTCCTCGAGCACCTCGACGGCCCTCAGCACGGCTCGACACGAAATTGCGAGCTCCCGGCCCGCGCCGGTCAGGCGGATCCGCCGTCCATAGTGCTCGAGGAGCTGCAGGCCGAGGGCCCGTTCCAGGTGGTGGATCTGCTGGGTCACCGCGGCCTGGGTCAAGAAAAGCGAGGCGGCCGCGTTGGAGATGTGCTCGTGCTCGGAGACGGCCACGAAGGAGCGGAGCTGCTCGAGGGTGAAGACCGGTCTTCGCATGGCAACATATTAGCCGTGCTTATGAAATCCATTACAAAGAGTTGAAATGAATTTCTTAATGAAAGCTGAACTCCAGCGTTGTACCAGTTACGGTTTCCAGACCCTCGCCGCGGGCGAGAAAGGAGGTGATTTTGCCGGTGAAGAGCCGAATAATGTCCGGTCGCCAGAGCGGCCAGGGCATGGTCGAATACGCGCTGATCTTGGTTCTCGTTTCGATCGTAGTTATCGTGATTCTTTTGACCATGGGGAACCAGATCCAGGACGTGTTCTCAAACGTCGTCGCCGCGCTCGGCTAGATCGATCTTTCCCGTAGCGGGCCGGGCGCTCGCCCGGCCCGACTGCGGGGCGCTGAAACCCGCAGGCTCAGCCCAGCAGAGGGCCGCGAGGCGGTCTTTGAAAGCCTTTACCGACGCCTAACCGAAGTATCGCCGTCCACCCGCTAGAGTTCAATCCGTGGTGGGGGCCCAGCCGGATTCCGAGCAGTCGCCTGTCCTCGCGCTTCCGGTCTCCCGGTACATCAACCGGGAGCTGTCCCGGCTGGACTTCGACGAACGCGTGCTCGCCATGGCGGAGGATTCCCGGCTGCCCCTGCTCGAGAGGGTGCGCTTCCTGGCCATCTTCAGCCAGAACCTGGATGACTTCTTCCAGGTCCGCGTCGCCGGTCTCAAAGAGCAGGTCCTGGCGGCCGTTGCGGTTGCCTCACCTGACGGCATGTCGCCGCTCGACCAGCTGAAGGCGATTCGGGGCCGCGTCGAAAACCTGGTCGACCGGCAGGAGGGCCTGTTCACCCGCGAGATCGCGCCGGCTCTGGCCGGGGCCGGAATCGCCATCGTCAGGCGCGATGAGATCAGCAAGAAGGAGCTGGGCCAGCTGCACACGATGTTTCGGCAGCAGATCTTTCCCGTCCTGACCCCCCTGGCGGTCGATCCAGGCCACCCCTTCCCGTACATCTCGCATCTTTCCTTGAACCTCGCGGTCATGGTCCGGGACCCGCAGCGCCGCCAGCAGCGGTTCGCCCGGGTCAAGGTGCCGCCGGTTCTGCCGAGGTTCATCCCGCTGGTCGAAGGAGAGCGCTACGTGCCACTCGAGGACGTGATCGCCCTGCATCTGCCGGCGCTGTTTCCCGGCATGGAGATCGTCGCCCACCACCCGTTCCGGGTGACGCGCGACGGCGACCTCGACGACGTCGACAGCGATGCCGAAGACTTGCTCGCCGCCATCCAGACCGAGCTGCGCCGGCGCCGGCGCCACGCCAGGGTGGTGCGCCTCGAAGTGGACCCGGGAATGTCGCCAGCGGTTCTCGACCTCCTCACCCGCGAGCTCGAGCTGCAGCCGGCCGATGTGTACCAGGCCGAGGGCCTCCTGGACCTGAGCAGCCTCGCGGCGCTGGCACAGCTGGACCGTCCCGACCTCAAAGAGGAGTCGTGGACGCCGACCACCCAGCCCCGCCTTCGCGGCCTCGGCGCCGAGGTCCCGGACCTGTTTGCCGTGCTGCGTGCCGGCGACGTTCTTGCGCACCACCCTTATGACTCGTTCGCCACCTCGGTCGAGGCGTTCATCGACCACGCGGCGAGCGACCCCGACGTGCTGGCGATCAAGCAGACGCTGTATCGGACGTCAGGCCCTGCCAGCCCCATCGTGCGAGCGCTCATCCGCGCTGCCGAGCGCGGCAAGCAGGTGGTTGCGCTGGTGGAGCTCAAAGCCCGCGGTGACGAGCAGGCGAACATCGGCTGGGCGAGGGCGCTCGAAGAAGCCAACGTGCACGTGGTGTACGGCTTGCTCGGTCTCAAGACCCACGCGAAAGTGACGCTCGTGGTCAGGCGCGAAGGTGCTCACATCGGGCACTACCTTCACGTGGGGACCGGCAACTACAACCCGAACACGGCGCGCGCGTATGAGGACGTGAGCCTGCTGTCCGCGGATGCGGACCTCGGCGCCGACGTGACCGAGCTGTTCAACCTGCTCACGGGTTACAGCCGCCAGAACAAGTACCGCAAGCTCCTGGTCGCGCCGACCAGCCTGCGCGCCGACATCATGCGGCTCATCGAGCGCGAGGCGGTGGTGGGCGGCCGGATCGTCATCAAAGTCAACAACCTGATCGACTCCGAGATCATCGACGGGCTCTACGCCGCGTCGCAGGCGGGCGCGCAGGTCGACCTCCTGATCCGCAGCATGTGCTCTTTGCGCCCCGGCGTGCCGGGTCTTTCAGAGCGCATCCGGGTCCGTTCCATCGTCGGCCATTTCCTGGAGCACTCGCGCATCTTCTGTTTCGGCAACGGCGGCCAGCCGGAGTATTTCCTGGGTTCTTCCGACCTCATGCCTCGCAACCTCGACCGCCGTGTCGAGGCGGTCGTCCCCGTCACCGACCCGCTGCTGCGCCGTCGGCTGGCGGAGATCCTGGAGATCTACCTTGCCGACGACGTCCTGGCATGGGAGCTCGGGCCGGATGGCGGATGGCGGCACGTGCCGACGGTCGCCGGGCTCAACTCGCATCGACGCTTCCAGGAGATGGCTCTCGAGGTTGCCCGCGGCCTGACGGTCGTGAACGGCGTGCCGCATGCCTGACCGGCGGTGCTAGAGCGCGAGGTGAAGCTCGGGGCCGGCCCCGCGTTCCACCTCCCGGATCTCAACGGAGTCGTCGAGGGCGTCGTCGTGACTGCGCCTGAGGCGGTACGCATGGAGACCGTTTACTACGACACTCCAGATCTGCGGCTCGCCCGCTGGGGGGTCTCGCTCCGTCATCGCGCGGGCGAGGGTTGGACCCTCAAGCTCGCTCCGAAGGCCCCGGTGGGCAAGCAGACAGCAGATCTCCTTCAGCGTGACGAGCTGACCTTCGAAGGAGGCGCCAAGAAGCCGCCCGAGGCGGCGGTCGCACTCGTCCGCGCCTACGTTCGCAAGGCCGAGCTCGTGCCGGTTGCGCGGCTCTCGACGCTTCGGCGTCGCATCCGACTGGTCGACGCCGCCGGCAGGCGCATTGCGGAGGTGGTGGATGACGAGGTGTCAGTCCGCGACGGCCGCCGGGTGGCCGCGCGGTTCAGGGAGATCGAGGTCGAGGTGGCGGCGGACGGCGATGCCGGCGATGGCATCGTCGCGCCCCTGGTGATGCGCCTGCGGGGCGCCGGCGCCGGCGCCCCGGACCCCACGCCCAAGTACATCCGGGCGCTCGGCCCCAGGGCGATGGAGCCGCCGGAGGTGTCTTCCCAGGCTGTGCAGAAGGATGCATCCGCCCAAGCAGTGATCCGGAGCATGCTCGCGGACTCGGTGGCGGCGCTGCTCCTTCAAGACCCGCTGGTGCGCACGAGCGGCGACCCCGAGGCGGTGCACCAGGCCCGCGTTGCGACGCGCAAGCTGCGCTCGCACCTCCGCACCTTCGCCCCGCTGCTCGAGATCGAGTGGACCGACCCCCTTCGGTCGGAGCTCGGCTGGATCGCGATGAGCCTGGGCGCGGTGAGGGACAGCGAGGTGCTGCTCGAGCGACTACGCGACCGCTCGGCCTCGCTGCCCGCCAGCGATGCTCGGTCTGCGGCCTCGCTGCTCAGCCTGCTCGAGACCGAGATCGAGGCGATGCGCCAGAAGCTCCTCGCCGACCTGGGTTCGAGCCGATACGTCGATCTGCTGGAGCGGTTGGTAGCCGCGGCGCACGCGCCGGCGACGCTCCCGGATGCCGATCAGCCGGCGATATCGCTCCTCCCGGCCCTGGCGTCGACCCCGTGGCGGCGCCTCCGTTCGGCGGTACGCCAGCTTCCCGAGCAGCCGGCCGATCCCGAGCTGCACCGGATCCGCATCCTCGCCAAACGAGCGCGCTATGCAGCCGAGGCCGTGGCGCCGGTCGCCGGAAGCGGGGCGGAGGCGTTCGGGCGCGCAGCGGCCAAGCTGCAGACCGTGCTCGGTGAGCACCAGGACAGCGTCACCGCGCAAGCGTGGCTGCGGACCGCCAGGGTCACCGGACGACGCGCCTTCGTCGCCGGCGAGCTCATCGCGATGGAGCACATCGCCGCGGAGGAAGCCCGAAGCCGGTGGCCGAAGGCCTGGAAGTCACTGGAGCAAAAACGCCTGCGCGACTGGATGGCCTGAGCCGGGGCGCTGTGGCGACCTTCTACGTCATGCGCCATGCGAAAGCCGGCAGTCGCGGGCACTGGACCGGAGACGATCGCCTCCGGCCGCTGAGCCAGAAGGGTTTCAAGCAGGCCGAGGCCCTGGGTTCGATCTTCGAGGCGCTCCGCGTCACGGCGATCTTCTCGAGCCCATACCTGCGGTGCGTGCAGACCGTCGAACCGCTTGCGCGTGCGAAGGGGTTGCCGGTGAAACAGTCGGCCTCGCTAGCGGAAGGCCACGGTCTCGCCGGCGCCATGCAGTTCATGGGCGACCCCGCCCTCGATGGCGTCGTGCTGAGCACCCATGGCGACATCGTCTGGGAGCTGGTCGAGGACCTGGTCAACCGTCATGTCGTCAAACCGGGTGACGGGGGCTATGAGAAAGGGGCGACCTGGGTGGTCGACGTCGAGGCCGGAACCCCGGTCCACGCCCGCTTCGTCGAGGCCCCGTGAGCGCTGCCGCCTCAGCGCTCTCGCGCAGCCTGCGCACCGAGATGTCGAAGCTCGCGAACCCGGCACGGGCCAAGGTCATGAGGGCGTACATGAAATCCACGATGCCGTATTACGGGCTGAGCCTCCCCCAGGTGCGGGGAGTCTGCAAGGAGGTGTTCTCCGAGCGCGAGCCCGGCTCGTGCGCCGGCTGGAAGAGCGCAGTGCTCGAGCTGTGGCGGGGCGCCCGGCATCGCGAGGAGCGACACGCTGCGCTGTACCTGTTGCGGGAGAAGCGATATCGCGAATGCGTGGGCCCAGGCCTCATGCCGATGATCGAGGAGATGGTCGAGACCGGCGCATGGTGGGACCTCGTCGACGAGCTGGTCCACACGGTGGGCGGGCTTCTACGCGCTCACCCGAAGGAGATCAAGCCGGTGATGCGCGCCTGGAGCACCGATTCCAACATGTGGAAGCGGCGCGTCGCCATCATCTGCCAGCTCTCTTTCAAGGGCGACACCGACCTCGAGCTCCTCTACGCCAACGTCGAGCCTAACCTCGGTGATCGCGAGTTCTTCGTCCGCAAGGCGATCGGATGGGCGCTGCGCCAGTACGCGCATACCGATCCGAAGGAGGTCGCGCGATACGTCCGAGAACATGAAGCTGAGCTGAGCGGGTTGAGCCGCCGCGAAGCTCTCAAGAATCTCAGCTAGCCTTGCACCGATGACGGTCACGCTGCGGGGTCCGGGCCTGACCGAGGGTCAGGTCGTGGCCGTGGCACGCCATGGGGAAACGGTCGCCCTGGCCGCGGCGGCCCGGACGAGGATGGAGCGAAGCCGCGCCCGGGTCGAGCGCGCGGCCGGGGCCCGCGAGCCGGTCTACGGCGTATCGACCGGATTCGGGGCGTTGGCCCAGACCCGTATCGCGCCCCTCCGTCAGCCGGAGCTCCAGCTTGCCCTCATCCGCTCGCATGCGGCCGGGATGGGACCCCCGGTCGAGATCGAGGTGGTGCGGGCCACCATGCTGCTGCGGGCGCGCACGCTCGCGATGGGCCTGTCCGGCGTGAGACCGTTGATCGCGGAGGCGCTGATAGGGATGCTGAACGCCAGGATCACGCCCGTGGTGCCGCGCCACGGTTCGGTCGGGGCGAGCGGCGACCTTGCCCCTCTAGCACACATCGCCCTCGCGCTCCTCGGGGAAGGCGAGGTCTTCGACGCGGACGGCACGAGGAAGCCGACGTCGCAAGCGCTGAAGGCCGCGAAGCTCAAGCCGGTCAAGCTCGAGACCAAAGAAGGCCTGGCGCTGATCAACGGGACCGACGGGATGCTGGGCATGCTGGCCCTGGCGTGCGCGGAAGCAGAGCTGCTTTTCCGGACTGCCGACGTGACGGCCGCGATGTCGGCCGAGGCGCTTTTAGGCACGGACCGCACGTTTCAGCCTCGCCTTCACGAGATCCGGCCCCACCCCGGCCAGGTGGCGAGCGCGGCCAACCTCGCGCGCATGATGCGCGATTCGCAGATCGTCGCCTCGCACCGCCATTCGCAGCATGCCGTCCAGGACTCGTATTCCGTGCGATGCAGCCCGCAAGTCGCCGGCGCAGCGCGCGACACCCTCGAGTTCGCGCGGCGCACCGCATCGATCGAGCTGTCGTCCGCGGTCGACAACCCCGTGGTGCTGGAAAATGGCGACGTCGAGTCGACCGGCAACTTCCATGGCGAGCCGCTCGCATTTGCGGCCGACTTCCTGGCCATCGCCGCAGCAGAGGTGGGCGCGATCGCCGAGCGCCGCGTCGACCGCCTTCTCGATCCACACCGCTCAGAGGGACTCCCTCCCTTCCTGGCCGAGGAGCCGGGGGTCAACTCGGGTCTGATGGTGGCGCAGTACACGGCCGCGGCCCTGGTGGCGGAGAACCGCCGGCTGGCCGCCCCTGCGAGCGTCGATTCGATCCCGACCTCGGGCATGCAGGAGGACCACGTTTCGATGGGCTGGGGGGCGGCGTTGAAGCTGCGCACCGTGCTCGCCAACCTCGGGCACATCCTGGCCGTGGAGCTGGTGTCGGCCGCCCGCGCCCAGGACCTCCGCAGGCCGCTTGAGGCCTCGCCGGCGACGGCCGCGGTCCGTGATCTGCTGCGCACTCGGGTTGCCGGCGTCGGTCCGGATCGGGTCGTGGCGCCGGACCTCGCCGCCGCCGAAGAGCTGATCCGCAGCGGGGCGATCATCAAGGCGGCCGAATCCGTGACCGGTCCGCTGCGATGAGCCACGTGATCCACGCGCCGCGCGGATCGGAGATCAGCTGCCTGGGTTGGCCGCAGGAGGCCGCGATGCGAATGCTGATGAACAACCTCGACCCGGAGGTCGCGGAGCGGCCCGAGGACCTGGTCGTGTACGGGGGCACGGGGCGCGCCGCGCGCTCGTGGGAGGCTTATGAAGTAATCGTCCGAGAGTTGCGCAGGCTCAAGGGGGACCAGACGCTGCTCGTCCAGTCGGGCAAGCCGGTTGGAGTCTTCGACACCCACGAGTGGGCGCCGCGCGTGCTCATCTCCAACGCGATGCTCGTGCCCGAGTGGGCCAACTGGGACGAGTTCAGGAGACTCGAAGCGCTCGGCCTGACGATGTACGGCCAGATGACCGCCGGCTCGTGGATCTACATCGGCACGCAGGGCATCCTGCAGGGCACGTACGAGACGTTTGCGGCGATCGCGCGCAAGCGGTTTGGCGGCTCGCTCGCAGGGACGGTCACCCTCACCGCGGGCCTCGGGGGCATGGGCGGCGCGCAGCCGCTCGCCATCACGCTCAACGGCGGGGTGGCGCTCTGTATCGAGGTCGATGCCGAGCGCATCGCAAGGCGTCTCGAGCATCGGTACCTGGATGTCAAAGCCGATGACCTGGAGCACGCGCTGCGACTCGCCGGCGATGCCAGGAGGGCGAAGCAAGCGCTGTCGATCGGCCTTCTCGGAAACGCTGCCGAGGTGCTGCCTGCGCTGGCCGCTCGCGGCTTCGACGCCGACGTGGTCACCGATCAGACCCCTGCCCATGACCCTTTGAGCTATGTGCCGGCGGGCCTCTCCCCGGAGGACGCGCTGGAGCTGCGCCTGGACGATCCGCAGGAGTACGTGAGACGCGCGCGCGAGAGCATGGCCCGCCACGTCGACGCGATGGTCGCGTTCATGGACCGCGGTGCCGAGGTGTTCGATTACGGCAACAGCCTCCGCGCCGAGGCGCGGCTCGGCGGCAGCAAGCGCGCATTCGAGTTCCCAGGCTTCGTGCCTGCCTACATCCGGCCGCTGTTCTGCGAGGGCAAGGGGCCGTTCCGATGGGTCGCCCTGTCGGGTGATCCGGCCGATATCGCCGCCACCGACCGCGCCATGGTCCAAGAGTTCTCCGACGATCCCGCCCTCGTGCGATGGATCGAGGCGGCTGGCGAGAGGGTCAAGTTCCAGGGCCTGCCCGCGCGCATCTGCTGGCTCGGCTACGGTGAGCGCGCCCGCGCCGGCAGGCGGTTCAACGAGCTCGTCCGCAGCGGAAACGTGAAGGCCCCAATCGTGATCGGCCGCGACCATCTCGACTCCGGCTCGGTCGCCTCGCCGTACCGCGAAACGGAATCAATGCTCGACGGCTCGGACGCCATCGCGGACTGGCCGATTCTCAACGCTCTCCTCAACACGTCAAGCGGAGCGTCGTGGGTCAGCGTGCACCATGGTGGCGGCGTGGGAATTGGACGGTCGATCCATGCTGGCATGGTGGTCGTGGCGGACGGGACGGACGACGCCGCTCGCAAGCTCGAGCGCGTCCTCACCAACGATCCTGGTACAGGCGTCATGCGGCATGCCGACGCCGGCTACGAGCGCGCGATCGAGGTCGCCCAGGAGCGTGGCGTCCGCATCCCCATGCGGGAATGAAGGGCGGCGGTTTCTGGCACGCGGAGCAGGCGTGGCTGGGCCACCGTGCAGTAGACGTGCTGATCGAGGTCGACGACGGCCTCATCAGCTCGATCACCGAGGGCGCGGCGGTGCCGCCGGGCGCCACGGTCTTGAAGGGCTGGACGATCCCGGGTATGGCCAACGTGCACAGCCACGCGTTCCAGCGCGTGCTGCGCGGAAGGGCGGAGGCCGGGGGCGGAGACTTCTGGGAGTGGCGGCAGGAGATGTACCGCGCCACCGAGTGGACGGCGGAGCGCTACCTCGACCACTGCGTCTCCGTGTTCAAAGAGATGCTCGAGGCCGGGATCACGGCGGTCGGTGAGTTCCACTACCTCCACGCCCTGGGGAACGAGCTGGGCGCGTCGGTGATCGCGGCCGCGAAGAGGACCGGTATTCGCGTCACGCTGCTGGACACCTGCTACCTGCAAGGAGGCGTCGACGGTCGCCCGCTCGAGGGGGCCCAGCGCTCGTTCTCGGATGGCGACGCACAGCGATGGGCTGCCCGGGTGGACCAGCTCGAAGACGGCGAAGGGGTGCGCATCGCGGCCGCCATCCACAGCGTTCGCGCCGTCGACCCCGCGTCCATGCGCGTGGTGGCCGCATGGGCGCGCAACCGAGGCGCTCCCCTCCACGTCCACCTCGCAGAGCAGCCGGCGGAGGTGGACCAATGCATGGCAGCTCACGGGTGCACGCCGGCCGCATTGCTGGAGCGCGAAGGCATCCTCGGCGATGATGTGACGGCGGTGCACGCCATCCACCTCGATGAGCGCGACATCGCTCTATTGGGGCGCCGGCGCGTGGCCGTCTGCGCATGCACCACCTCCGAGCGGGACCTCGGCGACCAGGTCGGGCCGCTCGGCGCGCTCGCCGCGGCCGGTTCACGTCTGACCGTGGGAAGCGACTCGAACGCTGTCATCGACATGCTCGAAGAGGCGCGAGGTCTAGAGCTCGACCAACGCCGCGCGACCGGGCGGCGGGTGCATCACCAACCCGTGGCACTGTTGCAAGCGGCGACCGCCGGCGGAATGCGATCTCTCGGCTGGGACGCCGGCGAGCTCAAAGTGGGCAGGCTGGCGGATTTCGTGACGTTGCGCGCCCCTGATCTCGATCTCGATCCGGCCTACCTGGTGTTCGGCCTCTCGGGCCGCGACGTGACCAACGTCGTCGTCGGCGGCAAGACTGTCGTCTCGCGATGAGGCGCCTACACAACATCGGCCGCCTGTTCACGGGCACCTCGGCGGGCGCGATCGAAAACGCCGCGGTGATCTGTGACGGAGAGCAAATCGCCTGGTGCGGCAAGGAGGGCGACGAGCCGCGCGAGCTGATGGAGTCGATCATCGAAGATGACGACTGCGCCGGCGGCCTCGTCACCGCCGGACTGATCGACGCACATACGCACCCCGTGTATGCCGGTGACCGGATGGCCGAGGTCGCGATGCGGACCGCGGGCGCCTCATATGCCCAGGTCGCGCAGGCCGGTGGAGGGATTCGCGCCACCGTGAAGGCGACGAGGGCCGAGCCGGTCAGCGTCCTGGAGCAAGCCGCTGCGCGCAGGCTATGGACCTGGCTGGAGGGCGGCGCGACCACGGTCGAGGCCAAGACCGGATACCACCTCGAGCGCGAGGGCGAGCTCGCCACCACCCGGATGTTGGCGCGGCTGGCGCAGCGCAAGGACCTGCCGAGGATCGAGGTCACATTCCTCGCGGCTCACGCGGTTCCTCCTGACCGGTGGGCGCGCACCGCCTCGTATGCGAAAGAAGCCGCGAGCTGGTGTGTGGACGCGCACCTCGCCGGCGCGCGATTCTGCGACGTCTTCTGCGACCGCGGTTACTTCACCGTCGCCCAATCGCGCGCAATTCTCAAGGCTGCGATCGAGGCGCGGCTCATACCTCGAATCCATGCGGACGAGCTCGCTCGGACCGGAGGCTCTCGCCTCGCGGCAGAGCTGCACGCCGTTTCTGCGGACCACCTGTTACGAGCCAACCAGGCCGACGCTGTCGCACTCGCCCATGCCGGCGTGGTCGCCACGTTGGCTCCGGGCACGGCCCTTTCGATCGGCAGGCTGCCGCCGGTCAAAGAGCTTGCAGCGGCGGGCGCGGTGATCGCCCTCGGCACGGACCACAATCCCGGAACGAGCGGGATCACGAGCATGAGCCTTGTGGTGGCGATGGCGGTCGGCGTCTTCAAGATGTCCGCGGAGCGCGCTTTGATCGCGGCCACGGTGGGAGGAGCCCACTCGCTCTCGCGTTCAGACCGCGGGGTCGTCGCTCCGCGTAAGCTGGCCGACTTGGTGCTGTGGGAGGCAGAGCACGAGGGCGCCTTTGCGTGGGCTTACGGCCTCAAGCCGCGCGTCGTCTGGCGGGGCGGGTCGCAAGTATTTGCCTGATATTGAGTTGCTAAACACGTGCAATCGGCATATAAGTTGCACATACACGGCCGCCGCGCTGCGAACACGAATCAATAAACGCGGTCGAAAATGGAGGAAGTCTGCTAGTGGCAAAGTGGAACCCCTTGGCGTTGAAGCTTCTGATGTGGGTAATGGGAGTCCTGCTCGTAGTGGGCTCAGGACTGAGCTTCGTCGGCAACAGTTTCTTTCAGTTCGACAGCATTTGGGGCATCAGCGCCCCAGTAGCAGGCGTCGCTTTCGGCGCCGGCGTCATGATCGCGGGTTTCGACCCGATCGCAAACGTGAGCTGGGTTCGCGCGCTCATCGTCTACGCGATCCTCGAAGTCGTCTGGCAGATCTTCGACGCGATTAGCATCGGACGTTTTGACATCATGCCGTTCATCGTCGCCATCCTCGTCGCAGTGCTTCTCCTGGTGCTGTACCCGAACAAGCCGGCCCTCTGGATGCAGGGCGGCACCTCGGCAGGCGCCCGCGCTTAGTTCAAACTGTCGCCCGACGCAAAGGGGCAGCCACCGCTGCCCCTTTCTCATTTCCATCCGTCCGACCGGGAAGTTCTTACTTCCCCGCTTGGGGGGAAGTACCGGCCGAAGGCCGGGGATGGGGAGAAACGACCCCTCGGTCGCCGAATCTCTCGGCGTCAGCTCGTGCCCGGTTCGTCTCCGCTGACGATCCAGCGTCCGGCGCCGCCGTCATCGACGAGATCGTCAGCCGCGCGGGGACCCCACGAGCCGACCGGATAGATCTCGGGATGCCCTTCTGCCTCCCAGGCCGCGATCAGCGGATCCACGATCTCCCAAGAGAGATCGATCTCTTCAGCGCCGGGAAAGGCCGAGTGGCCACCGGCCAGGACCTCTGACAGGACGTTCTCATAGGCATCCGGGAGTGCCGCCTTGGTGAGGCGTGCATAGTCGAGCCGCATGCCGGCCGGCACCATCTCGAACCGCGGCCCCGGGCGCTTGGCGCCGATGCGGAGCGAGATGCCCTCGTCCGGCTGGATGCGGATCACGATCAGGGTCGGGATCCCGCGCTGGCGGCGGCCGGCGATGCGCAGCATCGGCGCGTCACGCAGCTTGATCACGACCTCGGTCACGCGGCGGGTGAGCGCCTTGCCCGTGCGGACGAAGATGGGCACTCCGTCCCACCTCCAGTTCTCGATGGCGACCCGCGCCGCGACGTATGTCTCGCGCCTCGAGTCGGGCGCGACGCCATCCTCCTCCAGGTACCCGTCATACTGCCCCCGCACAGCGGTGGTCGGGTCGATCGGCAGCATCGCGCGCAGGGCCGCGCGCTTGGCCCTTCGCACGTACTCAGCGTCGAAAGTGGTCGGCGGCTCCATCGTGATCAGGGCGAGGAGCTGCAGCACATGGTTCTGGATGATGTCGCGGACCGCGCCGGTCTGGTCGTAGTAGCCGGCGCGCTGGCCGATGCCTTCCTCCTCCGCCACCGTGATCAGGATCGACTCCACCAGCGTCCGGTTCCAGACCGGCTCGAACAGCGAGTTGGAGAAGCGCAGCGCGAGCACGTTCTGGACGGTGTCCTTGGCCAGGTAGTGATCGATGCGAAAGATCTGCTCTTCCTGGAATGCCTCGGCGAGCTGGGCGTTCAACTTCTTCGCCGAAGCCAGGTTGTGGCCGAGCGGCTTTTCAACGACGACGCGTCGGGACTCGCCTTGCCTGGTCGCAAGGCCCGATTCGACGAGTGCCGCGACGATGCCCGAAAACGTATCGGGAGGCGTGGCGAGATAGAAGATCACGCAGGGCGAACCGGTCAACAGCTCTTTGAGCGGGGCGAAAGTCGCCGGCTCCTCGTAATCGAGCTTCACCCACTCCGCTGTCGACGCCAGCTTCTCGTTGCGGCTTCCTTCGCGCACCATCTGGCGGAAAGCTTCGGTCGCCTTCTCGCTGCGGCCTGCGCCCACGACCCGGACCTGGCGGCCTTCGCGCACCTCCAGGCGGCCGAGAGACGGCAGGATCTTGCGCTGAGCAAGGTCGCCCGAGGCGCCGAAGATGACCAGGTCGACTCTCGGGTCCATGATGGAGATGCTACGGCTCGGCGTCGATCACATCGGTGCAGGCGATCTCGTCGTGGTCGGGCCGGCCGCGGATCCACGAGATCGGGAGAGCGATGAAGCGCAACAGAGCCTGCGCCGGGCTGGGTGGCGACCCGTCCAACGACACCACGCGCTGCCGCATCACCAACCCGCCGAGCGTGCGTCCTGAGAGGCTCCAGCAGGTCACGTGATAGACGATTGCGATCCCCAGCAGGGCCGGCACCCGCCGGCGGCGTCCGGTCACGCCGGCGAGCGTGGCGCAAAAGGCCAGGTCGACGGCGGCGGCGCGCATGCGGTCGGACGAGGTCGCGCTGACTCCAGGAGCCGGGTCGCGGCCGCGCAGGCGTAGGAGGTAAAGGCGGGTCAGGAGGTGATGTATCGGAAGCTGCGTCACCGCGTAGACGGGCCCTGGTAGGCGGGGCCGGTACCCGTCGACCGAAGCCACCAGCCGGCTGCCTGATGCGTGGAGGCGCAAGGTTCCGCCCGGGGCTCGGGCCAGGAGGCCGCCCTCGATCGGCCACTCGACGCCGGTGCGCCCGACCTTGGGTGCTCCGAAACGCAGCAGCTCGAACGGGCCCACCTGGAACGCGGAGTCACCGGCATGCACCAGCCCCAGCGTCACGGCGCTGATGCCGGGCAGAAACGAGTCGCGGAGCAGCCGGCCGGCCGGCGGGCGCGCCATGTCGACAGAGTCTTCGACCGACACGCGGCCCTCAACCCGTCTCATCCAACCCATATCTTGGAAGTGTGGCGTGGAACGAGTTTTCGGCGGAGGTGACGGTCAAAGCCACCCCGCAGCAGGCTTTCGACTACTTTGCCGACTTCCGACACGTCGCCCAGGTGCTCGATGGGGTCAGCAATTGGGAACCGGTCGGCCGCAAGACCAAGGGCGTTGGAGCCCGCTACAACGTCGAGATGATCGCGTTCGGGTTCCCGCTCAAGAGCGTGCTGGTGCTGAACCGCTGGTCCCCGCCCGAGGAGATTGGCTGGAAGTCCGAATCGGGCGTGATCCGGCAGGAGGGCGGATTCACGTTCACCGAGGTCAGGACCGGTGTTCTGATCGAGCTGCGCATCGCCTACCGGCCGCCCGCCGCGTTCATCGGCGGCGCCATCGCCCGCCGGGTCGACTGGGTGGTGCGCGGCCGGCTGGAGCGCGCGCTGCAGCAGATCCGAAAGACGCTGGAGGCCTGAAAGTTCAGCGCGCGAGGCGACGGGCAGCCAACTAGAGTGGGCGAATGAGGTTGAGCCGCGAAGCGAGCGCGATCCTGGGGCGAGCCTCCATCGGCATGCTCGCGCTGCGTGCCGGCCGCGCCGCACATGGCGCGCCGCTGGTCAACCCCGCCGTGTTCAGCTTTGCCGACGGCGCTCTCTGGATGACCACCTCGCGATACGCGGCCAAGACGATCATGGCTCGGCGGGACCCTCGCGCCGCTTTCCTCATCGACGGCGAGTCGACCGCGCTGCACCTGCGGGGCTCGCTCGAGGTGTTCGACCCACTTTCGGTCTCGGGCCAGGTGCGCGCCTTGCTCGACGGGCCTGGATACTTCCTCGGCATGGCGGCGTACGCGCTCAAGAACGCCCCCTACTTCGCGGGCTACGTGCTCGACCTGGCGCGCCTTCCGCGCGCGTGGTTGCCGTACAACCGCGTGGTTCTGCGGCTGCGCCTGAGCCACGCCGACATCATCGAAGCGGCGCCGTTTCCTGCTGCGCAGGCGGCGCGCGTCCCTGCCGTACCGGCCGACGTGAGCCGGCGCCTCGCCGGCGTGTCGCGAGGGTATGCGTGCTGGGTCGAGAGTGCGATGCCGGTGATCCGCCCCGCCTACTGGGATGTCGAACGTGGCGAGATCACCGTCGCTCCGGTCAGCGGCCGCCCGCGCCCCGGCAGTGCCGGCGCGGTGGTCATCGAGGCGCACCATCGCTTCCGTCCGTCTTTGATGGTCGGAGCGTGCGTGCGCGGAACGTTCGACCGCGAAGGGGATGGGGAGGCGATCGCAGAGCGGTACGGCATGGACCCGGTGAACGTTCCGCGGACCATCACGATGCGGGCCGAGCGGGTGACGGCGTGGCGGGGCTTTTCCGTCACCACGGCCATCCCGCGGTCGGCGCGCGAGCTGAGGGTTCTCGAGGAGAGGGCCTGAGCTTGGCCAAGCCGTCCGCGCCCGGGCTGCGCGTGCGAAGGTGGGAGGCGGGCCTGTGGTCGGATTCGCCGGACGCCGTCGTCACCGAGGAGCCGCTGCAGCTGCTCCTCGACGGGACGCCGCTGTCGGTCCTCATGCGGACGCCCGGCGAGGACATCGAGCTGACCCTCGGCCTGATGTTCGCGGAAGGGATCATCCGGTCTCGGGCCGACGTGAAGGAGATCAGGATCAGCGCGGAATCGGGTGAATCCGACTCCCGCGTCCGTGTCGACCCTTCCCTGGTCGAATCCAACCAGGTCGACGTTCACCTGGCCGCCACGCCGCGTCGCCGCCCCGAGCGATCCATGCTCTCGAGCTCGGCATGCGGCGTCTGCGGCGCGGTTCTCATCGATGATCTGCGCCGGGACCTGTCGGCGTTGAAAGACGGCCTCGTGGTCGACCCCAAGATTCTGCCTGGCCTGGTCGAGCAGCTCCGGTCGCACCAGGGCGTCTTCGAGCGCACAGGAGGCTTGCATGCGGCGGGCCTGTTCACCCCGGGTGGCGAGCTCGTCTGCCTTCGCGAGGACGTAGGCCGGCACAACGCCGTCGACAAGGTCGTGGGCCGCCGGCTGCTCGATGAGCTTGTGCCTGCACCGGAGACGGTGCTGGTCGTCAGCGGTCGCGCGGGGTACGAGATCGTGCAGAAATCGATCTGCGCCGGCATCCCGGTGCTCTGCGCCGTCGGAGCCCCTTCGAGCCTCGCCGTGGCCCTCGCGCGCGAGTTCAACCAGACGCTCGTCGGCTTTCTTCGCGCGGGACGTTTCAACGTGTACTCGGCACCTGATCGCCTCGCGTCCTGACCGTCTCGCGATAATCGAGCTGTGGTCTCAGCCGTCAGGTGGCGCCCCTACGCCAGGGTGGGCGAGATCGGCGCGTACGTGCTGCTGGTCGAGTGGGTGCGTTCGCTGGCCGTTGGCGCTCCGCATGGAGCAGTCCCCTCGCTCGTCATCGGAGGCACCGCACTGGGCCTCGCAGCCGTGGGTTGGCGCGCCCAGAGCCTCGGCTTTGGCGGTTCGCATCTCGGGTTGCGGATCATCGGGGGTTTCGCCCTCGGCGCGGTCCTACTGCTGCCCACCGCCGTGCGCGCGGACGCCGCACCGATTCTTCCCGCCGGGCTGGCGCTGCCCGCAATCGCGATCTCCATCGGCGAGGAGCTCGCTTTCCGGGGCGCGCTGTATGCGGCCCTCGACGAGCTCGGCGGGGCTCCCCTGGCGATCATCGGCAGCACCGCACTGTGGACGCTTGCCCACGCCTTCTCGCATCCACCGGCGTTCCTGGGCGCGGTCGCCGGGGCCGGTCTCGTCTTGGCCCTTTGGCGCTGGGCCTGCCGTGACCTCGTCGCGCCGATCATCGGTCACGTGATCGCGGACCTGGCGCTGTGACTCCGAACCGGAAGCGGGTCACCTTACTGGCCGCTGCGGCGGCCGCTTACACGGTGGCCGCCTGGATGGTCGCTCCCGGTTTCTACGACGGGTTTGGCCCGCAGCAGCCGTACAACTGGGTGTGTCCGCCCGCACAGGCAGGGTCGAACATCAAGCCGAGCTCTGGGCATCTCAGCATCAATGTGATCGGCGGGGTCAGCGACGCGAATTCGGCGTTCACGAATGACGGCCAGATCGTGATCGGCTTCCTGCCGGGGTCCTTCGACGCCACCGGGAAGACGAGCATCTCCGTGAACATCGCGCCGCTGCCCACCTGCCCCAGCCCACAGGGCGTCAAGTTCGTGACCAACGTCTACCAGATCACCGCCGACGCGCCGTTGAAGCATGCGGCCAATCTCGAGATGGTCTTTTCCAACCTCCTGCCGACGCCCACGAACATCTACGTCGCGGACAACCCGAGCGGCCCTTACCGGCAACTAGGGTCGCAACCCACGCGACCGTTCGTGCTCCAGGCGCAGACTTCTTCGCTGGGCTACTTCGCGGCCGGCTACTCCGCTGTCTCGCCGCCGGCCGGAGCGGTCACCGTCGGTGGCGGGCAGACGCTGCCCATAGTTGCCGCCGGGCTCGTCGCAGTGGTGGTTCTGGCCGGGCTGCCGCTCGCCATCATGCGCCGCCGCCGCTCGGCGGGCGCGGAAGGGGAAGAGGAAGAGGCGGACGACGACGAGGGTTAGCGCTACTCGTACTTGATCGCCTCGAACATCGTCGCGCACCGCCGGCATCGGTACTGCAGTGTTATGGCCTGGGTACCGAACAGCGAGATCACCTCGGCATCCCGCGCGCCGCAGTGAGGGCAGCGCGGATCCGGCCGCGGGTTGTCAGTCTTCTTTGGCGGCGGCACTCGAGGGGGCAAACCTCTTCTCCTCGAGCCCACGAAGCATGGCGAAGGTCGTCTCGTCGATCGCTCCGGTCCTGCTTCGCCGGCGAACCGGATCCCAGGCCTTCCAATCGATGCTGGCCGACGGCGCCTGCACGCCGAGCTGAGCTTCGAGTCGCGCGAGCAGCTCGGCCGGGCCCATGCTCAAGCGGCCCTCTCGATGGAGGGCAGCGGTCTCGCCGCCTGGAGGTCCGAACCACTCGATGGCCTGCCGCCAGGCCTCGTCAAGGGGGCCGGCGTCGATGCCGGATCTGAGCCAGCTGCGGCCGTGCAGGAAGTGGTAGCGCTCTTCCATGAGCATCTTGCGCAGTCGCTGCTGGAGCACCTCGACCGAGCCGCCGACGCAGGCTTCGATCATTGCCGTGAACGCGGTGTCGAGGATCGCGTTGGCCGCGACGAACTGCGCCCACTCGGTCCACGGCCGGTCGAAGTAGGGGAGGGCCCGCAGGCTGGCGGGGTCGGATTCGCGCTCGCGGCCGCGTGGATCGGAGCCGAGCGGCTCGAGGCATCCGTACAGGACGCGGCTGTGGCCCAGGTCATCGAGGCCCATCGCGGCCGCGGCGATGTCCGCCTCCAGCGACGGGGCACGAGTGGCCCATTCGGCGTAGCGGAGCCCGAGCATCTGCTTGTTGTCGGCGATGCTGAGCACGAGGTCGGAAAGGCTCATGGCTCTCCGGGGCTCCAGAGCTCGATCACGTGGTCCTTTCGGACGATGGCCATCTCGCACCATCGTTCCTCGTCGTAGGTGGCGCGCGCGTAAGCCATTGCCAGGTCGTCGTCCGGCGCGACGACGCTGCCGACCTGGTGCAGAGGCTCCACTCGCGTCTTCCGCGCGAACACTTCGTACTCCAGCGCATCGCCGCTGACCCTTTTGTAGGTCATACCGCCAGGCCCCATTCCTCGAGCGCGTCGCGGCCGGCTTGAGTCAGGCAGGCGGAGGTCCAGGGCGGGTTCCACACGACGTTGATCCGAACCTCGCGCACCCCCTCTTCTCGCATGAGCCGCTCGCGCACGTCGTCGAGGATGAACTCCGAAGCAGGACAGCCCATGGCCGTGAACGTGAGGTCCACGTCGATCGTGCCATCGACCTCTCGTATCCCATAAATCACGCCCAGGTCGACCAAGTTGACCGGCATCTCGGGATCGCGCACCTCGGATAGCGCGGCCCACAGACGGTCGGTTGTCACGACAGGTTGCGGTGTGTCTTGCGGAACTTGTGGAACTCTTCCTGGAACATCGCGACCATCTCGGTGTTGCGAGGGCCGCGGGCACGCCAGCGCTTGAGCACGTCGTCCCACGAGCTGGGCTGGTTGAAGTCCCAGCCCTTCGCGTCGGCGTCGAACTCGCACGGGAACGGGTAGTCCAGCTCCCAGACGTCCTTGCCATCGCGCACCTCTTTGTGCGCTGGGACCTTGATCCCGATCTGCTCGCAGTACGGGACCACGGTGGAGAGCCACCACTGGCGAAGCTGGTCGTTGGTCAATCCCTTCAGCCGGTACTCGAGCTGCGTGGAATGCATCTTTTTCGAGTCGGGCAGGCCGAACCATTCGACGCTGAGCGGAAACATCCAGTCCACCGCGCGCTGCAGCTCGTCTTTGGCCGAGCCGCCGGCGGCGCTGATGCGCTTCATCCAGGTGCGGCCGTTGCGAAGGTGGAAGTTCTCCTCGGCCATGACCTTGTTCAATCCGCGCTTCCAGGGCCCATACGAGCACTTGTCGTGGATGTCGCCCAGAAGGCAGAACCCGGCCTGGTCGTACATCCCGTTGGCGACCACTAGCTCGGTCCAGCTGTCGAGCGGAACGTCGAACGCGTACGGATAACGGAAGCTCTTGGGATCGCGGCTGAAGATGAGCTTCTCCTGATCCTCGCCCAGCTCTTCGAGGATGTGGTAGGCGATATGGGCGTGGGCCAGCTCGTCCTGGATGATCGCGATGCCGGTCATGAAGGCGTTGATGGAAGGGGCGCGCTTGGCGGCGAGGTAGTACGCGGGGGCAGAGATGAGCTCCGTGTCGCCCGAAACGATCAGCGTGTGCTTGAGCTCTTTCAGGTATTCCGGCGTCATCTCCTTGGGTGATTCGATGAGCTCGCCGGACTGGATCACCTGCGCGAATTCCGCCGTGGTTGGCATCGCTCTCCCATTCTCTGACAAACGGGCGGGTAAAATCGGGGTTCCTCGAGAGCACGGCTCCTGGCCCGTCCGTGGTGGCTATAGCTCAGCATGGCAGAGCACCAGATTGTGGATCTGGGTGTCGCGGGTTCAAATCCCGCTAGCCACCCCAACCCGCCGCCTAGCCTCGCTCGGCCGTGCGTAGTCAGGATCGAGTTGGCTTCGGCTTGACCTGCTTGAGACGGGTGGTGACCAGTTTCTTCACGAGCGCCTTTGGCAGAGGCTTGTTGATCGGAAAATGCAGGGAACCCTCCGTGCTCGCGTAGCCTGCGAGCTCGTTCTGCAGCTCGGCCAGCACGGAACCGCTATGGGGAAGGTAGGCGAGGTGGTTTTTGAAAGCCGCGAAGCCTGCAATCACGGTGCCGTTCAGCCGGAACGCCGGCATGCCATACGAGATGACCTCATCGGCTTGCGGGAGGATGTCGAGGATGGCCTGGCGCAGCTCCAGCAGCGTGGCGCGTTTGGGTTCCTCGACGTTCGCCAGGTAGTCGTCTATCTCTTGCTTCGACACCACCGCCAATTGTGGCGTGGCAAGCGACTCAGAGGGTGTTCCTCAGGAGAAGTTGCGAAGTCGTCCCCAGATCTGCGAGATGGGCTGCTTGAGATGGCAGAACGTGACCGGTGCCCCCTGCTCCAGGCCGGCGACCTGGTACGGCACCGTGAGGTGTGCGATGAGACTGGGTGCGGTGCACATCCACGACACCTCGGAAGGTCGATAGTCGATCATCAGCGCATCGGTCGCCGTGAGGTTGTCGGGCAGCCAGTACCAATCGCTGAGTTGGGGGCTGATGGCAACCGGGCGAAAGTCGGATTGGTCATAGACGTGGAGCGCCCCGGGCACGCCGTAATAGGCGGAGATGATGACCGTGTTGGCGCCGTCCGCCGCGGGGAGATCCGTATAGATGGTCGTCACTTGCTTCGCGATGTCCTCCCATCCCACGCTGTCCGCGAATACCTCGTTGATCGTGTCGAGCTTCGTGGCGTGAATCCGGTCCGGAGGTGTGACCGGCACGACAAGAAAGAAGAAGGTGACGAATTCGAGCGCGCTCGCGACGACGACGGCGATCTCGAGTCGGGCGCGGAGCCTGGTCCGCTCGATCCGAGAGATCGCCATAAGCCCTTGGGCTACTGCGACCGGAATCGTCCCGGCCGCGTAGTAGGACTTACCGACGAAGAGGAAGAGGACCAGCGGAACGGCACAGGCGATTCCAACCGGCCGCATCAGTGGAGAGCGGAACAACGAGATCATGCCCACCAGCCACACGGGAATGAGAAAGAAGAAATAGACGCCGAACTGGATGAGGTAGGTCAGCGGGCCGCCACCGCCTCCCTGATGGTTGGTGAGGTACGCGAGCGTGGGGAACCCCTCGACGACCTGCCATGCGAGGTTCGGCGCCCAGACCGAGAGTGCGATCGCGGCGGCGATCCACGGATACCTGGTCCGCAGCTCTGATCGTAGGGTAGGCGTGAGGAGGACGGCGATGCCGATGCCGAGGATGAGACCGGCGATGGTGTACTTGACCTCGAGCCCGACCCCGAGAGTGATGCCGAGGTAGATCCAGTACCTGGGCCGCCGGTCGATGACCAGGCACAGGAACCAATAGACAGCGACCATCCAGGTCACCTGGTCGAAGGTCACCGTCTGGAACACCCAGTTCGAGCCGAGCAGAAACGGCGCCGCGATGGCGGCGAGCAGCGCCACTCCCTGGAGCCGCAGCGATCCGCCGAGCCGGCGGACGTAGCCGCCGGACAGCGCGACCAGGAAGCCGCCCAGCAGTGATGGGAGAAGGCGAAGGGTCCAGGGGGTCACTCCAAGCAGGCCGGTCTCGAGCCGGGCGAGGAGAGGGACTATCGGCGGGAAGTCCACGTACCCGAACGCAGGATGGTTGCCGCTGTCGAGGTAATAGAGCTCATCGGTATGGAATCCGAGGGTGCTGTTAGTCGCCAGGTGGATGCCGATCACGACTGCCGCTGCCCCGCAATAGAGAAGAACCGACGCCCGGCTCAAAGGCTGGCGGGCGGGCGCAGCTGTCGAGCTTGGCGACATAGCGGCCACCGTATCAGCGCCCTGGTGGCGCCGCAGCTCTTAGATCCAGCCTCTGCGCCGGAAGAGATAGAGCTGGATGCCGGTGGCGATGAGCATCGTGGCGACGCCCACAGCAAAGACCCAATACGGTGTTTCGAGCACCTGGGTCAGGTACTGGAAGTTCATGCCGTAGAAGCCGGTCAGGAAGCTCAGCGGAAGGAAAAGGCTCGCGATCACCGTCAGCGCTTTAGTGGTCTGGTTCAGGCGGTTCGAGACCGTCGACAGATATACGTCCATTGCGCTCGTCAACAGGTCTCGCAAGGAGTCGACGGTCTCGTACTGGCGGACGATGTGGTCGTAGACATCGCGGTAGTAGAGAGTCATGTCCTGCTGCTGCAGGTGTATGCCGTGGGTGATCATTCGCTGGAACAGGTCACGCTGAGCGCCGAGGTACCTGCGGAGCTCTGTCACCGAGTGCTTGAGGTGATAGATGCGGTCGAGAGATCCCGGAGCCGCTTTGGCGATGATGTCGTCCTCCATCTGGTCGACCGTGTCATCGACACGTTCGAGGACTGGAAAAGTCGCATCCACCAGCGCGTCGATCACCAGGTAGGTGAGGAAGGCGGGCTGCCCCTTGGTTAGGCCCGGGCTCTTCGCAAGTCGTTCCTGCAGGGCCGTCAGCACTGGCGACGGATCGAGGTGGACCGTGATCAGGTAGTGGGGGCCGACGAAGAGATGGTGCTCGTGAAAGGCGACATCATCGCCGAGCCACTCGGCCTGGAAGATGACCGCGAAGTTGTAGTCGGGATACTCCTCGAGCTTGGGGCGCTGGTCCTGGTGCTTGATGTCCTCGATGGTCAGCGGGTGAAACTTGAACTCCTCCTCGAGGAGCCTGTAGTCGGCCGCGTCGGGTGCCTCGATATCCAGCCATAAGCCATCTTGGTGAGCTTTCGCGAAACAGGCTTTGATCTCGGTCTCCCCGGCGGTCGCCTGACCCGCGGTCGTGAGCAACGTCCTCATTCCAGGCCATCCTAAGCGGCGGGCTCGCCACTTGGCCGGACGCCACTTTCGCGCGAGGCGGCGTCCGGAATATCGGGGGACCGCCCAGGATTGCTTATGGCGATGGATGATTCGACCGAGAAGATCCGGATTCCGCCTCGTGGCACGCGAGCGGGCGGGATGGCGTGGATGACGCCACTCATGAAGCTGGGGAAGCCGTTCATGGACATGCAGGTTTCTCGGTATCGCAAGACCGCCGGCGACACGGCGCCCGTGATGATGGGCTTCCCGGTCGTCCTCTTGACCACCCTGGGAGCCAAGACCGGCCGGGAGCGCACAAACGTGCTCGGCGGCTTTGCGGATGGCGACGACGCGTGGCTGATCGTGGCGTCGAAGGGCGGCGCCGCCACCCACCCGTCATGGTTCGTCAACCTGGCCAAGAACCCGGACAAGGTTTGGCTCGAAGTCGGCAAGCGCAAGTTCAGGGCCCATGTCGAGTCGCTCCAGGGAACCGAGCGTGAAGGCGCCCTCGCGAAGGTGGCAGGGGTGGCCGCGCGCTACGGCGAGTACCAGGCCAAGACCGACCGGGAGATCCCGGTGATCAGGTTGACGCCGGCGGCTTAACTCCTTTGCCTGGAGCGAGCGCCTCCAGCCGGGTGCCTCCGTCGACCAGGTCGAAAGCGCGGCTCAAGAGGCCGCTGAGGTCCTCCTGGCCGTCGTGTCGCACCCATTCGCGGGTCGCTTCCAGCATGGCCGCCACCAGCGACATCATCACAACGCGAATCTCGAAGTCTTCGGGGTCGCGACCGGTCCGCGACGCCACGACCGCCCCGAGGAACGCCTGTGCCCTCTCGACCTCCTCCCAGACCCGAGCGCGCAGGTCCGGCACCTCGACCACGAGCCTGGAGCGCGCGTACACCACCTCGCGGTCGTTCTCCAGCTCTGTGCCGATGGTCGTCAGCACCGCTCGGATCGCTTGGCTCAGCGGCTCGTCGGAGGGCCGCTCCGCGAGTAGGGTGGCGATCATCGGGTCGTATACGTCGTAGAGCACGACGTCCTCTTTCGATGGGAAGTAGTTGAAGAAGGTGCTGGGCGAGATCTCGACCGCCGCGGCGATCTGCTCGATGGTGGTCTCTTCGTAACCGTTTTCTTGGAAGAGCCGCATCGCCTCGCGCTCGATCGCCTTAGAGGTGCTCTAGATATCAAGAGACTTGCCCTATTGGCCAAGCTCGAGGCTGAAGTGGGGTGCTCCCGGCATCCAAGCCATGCCGCCGCGCCTCGGTCCCACACGTTTATCTGATCGTCATGGAGGACCTGGATCAGCGCCCTGCTTCCCTTTTCACCTCGAACACTTTGGTGCGGCTGCGCGCGCCTGAGCGCAGGCTGACCGCCGACGGGCGTACGCCCATCTCCTTTGCCACGGCCTCGAGCACCGCTTGATTGGCCGCGCCCTCGACCGGCGGTGCGTTGACCCACACCTCGAGCACATCACCTCTCCATGCGGTCTTCGCGCGGGATGCTCGCGGGTGGACGTGCACGGTGACCAGCAAGGCGGCACTACCTTATTCGTATGGGTTTGATCGTCTGCGACGTGGGCCCCCGCGACGGGCTCCAGAACGAGGCGAAGGTCCTGCCGCCGGCGCTGCGCGCGGAGCTGTGCGACAGGCTCGCGGCCGCCGGCGTGAAGCGCCTGGAGGCGGCGAGCTTCGTCAATCCCAAGCTGGTCCCGCAGATGGCCGGCGCCGAAGATGTGATGGCGGCGCTGCACCGCAAGGCCGGCACCACGTACGCAGGCCTGGTCCTCAATGAGAAGGGATACGAGCGGGCCGCTGCCGCGGGCGTCGACGAGGTCCACTACGCGTTTTCCGCCACGGATGAGTTCGGCAGGCGCAACCAGAACGCCACGATCGATGAGGGTCTGAAGACGGCGCTGGCGCTGGTGGCTCGTGCGCGAACCGACAGGATGCCGATCACGGTCACGCTCAGCGTTGCGTTCGGCTGTCCGTTCGAAGGCCCGGTGCCAGCCCCGCGCGTGCTGTCCATCGTCGAGCGGCTGATGGAGATTCCGGCGGACGAGATCTGCCTCGCGGATACGATCGGCGTCGCGGTCCCATCCCAGGTGCGCGAGCTGGTGCGCGGCGCTCGCGGCCTGGGAGCCTCTTGTGGCGCGCATTTTCACAACACGCGCAACACGGGTTACGCCAACGCGGTGGCGGCGCTCGAGGAAGGCGTGGTCTCGCTCGACGCGTCGGTTGGCGGTGCCGGCGGCTGCCCGTTCGCTCCCAAGGCCACCGGCAACATCGCGACCGAAGACCTGGTCTACCTGCTGCGCGGCCTCGGGGTGGAGACCGGGATCGACCTGGACGCGATGATCGAGGCATCGAGGTGGCTGGGCGCGCAGCTGGGCAAAGAGCTTCCAGGCATGTTGGCACGAGCCGGTGACTTCCCGGCGCCCGCCTAGCGCACCATTGGCGCCATGACGAAGAAGAAGAAAGGGATGAGCAAGCACCTGGTCGCGGTCGTCCAGCACCCACCCGTCACGCTGGATCGCAAGAAGACGCTCGAACGCGGGGTCAAGCTGCTGGAGGAGGCCGCAAGCCACGGCGCGCGGCTGGTGTCGTTTCCAGAGGCCTGGCTCCCCGGTTACCCGGAATGGTTGTGGAGGCTCCGGCCCGGGACCGACTTCGATCTCACTTCCGAGATCCACCGGCGCCTGGTCGAGAACGCAGTCGACCTCGAGGCGGGCGACTTGAAGCCGATCCAGGCGGCCGCGCGGCGGCTCAAGGTGACCGTGTCGACGGGGATCCACGAGCGCGACGGCGAGTTCAGCCGCGGGACCCTCTACAACACGGTCGTCCTCATTGGGCCGGATGGAGCGGTGCTGAACCGCCACCGCAAGCTCATGCCGACCAACCCGGAGCGGATGGTGTGGGGTACCGGTGATGCGGCCGGTCTTCGTGTCATCGCTACCCCCGCGGGGCGGGTCGGCAGCCTGATCTGCTGGGAGAACTACATGCCCCTGGCGCGGTTCGCGCTCTTCGCCCAGGGTTGCGAGGTCTACGTCGCGCCGACCTGGGACGAGGGCGGCACTTGGCTTTCGACGATGCGGCACATTGCGGCCGAGGGCAGGTGCTGGGTGCTCGGCAACGGATGCGCGATGCGTGGCAAGGACATCCCGCGGGACTTTCCCCAACGCGCGCAGCTGTTCCCCGACCTCGACGGCTGGTACAACGCGGGCGACTCGGTGATCGTGGAGCCGGGAGGTAGTGTGGTGGCCGGGCCCCTCCACGAGCAGCACGGCATCCTCTATGCCGACTGCGACCCAGCGACCGCCTCAGCCGCCAAGCGAACCCTAGACGTCGCGGGACATTACGGCCGTCCGGACATCTTCAAGCTCGAGGTCAACCGGGAGAGGGTGGCGCCCGTCGAGTTCAGCTAGTCGCGGTTTTCCCCGGCTGGCTACCAGATCCCGGGCTCGATCATCCCGTGCCAGTTGCAGTTCCCGCACACCACGTCCGTCCCCTGCGTGATGCCCGCCATGTAAGGACCGACGACGAGGTTGGTCGACCCGCATCGCGGGCACCTGGACGGGGCCTCGCTCTTCGACTCCTGTGCCTCCTCGGCCACGCCGTGCGGCCGCTGCTCGTCGCGCTGCTCGGCCCGCCTCCTGGCGTTGCGGCCCACCGCTACTTCCCCGCCGGCTGGAGGCCGTAAAGGGCGCCGAACTTCTGCTCCACGTACGTGATCCAGGGCGCCGCGCTGAGCGGTCTGCCGGTGGCGCGCTCGAGCAGCTCGTTGGGGGTGAACTTGCGCCCGTGCCGGTGCACGTTCTTGCGCAGCCACGCGAGCAGGCCGGCGAACTCCCCTTTCTCGATCGACGCGTCGAGGTCGGGTAAGTCGGCGCGGGCCTTTTCCATCAGCTGGGCGCCGATGAGGTTGCCGAGGGTGTAGCCCGGGAAGATCCCAAAGCTCACGGACGACCAGTGGATGTCCTGCAGCGCACCCTCGCGGTCGTTTGGCACAGTGATACCGAGGTACGACTTCACGCGCGAGTTCCATGCCTCGGGCAGGTCTCTCACCTTCAGAGTGCCGTCGAGCATCTCGGTCTCCAGCTCGAAGCGGAGCAGAACGTGCATGTTGTAGGTGACCTCGTCTGCCTCCACTCGGATCAGCGAGGGGTACGAGCGGTTGACCGCCCGGTAGAACGTCTCCTCGTCCACGCCCCGCAGGGGCTCCGGGAACGCCGCTTGAAGGCTCGGGTAGAAGTGGCGCCAGAAAGCCCGGCTCCTGCCGACCAGGTTCTCCCACAGGCGCGACTGCGATTCGTGCACGCCGGGAGACGCGCCATCCCAGAGCGGGGTGCGATCGAGGTTGGTGCCGATTCCCTGGTTGTACATGGCATGCCCGCATTCGTGGATCGAGCCGAAAAGGCATTCGTTGAAGAAGCCGCGCGAGACGCGCGTGGTGATGCGCGTGTCGCCGGGGCCGAACGACGTCGAGAAGGGGTGAGTCGAGACGTCCTGCCGTCCGCGATCGAGGTCATATCCAAGCCTCCCGACGACGTCGAGGGCATATTTCATCTGCAGCTCCGGCTCGAAGCCGCGATACAGCACCCGATCGTCCACCGCGTCGGCGTTGCGGGCGATGTCGGCGACCAAGGGCACGATCGCCCTCTTGATCTCGCCGAATATGGCCTCCAGCTCGCTGGTCTTCAGGCCGGGCTCGCTGCGGTCGAGGAGAGCGTCGTAGGGCCGTTCCGTGTATCCCAACGCGTCGGCGATGCGGCGGTTGAGCTCGACGTTCTTCTCGAGGTAGGGCTCGAACACCTTGAAGTCGGCGTCCCGCCGCGCTTTCTCCCAGTGAGGCCGCGCCGTCGCGCCGGCCATCGCCACCTCGTATACGAGCTCGGGAGATAGCTTGCGTTCCTGTTCGTAGTCGCGCCTCGTCACCCGAACGAGGCTCGCCTCATCCGAGTCGAAGTGCTTGCTGGCCACGTCGGATTCGAGGACTTCGAGCAGGCGGCCGACTTCGTCGGAGGTGAACCTGACGTGCGCGAGCGTCATCAGCGTCGAGAGCTGCTGAGCCCGGCCGGCCACACCGCCCGGCGGCATGTTCGTTTCCTGGTCCCAGTCCAGGACGGCGGCCGCGCGGCTGAGGTCGGTCACCTCCGCCAGAATTGCCCTGAGCCGCTGCAGGTTGTCATTCATGTCTCGCCCTCCCCACGGGTATTCTCGCGAATGACGCAACCGCCCCGCTAGCTCAGTGGATAGAGCATCTGTCTTCTAAACAGAGGGTCTGAGGTTCGAATCCTCAGCGGGGCACCTTGAACTTGAA
>DATLUC010000002.1:0-9673 GCA_035533335.1 Candidatus Baltobacterales bacterium
GATCCATGCGGGCATGGTCGTCGTCGCGGACGGGACGGACGACGCCGCTCGCAAGCTCGAGCGCGTCCTCACCAACGATCCCGGCACAGGCGTCATGCGCCATGCCGACGCCGGCTACGAGCGCGCGATCGAGGTCGCGCACGAGCGGGGCGTCCGCATCCCAATGCGGGAATGAAAGGCGGCGGGGTCTGGCACGCCCAGCAGGCGTGGCTGGGTCACCGTGCGGAAGATGTGCTGATCGAGGTCGACAACGGCCTTATCAAGTCGATCAGAGAGGGCGTGCCGGCGCCTCCCGGCGCCACGGTCTTGAAGGGCTGGACCATCCCCGGCATGGCCAACGTGCACAGCCATGCCTTTCAGCGCGTGCTTCGCGGGAGGGTGGAGTCCGGCGGCGGAGACTTCTGGGACTGGCGGCAGGAGATGTACCGCGCCACCGACTGGACGGCAGAGCGCTACTTCGACCACTGCGCCTCGGTCTTCACGGAGATGCTCGCGGCCGGGATCACGGCGGTCGGCGAGTTCCACTACCTCCACGCCCGGGGCAACGAGCTTGGTGCGTCGGTGATCGCTGCCGCGAAGAGGACCGGTATCCGCGTCACGCTGCTGGACACCTGCTATCTCCGCGGGGGCGTCGACGGCCGGCCGCTCGAGGGGGCTCAGCGGTCGTTCTCCGATGGCGACGCGCGGAGATGGTCCGCGCGGGTAGAAGAGCTCGAAGACGGCGACGGGGTTCGCATCGCGGCCGCGATCCACAGCGTTCGCGCCGTCGACCCCGCCTCCATGCGGGTGGTGGCGGCTTGGGCGCGCAATCGAGGCGCGCCCCTGCACGTCCACCTCGCCGAGCAGCCGGCTGAGGTCGAACAGTGCTTGGTGACGCACGGATGCACGCCCGCCGCGCTGCTGGAGCGCGAAGGCATCCTCGGCGATGATGTGACGGCGGTGCACGCCATCCACCTCGATGAGCGAGACATCTCCTTACTGGGGCGCCGGCGTGTGGCGGTCTGCGCATGCACCACCTCCGAGCGGGACCTAGGCGATCAGGTCGGGCCGCTCGGCGCGCTCGCCGCCGCGGGGTCGCCGCTGACCGTTGGAAGCGATTCGAACGCCGTGATCGACATGCTCGAAGAGGCGCGAGGTCTCGAGCTCGACCAGCGCCGCGCGACCGGGCGGCGGGTGCACCACCAACCGGAGGCGCTCCTGCAGGCGGCGACCGCGAGCGGTATGCGATCTCTCGGATGGGACGCCGGCGAGCTCAAGGCGGGCAGGCTGGCGGATTTCGTGACGCTGCACGCGCCAGGCCGCGATCTCGACCCGGGCTACCTGGTGTTCGTCCTCTCGGGCCGCGACGTGATCAACGTCGTCGTCGGCGGCAAGACGGTCGTTTCGAGATGAGGCGCCTGCGCAACATCGGCCGCCTGTTCACGGGCACCTCGGCAGGCGTGGTCGAAGATGCCGCGGTGATCTGTGACGGAGAGCACATTGCCTGGTGCGGCAAGCATGGCGATGAACCGCACGAGCTGATGGAATCGATCATCGAAGAGGACGATTGCGCGGGGGGCCTCGTCACCGCCGGTTTGATCGACGCGCATACGCACCCCGTGTACGCGGGCGACCGGATGGCCGAGGTCGCGATGCGCACGGCAGGCGCCTCCTACGCCGAGGTGGCGCAGGCGGGTGGAGGGATTCGCGCGACTGTGAAAGCCACCAGGGCCGAGCCGGTCAGCGCCCTCGAGCAAGCCACCGCTCGCAGGCTGTGGACCTGGCTCGAGGGCGGCGCCACCACGGTCGAGGCCAAGACCGGCTACCACCTCGAGCGCGAAGGCGAGCTCGGCACGACGCGCATGCTGGCGCGTCTCGCGAACCGCCAGGACCTGCCGAGGGTCGAAGTGACCTTCCTCGCGGCCCACGCGCTGCCTCCTGACCGGTGGGCGCGCACCGGCACTTACGCGAAGGATGCCGCGAGCTGGTGTGAGGACGCGCACCTCGCCGGCGCGCGGTTCTGCGACGTGTTTTGCGACCGCGGGTACTTCACTGTCCCGCAATCGCGCGCGATCCTCAAGGCCGCGCTCGCGGCTCGGCTCATACCTCGCATCCACGCGGACGAGCTCGCTCGGACGGGCGGTTCTCGCCTTGCGGCGGAGCTGCACGCTGTTTCGGCGGACCATCTGCTGCGAGCCAACCAGGGCGACGCCGTCGCGCTCGCTCACGCCGGCGTGGTCGCCACTTTGGCTCCTGGCACGGCTCTTTCGATCGGCAAATTGCCGCCGGTCAAAGAGCTTGCTGCGGCCGGCGCCGTGATCGCCCTCGGCACGGACCACAATCCCGGAACGAGCGGGATCACGAGCATGAGCCTGGTGGTCGCGATGGCGGTTGGCGTCTTTAAGATGTCAGCAGAGCGGGCCTTGATCGCGGCCACGGTGGGAGGGGCTCACTCGCTCTCGCGCTCAGACCGCGGGGTCGTCGCTCCGCACAAGCTGGCCGATCTGGTGCTGTGGGAGGCGGAGCATGAGGGAGCCTTTGCGTGGGCTTATGGCCTCAAGCCGCGCATCGTCTGGCGGGGAGGTTCGCAAGTATTCGCCTGATATTGCGTTGCTAAAAACGTGCAATCGGCATATAAGTTGCACATACACGGCCGCCGCGCTGCGAACACGAATCAATAAACGCGGTCGAAAATGGAGGAAGTCAGGTAGTGGCAAAGTGGAATCCCTTGGCGTTGAAGCTTTTGATGTGGGTGATGGGAGTGCTGATCGTGATGGGCTCCGGGTTGGGGTTCGTCGGTGGCACTTTCTTCCCGTTTGACAGCTGGGCCGGAGTAACAGGTTCGGTTGCGGGTGTTGCGTTCGGCGCCGGGGTCATGATCGCCGGGTTCGACCCCATTGCCAACGTTAGCTGGGTCCGGGCACTTGTCCTTTACGCGATCCTCGAGGTCGTTTGGCAGGTGTTCAACCAGGTCAGCGTCGGCAGCCTCGACATCGTGGCGCTCCTCGTCGCGATCATCGTCGCGGTGCTCATCCTGGTGCTATATCCAAACAAGCCCGCGCTCTGGATGCAGGGCGGCACCTCGGCAGGCGCCCGCGCTTAGTTCAAACCGTCACTCGACCTCAAGGGGCAGCCACTGCTGCCCCTTTCGTTTTTCAACTGGCAATCGGGCCTTGTAACCTCCCCGCCTGGCGGGGAAGTACCCGGCGAAGCCGGGGGATGGGGAGGTTCAACCGGGCAACCACTCCCACTGCGTGGGGAAGCGGCTCTCCCGGCGTCAGCTCGTGCCCGGTTCGTCTCCGCTGACGATCCAGCGGCCGGCGCCGCCGTCATCCACGAGGTCGTCTGCAGCCCGCGGACCCCACGAGCCGACCGGATAGATCTCGGGATGCCCCTCGGCCTCCCAGGCCGCGATCAGCGGATCCACGATCTCCCACGAGAGCTCGATCTCTTCAGCGCCCGGAAAGGCCGAGTGTCCTCCGGCCAGGACCTCTGACAGGACGTTCTCGTATGCGTCCGGCAGCGCGGCCTTTGTCAGCCGAGCGTAGTCGAGCCTCATGCCGGCCGGCACCATCTCGAACCGCGTCCCGGGCCGTTTGGCCCCGATGCGCAGCGAGATGCCCTCGTCCGGCTGGATGCGAATGACGATGAGCGTCGGGATTCCGCGCTGTCGGCGGCCGGCGATTCGCAGCATCGGCGCGTCACGCAGCTTGATCACGACCTCGGTCACGCGGCGGGTGAGCGCCTTGCCCGTGCGGACGAAGATGGGCACTCCGTCCCACCTCCAGTTCTCGATGGCGACCCGTGCCGCAACGTACGTCTCGCGCCTCGAGTCGGGCGCGACTCCCTCCTCCTCCTGGTACCCGTCGTACTGGCCTCGCACGGCGGTGGTGGGGTCGATCGGCAGCATCGCGCGCAGCGCCGCGCGCTTGGCCCTTCGCACGTACTCCGGGTCGAAGGTGGTCGGCGGCTCCATCGTGATCAGAGCGAGGAGCTGCAGCACGTGGTTCTGGATGATGTCGCGGACGGCGCCGGTCTGATCGTAGTAGCCGGCGCGCTGGCCGATGCCCTCCTCCTCTGCCACCGTGATCAGGATCGACTCCACCAGCGTCCGGTTCCAGACGGGTTCGAAAAGCGAGTTGGAGAAGCGGAGCGCGAGCACGTTCTGCACGGTGTCCTTGGCCAGGTAGTGATCGATGCGATAGATCTGCTCTTCCTGGAAAGCCTCGGCGAGCTGGGCATTCAGCTTCTGCGCCGACGACAGATTATGGCCAAGCGGCTTTTCCACCACGACGCTGCGCGACTCGTCCTGCTTGGTCGAAAGGCCCGATTCGACGAGCGCCGCCACGATGTCGGAAAAGGTCTCGGCCGGCGTGGCGAGATAGAAGATCACGCTGGGCGAACCGGTCAACAACTCTTTGAGCGGGGCGAAGGTCCCCCAATCGCTGTAATCGAGCTTCACCCATTCCGCGGAGGCCGCAAGCTTCTCGTTGCGGCTCGCTTCGCGCACCATCTGGCGGAAGTCGTCGGTCGCCTTCTCGCTGCGGCCGGCGCCCACGACCCGGATCTGACGGCCCTCTCGCGCCGCCAGGCGGCCGAGAGAAGGCAGGATCTTGCGCTCAGCCAGGTCGCCCGAAGCGCCGAAGATGACCAGGTCGACTCGCGTGTCCACGGTGAAGATGCTACGGCCCGGCGCCGATCACATCAGTGCAGGCGATCTCGTCGTGGTCCGGCCGGCCGCGAATCCACGAGATCGGAAGGGCGACCAGGCGCACCAGCGCTTGCGCCGGGCTGGGTCGCGATCCGTCCACCGACACCACACGCTGCCTCATCACCAACCCGCCAAGCGTGCGTCCAGACAGGCTCCAGCAGGTGAGGTGATAGACCGCCGCAATTCCCAACAGGACCCGCACCCGCCGGCCGCGTCCAACCACGCCGGCGAGCGTGGCGCAAAAGGCCAGGTCGACTGCGGCGGCGCGCATGCGATTGGAAGAGGTAGCGGTGATGCCCGGAGCCGGATCGCGGCCGCGAAGCCGCAGAAGGTAGAGGCGGGTCAGCAGGTGGTGTAACGGAAGCTGCGTCACCGAGTAGACGGCCGCCGGCAGGCGTGGACGGTATCCGTCGACGGAAGCCACCAGCCGACGGCCCGAAGAATGAAGGCGCAAGGTGCCGCCTGGGGCTCTGGCCAGGAGGCCGCCTTCGATCGGCCACTCGACCGCGGTGCGCCCCAGCTTGGGCGCACCGAACCGCAGCAGCTCGAACCGTCCAACGCGCAAGGAGTTGTCATCGGCGCGCACCAGCCCCAGCGTCTCGGCGCTGATGCCGGGCAGATACGAGTCGCGGAGCAGCCGGGCCGGTGCCGCACGCGGCATGTCAACCGAGTCTTCGATCGACACACGGCCCTCAACCCATCTCATCCAACCCATATCTTGGAGGTGTGGCGTGGAACGAGTTTTCGGCGGAGGTGACGGTCAAGGCCACGCCGCAGCAGGCTTTCGACTACTTTGCCGACTTCCGGCACGTCGCCCAGGTGCTCGCTGGCGTCAGCAAATGGGAACCGGTTGGCCGCAAGACCAAGGGCGTCGGAGCCCGCTACCACGTCGAGATGGTCGCGTTCGGATTCCCGCTCAAGAGCGTGCTGGTTATCAGCCGCTGGTCACCGCCCGAGGAGATCGGCTGGAAGTCCGAGTCGGGCGTGATCCGGCAGGAGGGCGGGTTCACGTTCACCGAGGTGAGAGGCGGCGTGCTGATCGAGCTGCGCATCGCCTACCAGCCGCCGGCCGCGTTCATCGGTGGCGCCATCGCCCGTAGGGTCGACTGGGTGGTGCGCGGCCGGCTTGAGCGCGCGCTACAGCAGATCCGCAAGACGCTGGAAGCCTGAAGGTCCACCGCCCAAGGCGCCGGACAGCCCACTAGAGTGGGCGAATGAGGTTGACCCGCGAAGCGAGCGCCATCCTGGGTCGGGCCTCCATCGGCATGCTCGCCCTGCGCGCCGGCCGCGCTGCGCACGGTGCGCCGCTGGTCAACCCGGCTGTCTTCAGCTTTGCGGACGGCTCGCTGTGGATGACCACCTCGCGCTATGCGGCCAAGACGATCATGGCGAGACGCGATCCTCGCGCCGCCTTCCTCGTCGACGGGGAGTCGACAGCGTTGCACCTGCGCGGCTCGCTCGATGTGTTCGACCCGCTTTCTGTCTCCGGCCAGGTGCGGGCCATGCTCGACGGGCCGGGCTATTTCCTTGGCATGGCAGCCTACGCACTGAAGAACGCCCCCTACTTTGCGGGGTACGTGCTTGACCTGGCGCGCCTTCCGCGCGCATGGCTGCCGTACAACCGCGTCGTTTTGCGCCTTCGGCTGAGCCACGCCGACATCATCGAGGCCGCCCCGTTTCCCGCCGCGCAGGCGGCGCGCGTCCCGGCCGTCCCGGCCGACGTCAGCCGGCGCCTCGCGGGCGTGTCGCGCGGTTACGCGTGTTGGATCGAAGGCGCGATGCCGGTGATCCGCCCGGCCTACTGGGACGTGGAACGCGGCGAGGTCAGCGTCGCTCCGATCAGCGGCCGCCCACGCTCGGGCAGCGCGGGGGCTGTGGTCATCGAAGCACACCATCCTTTCCGTCCTTCGTTGATGGTCGGAGCGTGCGTGCGCGGAACTTTTGACCGCGAAGGGGACCGGGAGGCGATCGCCGAGCGCTACGCGATGGACCCGGCGGCTGTTCCGCGGACTGTCACGATGCGTGCCGAGAGGGTGACGGCGTGGCGAGGCTTTTCCGTCACGACCGCAGTCCCGCGCTCGGCGCGGGAGCTCAGGGTTCTCGAGGAGCGGGCCTAACCGTGGCCAGGCCGTCCGCGCCCGAGCTGCAGGTACGGAGGTGGGAGGCGGGCGAGTGGTCGAATTCGCCGGACGCCGTGGTCACCGAGGAACCGCTCCAGCTACTGCTCGACGGGACGCCGCTGTCGGTCCTCATGCGGACGCCCGGAGAGGACATCGAGCTGGCCCTCGGCCTGATGTTCGCCGAGGGGATCATCCGGTCTCGGAACGACGTGAAGGAGATCAGGATCAGCGCGGAAGCGGGTGAATCCGACTCTCGCGTCCGTGTCGACGCCTCCCTCGTCGAATCCAACCAGGTCGACGTTCACCTGGCCGCGACTCCGCGTCGCCGTCCCGAGCGATCCATGCTCTCGAGCTCGGCGTGCGGCGTGTGCGGGGCAGTTCTCATCGACGACCTGCGTCGAGATCTGTCGGCGCTGAAAGACGGCCCCGTGGTCGATCCGAAGATCCTGCCCGCCCTGGTCGAGCAGCTCCGGTCGCACCAGGGAGTCTTCGAGCGCACGGGAGGCCTGCATGCGGCGGGCCTCTTCACCCTCGGAGGCGAGCTCGTCTGCCTGCGCGAGGACGTGGGCCGGCACAACGCCGTCGACAAGGTGGTCGGCGGGCGGCTGCTCGATGAGCGCTTGCCCGCATCGGACACGGTTCTGGTGGTCAGCGGTCGCGCCGGGTATGAGATCGTGCAGAAGTCGATCAGCGCCGGCATGCCGTTGCTCTGCGCCGTCGGAGCCCCTTCGAGCCTTGCGGTGGCCCTCGCGCGCGAGTTCAACCAGACGCTGGTCGGTTTTCTTCGCGGGGAACGTTTCAACGTCTACTCGGCGCCCGAGCGCCTCACCGCGTCCTGACCGTCTGGCGATAATCGAGCCGTGGTCTCAGCCGTTGGGTGGCGTCCCTACGCCAGGGTGGGCGAGATCGGGGCATACGTGCTGCTGGTCGAGTGGGTGCGATCGCTGGTCGTTGTTGCACCGCATGCAGCGGTCCCGTCGCTCGTCATCGGAGGCGCCGCGCTGGGACTCGCCGCCGTGGGTTGGCGCGCCCAGAGCCTCGGCCTGGGTGCTTCGCATCTCGGGCTGCGCATAATCGGCGGGTTTGCCCTCGGCGCGGTCCTCCTGCTGCCCGCCGCCGTGCGCGCGGACGCCGCGCCGATTCTTCCCGCCGGCCTGGCGCTGCCTGCCGTCGCGATTTCGATCGGCGAGGAGCTCGCGTTTCGCGGCGCGCTGTATGCGGCGCTCGACGACCTGGGTGGGGCTCCCCTGGCGATCATCGGCAGCACCGCCCTGTGGACCCTCGCCCATGCCTTCTCGCATCCCCCGGCTTTCCTGTTCGCGGTCGCCGCGGCCGGTCTCGTGCTCGCCCTGTGGCGGTGGGCCTGCCGGGACCTCGTCGGCCCGATCATCGGCCACGTGATCGCGGACCTGCTGCTGTGACTCCGCACCGAGGTAGGGTCGCCATCCTGGCCGCCGCGGCCGCGGCTTACGGGGTGGCTGCATGGATGGTCGCGCCCGGTTTCTACGACGGGTTTGGCCCGGCCGCGCCGTACAACTGGGTGTGTCCGCCCGCACAGGCAGGATCCAACCTCAAGCCGAGCTCAGGGCATCTCAGCATCAACGTGATCGGCGGCGTCAGTGACGCTAACTCGGCCTTCACCAACGACGGCCAGATCGTGATCGGGTTCCTGCCAGGCGCCTTTGACGCGACCGGGAAATCGAGCATCTCGGTGGACATCTCGCCGCTCACCACATGCCCGAGCCCGGCAGGGATCAAGCTCGTGACCAACGTCTACCAGATCACCGCCGACGCCCCGTTGAAGCAGCCGGCCAACCTCGAGATGGTGTTCTCCAACCTCCTCCCGGCGCCGAACAACATCTACATCGCCGCGAGCCCGAGCGGTCCATACCACCAGCTCCAGTCGCAACCGACACGACCGTTCGTGCTCCAGGCCCAGACGTCGTCGCTGGGCTACTTCGCGGCCGGCTACTCCGCAGCTTCGCCGCCGGCAGGGGCGGTGACGGTCGGCGGGGGGCAGGCGCTGCCGATCATCGTCGCCGGGCTCATCGTGGTGGTCGTGCTCGCGGGGCTGCCGCTGGCCATCATGCGGCGCCGCCGTTCGGCGGGCATGGAAGGGGGTGAGGAAGAAGAGGACGACGACGAGGGCTAGCGCTACTCGTACTTGATCGCCTCGAACAGCGTCGCGCACCGCCGGCACCGGTACTGCAGGGTCATGGCCTGGGTCCCGAACAGCGAGATCACCTCGGCGTCCCGCGCGCTGCAGTGAGGGCAGCGTGGCTCGGGCCGCGGGCCGTCAGACCTCTTTGGCGGCGGCACTCGACGGGGCAAACTTCTTCTCCTCGAGGCCGCGAAGCATGGCGAACGTGGCCTCGTCGATCGCTCCCGCCCTGCTTCGCCGCCGGATTGGATCCCACGCCTTCCAGTCGACGCTGACCAAAGGAGCTCGCACGCCGAGCTGTGCTTCGAGCCGCGCGAGCAGCTCGGCCGGGCCCATGCTCAAGCGGCCATCTCGATGAAGGGCGGCGGACTCGCCATCTGGCGGCCCGAACCACTCGATCGCCTGCCGCCAGGCCTCGTCAAGGGGGCCGGCGTCGATGCCGGATTTGAGCCAGCTGCGGCCGTGCAGGAAGTGGTAGCGCTCTTCCATGAGCATCTTGCGCAGTCGCTGCTGGAGCACCTCGACCGAACCGCCAACGCATGCTTCGATCATTGCGGTGAACGCGGTGTCGAGGATCGCATTGGCTGCGACGAACTGCGCCCACTCGGTCCACGGCCGGTCGAAGTAGGGAAGGGCTCGCAGGCTGGCAGGGTCGGATTCGCGCTCGCGGCCGCGCGGGTCGGAGCCGAGCGGCTCCAGGCA
>DATLUC010000003.1:0-18712 GCA_035533335.1 Candidatus Baltobacterales bacterium
ATCCGCAACGACAGGTCGTTGAACGACGTGGTCGTGATCCTGCTCACGTCTGCGGGCAAATCGGAGGTCGCGGTGCCGGGCGTGGACGCGGAGATGGTCAAACCAGTCCGTCCATCACAACTCTTCGACATGCTGCACCAGAGGATGGCGGAACGATCGAGCACGAATTCGAGCGACCGCCCGGTCGAGACGCAAGCTTCGGACGCGGCGCGTAAGTGGGTGCGGGTGCTGGTGGTAGAAGACAACGCCGCCAACCTCAAGGTCGCAGTTCGGATGGTGGAGCGGCTCTGCTACCGCGCTGACGTGGCTGCAACGGGGGACAAGTGTCTTGAATGCCAAAGTTCTCACCGCTCAAATGAAAGTCACCTGCAGGCCATCGGTTTTGGGCCAGGCGCTCCAGGTGGTCTCTCGTGCCATCTCGAGCAGGACGACCCTTCCCATCCTCAACAACATCCTCATCGAGACCACCGCCGACGGCCTCGCGCTGACCGCGACCAACCTCGAGATCGGCATCCGAAAGCTGGTTCCGGCGGAGGTCGCCATGGAAGGCGCCACCACCGCGCCGGCCCGTCTGCTCACGGATTTCGTGGGCACACTGCCGGACCAGGACCTCGAGATGACCCTCGACCCTGCCAGCCAGTCCCTTGCGCTGCGGTGCGCGAGGTTCGACACCCACATCAAGTGCATCGAGTCGGAGGAGTTTCCGCCGGGCCCGCGGCCCGACGAGGGCGACCGGCTCGAGGTGGCTTTGGACGACCTGGTCAGCGCTGTCGAGCAGACGCAGATGGCGGCCTCGACCGACGAGGCCCGGCCGGTACTGACAGGTGTCCTGGTCCAGGTGGAGGGCGGCAACCTGACGCTGGCGGCCACCGACGGCCACCGGCTCGCCGTGCGCAAGCTCGCGGCCACCGGGGCGCCCGAGCTGGAAGCGAGCCTCATCGTCCCCGCCCGCGCGCTGGCCGAGCTCTCGCGGGTGCTGAAGGGAGAGCCGGGCAAGGTCGAGATCATCATCTCGAAAGCCCGCAACCAGGTCTTCTTCCGCGCCGGCACGTCGGAGCTCACCTCCCGCCTGATCGACGGGAAGTATCCCAACTACGCACAGGTTATCCCCAGCAAGAGCTCGACCAAGGTCCGGGTCTCGACCAGCGAGCTCACGCAGACCGTAAGGGCCGTGTCTCTCTTCGCCCGCGACAGCGCCAACGTGATCCGGATCAAGGCCCAGGCCGGCGCCCTCGTGCTGTCCGCCACCACCAACGAGGTGGGAGACAGCAAGGCCGAGATGGCGGCCGACGTGGACGGATCCGACATCCAGATCGCCTTCAACGCCCGCTACGTCCTCGATGCCCTGGGCGTCATCGGGGAGGACCAGGTCGAGCTGCTGTTCGACGGTCCTCTGAGCCCCGGCCTGCTTCGACCGCCGGGCAAGGAGCACTACCTCTACGTGATCATGCCCGTGCGGGTGGCGATGTCCTAAATCTCCGCGAGTTCGAAGGCACAGTTCGTGATTTCGGGGGGACCTTTCGAGCTGGGCGGCGCATAGGTGCGGCTGCGACGCTTGCAGCTCAGGAACCATCGCAACTACGCCCAGCTGGACCTGGCGCCTGGTCCCGGCGTCAACGTGTTCATCGGCGCCAACGGGCAGGGCAAGACGAACTTGCTCGAGGCGGTGGCCATGCTCGCGCTGTCGTCGTCCCCGCGGGCCCGCCGTGAGCTCGAGCTGGTTGGTCCGCTCACTCCGGCATCGCGCATCGAGGCCGAGGTCGAGAGCGCCGGCCGCAAGGTCGAGCTGGCGATCACGCTCAACGTCGAGGGCGAGCGCACCAAGCGCACCATCGAGATCGACGGGGTTCGCCGTCGGGCATTCGACCTGCCCGGGCATTTCCGCATCACTTTGTTCTGGCCCGACGACCTGGGCCTGGTCAAAGCCGGCCCTGAGCTCCGCCGGCGCTTCCTGAACCAGATGCTCGTCCAGGTCGAGCCCGGGTACGCCCGCGCGCTGGGGGGGCTCCGCCGCGTGCTCGAGCAGCGCAACAGCCTGCTCAAGAAGATCGCGGCGGGTGAGGGCGGCGACGACGTCCTCGAGGCGTGGAACAAAGAGCTCGTGGTGATCGGCAGCGAGGTCGTGTCCGCGCGCGCCAGGGCAGTCCTGGAACTCGGTCCTGAAGCGGCGAGATGCCACGCCGAGATCGCGGCCGGAGAGCGCCTGGAAATCCGTTACGAGGGGCCTCCGCCGGACCTGGAGGAGGCTGTGCACAACTCCCTGGCCGAGGACCTCCGCCGAGGCTCCACCAGCGTGGGCCCGCATCGAGACGATCTCAGGGTGCTCCTCGATGGCCAGGAGGCGCGTTCGTATGCCTCGCAGGGTCAGCAGCGGACCGCGGTGGTCAGCCTGAAGCTGGCGGAGGCGGCCCTGATCGCGCGCCGTACCGGCGAACGGCCGGTGCTGCTGCTGGACGACGTGCTCTCCGAACTGGACGGCGAGCGGCGGGCCGCGCTTCTCAGGGAGGTGGCGGGAGACGGCCAGGTCATCATCACGTCCGTCGAGGTCGGCCCCTTTCCCCCCGAGCTGATCTCCCGTGCCATGGTCTGGAGCGTGGACGGGGGACAGATCGAGCCCTGTGGATAAGCTGGGCAATATCCTGCCCAGGGTCCTGCGCAAGCAGCCCGATGCCGGACGCCTGATCGGGTCGCAGGTCGCCTCTGCGTTTCGGGCCATGATCGGCGAGCCGGCCGCCCTGTGTGACGAGGTCGATCTGCATTCGGGGACGCTGGTCGTCACGACCTCCAGCCCGGCCCTCGCCCACCAGCTGCGCCTGGACGCGGAGACGATCGTCGAGAGGTTGAACGCGTTGAACCTGGGCCGCAAGGTCCGCACCCTGCGTGTGCGGATCGGCCACTCCACGCCGGCCTCGTGAGCGGCAGGCTCGGGCGGGAGCAGGCCGCCGCAGCGGCGATCGGCCGCGGCGCCGTGCGGGTCGTCGCCGGGGCCGGCACGGGCAAGACGGCGGTCATCGCAGAGCGCTTCCGGCGGCTGGTCGCTGCCGGGGTCTCGCCGAGCTCGATCCTCGTCATGACCTTCACCGAGCGCGCTGCGGCCGAGATGCGCCAGCGCATCGAGAGCCTCGTCGCGGAGCCCGCGCCCTCGGTCGGGACCTTTCACTCGATGGCGCTCCGGTGGCTCCGCGCGGATGGCCGCGCGGTGGGCGTCCCCCCGGGCTTTCGCATCGTCGCCGGGGCCGACCGCTGGATCCTCGCGCGAGAGCTGATGTGGACCATCGGCGACCTTGAGCTGACCGGTGATGAGCGGCCGGACGACCTGGTGGCACCCCTGCTCCAGATGCTCGAGCGGCTGAAGCAAGAGCTCGTTCCGCTGCGGCGCGTAGAGGCGTGGGCCGACTCGACCGACGACCCGGAGCGGGCGGGGTTCGTGCGCGCCGCGCTGCGCCTGTTTCGCGCCTACGAGAAGGAGTGCCGGAAGCGCGGCGTCCTCGATTTCGATGATCTTCTCCTGCTGGCCGTGCGGATGCTCGAGAGCAGCGCTGCCCTGCTGAGCGCCTACGCCGCGCGATACCCGCACGTCCTCGTCGACGAGTACCAGGACCTGAACCTGGCGCAGGAGCGCCTGGTCGAGCTGGTCGCCCACCAAGGCGAGCCCTTCGTAGTGGGAGACGACGACCAGTCGATCTATCGCTTCAGGGGCGCTTCCCGGGCCAGCCTCGAGCGCTTCCTGAAGAGCTTTCCGGGCGCGCGGACGATCACGCTCGGGCGCAACCGGCGAAGCTCGCGGCGCATCGTGGCCGCGGCGTCAGCCCTGATCGACCGCAACCCCGACCGCCTGCCCAAGCAGCTGCGCTCGGAGCAGGCCGGGCCGCAGGTCGAGGTCTGGGCCTGCCCGGATGGAACAGCCGAGGCGCACGCGATCGCGTCGGAGGCAGCAGCCCTGATCGAACGCGGCACATCGCCCGCCGCCATCGCGGTGCTCTGCCGCACCAACGCCATCGCGCGGCCTATCGCGACCGCCCTTTCCGCCCTGGGCCTCCCCCACGCGGTCACGGGGGGCCACGGGTTTCAAGACCGGCCCGAGGTGAGGGACCTCGTAGCGCTGCTGCGCGTCTTGCGCGATCCCGCCGACCTGGTGGCGCTGGCGCGCGTGATGTCGCAGCCGCCGGCGAATCTCGACCAGGCCGCGGTGCTGGACGTCCTGCGGGCGCGTGGCCCTCGCTCGCCGCTCGAGACCTTGCGCGCCTGGCCCCCGGCCGCCACCCTGGCCGGCCAGCTGGAGCGCTTCGCCGCCGAGACGCACCGCTTCGACGTGCGCGACCTGTTCTTCGAGCTGATGGAGACGACCGGGTATCTCGAGGTCCTCAACGCATCTCTGGATGCGGGCGAGGCGGCACGCGCGACGGCCAACGTGAGTCGATTTGCGGAGGCGATCGCCGAGTTCTGCGAGGAATCTCCCGACCATTCGCTGGAGAACTACATGCGCCACCTCGACCTCGTGCTGCTCTCGGGCGAGGACGAAGAGCCCGCCGCGCCCGACGGCCCGCAAGAGGCGATCCAGGTCATGACCATCCACCAGGCCAAGGGCCTCGAGTTCGACGTGGTGTTCGTGCCTTCGCTCGTCGAGGGACGGCTTCCGCAATCGGGCCGCTCGCCGCGTTTCGAGCTCCCGCCCGCGGTGCTCGAGCCCCTGGTGCGCGGGCGCGAGGACGTGATCGCAGAGGAGCGCCGCCTGCTTTACGTCGCGATGACGCGCGCGAAGACGAGCCTGCACCTGACGTGGGGAGCTCATTACGAGGGCGGCCGCAGGTGGCGCGAGTCACGCTTCCTCCAGGAGGTGCGCGCCGCGGGCGCGCGGACCGTGCGGGAGCGGGAGGTCGATGGCTGCCCCGCCGCGCCGCCGGCGACTGCAGCGATCGCGCACGCAGGCGAGGTTCATCTTTCCTACAGCGGGATCGCGGCGTATCTCGACTGCCCGCGCCAATACTGGTATCGCTACGAGCAGCGGCTGCCCGCGGTCCAGAACGCCGAGGCCGTGCACGGCGTCATCCTCCACGAGGTGCTGCGCCGTGCCGGCGAGCTCCGGCGCGAAGGCGGTGCCGTCGGCGCCTCCCACCTGAGAGCGATCCTCGCGGAGGTCTGGCGCACGACTGCTTTTTCCGACGAGCGCCGTGCGCCGACCTTCAAGCGGAACGGCGCCGCGCAGCTGGAGGCTTATCGGAAGAAGGGCGGCCTCGACGCAGTCCCCGCCTATCTCGAGCACCCGTTTCAAGTCGAGGTCGACGGTTGGACGCTGCGCGGCGTGATCGACCGCATCGACCGCACCGCCTCGGGATGGACGATCGTCGACTACAAGAGCGGACGCCCGGTCTCGCGGCGCAAGCGCGACCTCCAGCTCGCGCTTTATGCCCTCGGGGCCACCTCTGCCCTGGCGCTCGACCCCGTCGAGCTCGAGCTCGTCTACCTGGCGTCGGGCGAATCCGTCCGCATCGAAAAACCCGGCGCGCTGCTCAGCGAGGCGCGGGCCGAGGGCACCCGCGCCGCGGGCGGCATCCGGGAGGGCCGTTTCGAAGCGCGGCCGGATCGCCGGCGATGCCGGCTGTGCCCCTACCGGCTCGCCTGCGCCGACGCCCTGTAGCGCGCCGCCAGCAGCAGGCATTCGCGCGCGATGTCGGACGAAGCGTACGGATGCGCCATCTCCTCCGCCTTGCGTGACATGTCGCGCCATGTGGGGCCGCCTTCGGCGAGCACCCTCACCTCGTCGAACAGCTCGGGCTCCTTGGGCGCGAAGGCGCCGATCCCCGACTCGACCACGAAGTCGACGTTGGGCGACTCCTGGCCGGGCAGAAAGCCAGTGACGATCAGAGGGAGGCTGGTGGCCAGCGCCTCGGCGATAGCTCCCGGCCCAGCCTTGGTCACCACGATGTCGCACGCGCGCATGAGATCCGGCATGTAGTCCACGAAGCCGAGCACCAGCGTCGGGGTCGAGAAGCGAACCTCTAAAAGGCGCCTGCGCAGCTTTTCGTTCCGCCCGCAAACGACGACCACCTGCCACTGGTACGGCTCCCACGCCAACGCGCGAACCTGGCGTTCGAGGTTGCCCACCCCCGCGCCTCCGCCCATCACCAGCACGGTGAACCTCTTCTCGTCGAGGCCGAACCGGCGGCGCAGGGCGCGCTTCTCGCCGGGCGCCGGAGGCCTGAAGCGCAGGTCGACCGGCAGGCCCAGCAGCTTGATGCGGTCGGACGGGACGCGCCTGCGAAGAGCGACCTTGCGGGCGAGCTCCGTGGGCGCGATCACGAGATCCGCCTGGCTGAAGGTCCAGCCGCGATGGAAGTCCACGAGGTCCGTGATCACCGTCATCAAGGCGCGGGGGCGACCGCTCTTGCGGATCGCCTGGTGGCTCACGTGGTTGAGCATGGGGTGAACGGAGAGGACCACGTCGGGGTCGTGCCTTTGCAGCAAATCGACGATCGAGTTACGCACGCCGCGTCCGAAGACGGCGCGGATCGCGGCGAAGGCGGGCTTGGTGTTGCTCGTGTGATAGACGGCGCCCCAGGCGGTCCGAGAGCGGCGGATCAGGGGCGAGTAGAGGGAGGCGAGCCTCCTCACCACGGTCGGTCCCTGTCCGATCAGCGGGTCGGCCACGGTCACGATGCAGGTGGGATCGAGGAGCTTCAGCGCGTCGGTGAGCGCCTTGGCCGCCGCGCGGTGCCCCCCGCCCGTGTCGCTGAACAGGATCAGCACCCGAGGCGAGCCACCGGTCGGCGTCGGAAGGGGGGGCGGCTCCGGCTGCGAGCCGGCGGTCGCCGGCTCGGCTACTTGCGTCGCGCCGCGGCGCGGCGCGCGATCCACCGCATGTTGTACTGCGCCAGGAGGAAGGTCACGAAGATCATCGCGATGATGCCGATGCTGACCCACAGGATCGTGCGCTTGGCCAGCTCACCCGGAGACAGCGGAGGGCTGCCCCCGGCCCTGTTCTGCTGGATGATGAAGGCGGCGAGATCCTTGACGTCCTGGTCGGTGAGGCTGGTGTTCCCGCCCTTTTTCGGCATCGCCACCTGCTTGGGATCCCCTGCTTGCGGCGTCCGGCCGTTGGTGATGATCGTGATCAGGAAGTTGGGGTCGAGCGAGTCGGGCACGCCGGGCAGCTTGTCGATCGGGTTGAGCACCGCGCCGATGCCTCCCTCGAGGTTGGCGCCATGGCAGGTGGCACAGTTCTGGCCATACAGCGTCGCTCCGTGGGCGGGGTCGCCGGGCAGCGCGCTCGAGCCAGTGCGGGAGCTCGAAGCGCTCGGCGAAGGGCTGGGGCTGCTGTCGGCCAGCGTCGAAAGCGCCGTCAATCCCAGCACGGCCGGGACGGCGAGGGCGACCAGCGCGGAGAGCTTGAAGCCTCGAGGTAGGCGGATGGCGGGCCGAATCATACCTGCCCATATTGTCGGGCCTCGAGGCCTGTCCCCGCGGAACTGGAACAGTCCGGGGGGCCGCCCGGCGGGAATAGCCACGATCGGCGTAGGTTTTAACGGGTATGGCGTCCTTCTTGCCGGTCTCCCGTTCCGGGTTCGTCTGCGTCTCTCGACGCTGGCTTGACGCGAGATCGGCCTACCGTGGCTGAGGCTACCGACACGATTCCCGACCGCCCTCTGTCGCGACACGAGTCGCGGGGATCCCAGAGGATCGCGGTCATATCGATGCACACCTCGCCGACCGCCTCGCTGGGCAAGAACGCCAACGGCGGCCTCAACGTCTACGTCCGCGAAATCGCAACCGCTTTCAGCGAACGCGGGATCGCGACCGACATCTTCACCCGCCGCCAGTCACGTGACGACCCGGAGGTCGAGCGCCTGGCCCCCCTGTCGCGGGTCATCTACCTTCCGGCGGGGAACGGGCTGGACAAGTACTCGCTCTACGACCAGGTCCCGCAGTTCGCGACGCGCATTCTGGATTTCGCGGCGGCCGAGGAGATCTCCTACGACCTGCTGTTCTCCCACTACTGGCTGTCGGGCGAGGTCGCATGCCTGCTCCGTCCGGAGCTGTCGGCCGCGTGGGCGCACGTGGCTCACACGCTGGGTCTCGTCAAGAACCGCACCCTCGCCAGCGGGGCGCGTCCCGAGCCGGCGCTGCGCATCCGCGTCGAAGGCGAGATCGCCCATCAGGCGGACCTGCTCGTCGCCTCGACCCAGGATGAGAGCGAGGACCTGGTGCGGGCTTACGGCGCGCCCCGCGAGCGCGTCTTCGTCGTGCCGCCGGGCGTCGACCTCTCCGCTTTCCAGCCCACCGAGCGGGAGCAGGCCCGACGCAAGATCGGCTTCGGCGATGGGCGCCTCCTCCTGTTCGTCGGCCGCCTGGAGCGCCTCAAGGGCGTGGAGGTGGCGATTCGAGCGCTCGCTCTCCTGCGCGACCGCAAGCACGACGACGTGCGCCTGCTCATCCTCGGCGAGGACTCCCGCAACATCGCCGGTCGCGACGGCGAGGAGAGCGAGAAGCAGCGCCTCAAGACCATCGCGTCGGAGCTTGGCGTGCGCGATCGGGTCGATTTCGTTGGCTCGGTCGCCCACGACGACCTCCCGAGTTACTACGGGGCGGCCGACGTCTGTGTGATGCCGTCCCATAGCGAGTCGTTCGGCCTGGTCGGGCTGGAGGCCCAGGCCTGTGGATGCCCGGTCGTCGCCGCCGGCGTCTCGGGCCTACGCTCGGTCGTGCGCGACGAGGTGAGCGGATACCTCATCGACGGCCACGACCCCGCCGCCTACGCCGAGCGCATCGGCCGGCTGCTGTCCGACCCCGAGCTCGCCCAGCAGATGGGCCGGCGAGGCCGTCTCCTGGCGCAGCGCTTCTCCTGGTCGCGCACCGCCGAGGGCCTGCAGCAGCTTTTCGACGGCGAGATCGGCGGCGCTCAGCTTCGAGTCCACGCCGGCATCAGGCACGAATAGGGGAACGACTCGGGATCCGGCTTGGTCAGCGCGGTCGGCCGCGTGCCATCCGCGTTCATCAGCCAGACCTGGCCCGCGTTCAGGAACGCGATCTGGTGGCCGTCCGGTGACGGGGTCGGTGACTCGACGTCGACGCCCGGGTCCGACGGCAGCCCGGCGGATTCCGGGTTGATCGGGACGGGCGGCGCCGCGACGTTCACCACCAGGGCTTTGTGCTGGGCCGCCCCAGGCGTCAGAGCCGCGGAGAACACGACGCTGTTCGAATCGGGCATCCAGGCCGGCGCGGCGATGTCCCCGCTCGCCACGGTGGCGGTCGAGCCGGCGCCGGAAAAGTTGCGGACGCGCAGCCGGAGCGTCGACAGATCGTTGCGCAGGTAGGCGATGCGATTTCCGGCGGGCGCCCACGCCACGTCGCTGACGGGCCCGGTGTCGAGCGCGAGCTGATAGCGCGCGCGCAGCCCCACGTCGTAGCCCCACACCTCATCGGGCGATGACGGGCTGATGAACGCGACCCTCAAACCGTTGGGCGCGACCGACGCCTGGGCGACGTCGGTCGCGATGGCCTCGTCCTTGCCGTCGGCGCCCTGCCGGCGAAGGGTTCCGCCTTCGTCGATGTAGACGTAACCCATGCCTGACGCAAGCGCCGCCGCCCACTGCCCGACGAAGCCCAACGGGACGATGCCGACGCCGGGCGTGAGCGCGGACCAGGTGTCGCCGTCGCCCTGGACGATCAGGCGGTCGCCGGAGGGTGACCAGCTGAAGGAGTGGACCGGCGTCGCGCCATAGAGCTGTCGCGGGAAGCCGGAGTCGTTGACGATCCACAGCGCGCCCGGCGATTGGTCGGCGTTGTCGGTCGCGAAAGCGATCCAGTGACGCAGCGGATGCGCGTCGCCCGTGGTGAAAGCGATCGTCTGGTCGCGATCGAGCTGGTTGCCGTCGGCGTCGGTCGCCGCGACCTCGATCGAGAGCTGATACGACGTGTCCGGGGCAAGGAGCTCCGAGGGGGCGATGATGGCTCGCCGCCCGTCGGCAGGGTCGAGGCGGACGTCGAACGGCGTCGAAGGGTTGAAGCTCAAGGCGGATCTCAGGCTGACCGGGTCCATCTGGCGCGTGAAGTCGAGCGTCAGGTAAGCCGCTGGATCAACGCCGGCATCCTGGTTCGCCGGCGTGGAGCCCACCAGGCTGGGGGCCGGCTCGGTGGTGAACGACCAGTGGTGTCGAAGCGCGTAGACGTTGCCGGCGAGATCGCGGTATCCGGCGTCGATGACGACCTGGTAGGTCGTGTCGGTTCGGAGCGTCGGATGGTCGTAGACGAGCTCCCGGCCGTTGAGCCACGTGATGTGCCCTGGGGTCGTGGGAATCAGGTGCAAGCGGCTCGCCACCGACGCCGGGTCGACGTCGTGGTCGAAGGAGACGCGGATGGGCGCCGCGGTCGAGACGTCGATGGCTCCTCGAAGCGGCGAGTAGTCGATGATCTGCGCGGGATTGCCGCCGCAGGCGCTGAGCGGGATGATCGCCGCACTCAGCGCGCCGCCGAGCCACAGGCACGCCCTGCCCCAAGTCGATCGTGAACCGAACCGGCTGGAATCCACCCGGTTAAGGGCTTGGCCGCGCCCTCAGAGGTGCGACTTGAGGCGCGCCCTCATCTCCTGCGCGAGCTGCTCTAGCCGCGAAGAGTCGACGAACAGGAGGGAGATGCTCGGGATTTGGTCGATCGCCGCTTCGATGCCGGAGAGCGACGGGTCGGCCGCTCCGAGGATGTCCTTGACCTTGCGCGCCCGGTTCCCCAGCGCGTCCTCGGCCATTGCCTGGAGCTCCGAGACGATCGATGCCCAGTCGAGCTGAGGGCCGTCCGAGCCAGAAGGAGTCGTCGGCCCGACCGGCACCGACGGCGGGGTCGGCTGCGTGAAGGTGGAGAAGGAGCTCGTCGGGATCTGCGCGGTCGGCGGCTCTGCCGGCACGACAGGTACGACGGGCATTACAGGGATGGTGGGGTTGGTCTGGGCGACGACCGGCTCAGGCGCCGGGGCCCCGCCTGACGGCGCGGCCTGTGGGCCGCGGCCCTGCCTCTGGCCGCCGACGATCTCCGCCACGTCGAGGGGCGGGTGCTTGGTCGAGTCGGCAGACTTGACCTCGATCATCGCGCCAGGGTCGTCGCAAAGAGCAAGCGCCCGGTCGGGCTTGTCCGAGATGTCGCGCGACTCGCTGGTGTAGGCGCCGGCCAGCTCGCCCGCGGCGAGGATGATCACGCCCGTACCCGCGCCCGATCGGATCATCACGCTGCCGCTGAACTTGCGGTCGCTGAGGAACTTGAGCAGCGCCTTCATGTCGACCCATGCCGCGTACAGCTCGGTGTACATCGGGCGCGAGACGGCCAGCTCGTAAAGCCCGTCGATCAGCTCGGGCGAAAGGCCCACCACGTCGAGCACGCCATGGCCGGCGGTGACGTCGTCGTTGAACATCTGCAGTCCCTGCTTGCCGAGCACCAGGCTGCCGGCCTCGGCCGCCCCGTCGTACATGCACTCGAGGGCGGAGCCCTCGCGGAACAGGATCAACCCGGACGCGTCATCCGTCAGAAGGCGCACGTAGCCGGTGTACCCCTCCTTCTCGAGGGTGGTGATCAGGCGCGGGAAGTCGACGAACGACGTTTTCAGCGAGTCGTAGATCACCTGCCCGGCGGGCACAGGGATCGGCTCGCGGCCGTGCTTCGGCTGCGGGCGGTGCTTCACGCCACGTCTCGGCTGGGGTGCTTCCACCTTTTTCTCCGGTTCAGCATGATCTCTGTGCTCGGATTTTACTTCGGGCTGCTTCTCTACCCGGGGCTCCGGAGCGGGAGGCTCGGTGCCTGATTCGGCCGCCTGGACCAGCTCCGGGATGCCGGCCTTGACCGTCTCGTCGGCGGGAAGCTTGGCCTTGGCGTCGAAGTCGAAATCGCCCCTCGTCCAGTGCAGCGCGCCGACCACCGCGTCGTCGCCCGCCTTCCCGTTGCCCTGTGCATGGAAGAGATGGCCGAACAGAAAGTAGAGCGCGGTCGACTGGCCGTTCCCATTCCGGACGGTAAGGGTACCTGTCGACCGCTCACTCTGAGCGGCCTCCAGCAACGATCGAAGGGGGGTTTCGGCCAATGAGCCGTGTGACTGCACCAGTTTCTCCTGGGATCGGCCCAACCCGATCGAGGGATTAAGAAAGTTAGTATAGATATCGAGATCAAACCCGCGCGTCCGGAGCCTCCCGACCTACCTCTCGCCACCAAGCCATCCGCCGTTCGCCTGCTCCTGGTCCGCCACGGCCAGTCGACGTGGAATCGCGACCACCGCATCCAGGGTCAGCTCGATCCGCCCCTCTCCGAGGAGGGCCGGAGGCAGGCCGAGCTGTTGGGCCGGCGGCTGGCCGGCAGGCATTGGGCCGGCTTTTATGCCAGCGACCTCAAGCGCGCATTCGAGACCGCGGCCATCCTGGGCCGCGCGATCGGAGTCGCTCCGGAGCCGGTTGAGTCGCTCCGGGAGATCTTTTTAGGCGAGTGGGAGGGCCTGCGCACCGATGACCTGGCCCAGCGCTTCCCCGAGGCGTGGGCGGCGTGGACCGACCAGCCGGACTGGGACCTGGTCGCGGGCGGCGAGGGCGCTGCGCTTTTCGAGGCGCGCATCTCGGCCGCGATCGAGGACATCCTCCGCCGCCACGACCACGGCGACGTCCTGGTGGTGACCCACGGAGGGGTGATCCAGGTCGCTCTCCATCGCGTGGTCGGCCGCCCGAACCGCGGGCTGTTCCCTTTCAAGATCCAGAACACATCGATGTCGGTGATCGAGAAGCGCGACGGCCGCCTGGTCATCGCGGGGATCAACGACATCGGCCACCTCGAGCCCGCCCTCATCGCCGAACCCGGCCCAGGATGACGGCCGGGGCCGAGCGCTGGGACGCCGAGCTTGCGGAGAGGGCCCGGCCGGCGCCGCTGCTGCAGACGTGGGCATGGGGCGAGGTGCAGGCCCGCGCGGGGTGGGACATCGCACGAGTGCGCTTGCCGAACGGCGCGCTGGCCAGCGTGCAGCTGCGCTCGGTGGGCCCGGTCCGCGAGGCCTACGTGCCACGGGGCCCGGTGCCGGCGAGCGCCGAGGCCGTCGAGGCGCTGGTCGCCTGGGCGCGCGGCGCCAAAATCTCTCGACTCACGGTCGAACCCGAAGCCCCGGCCGCCCTCGCCGCCTCGCTAGCCGGCCACGGCTTCACCGCCACCAAGTCGATGCAGCCGCAGCACACGCGGATCATGCGGCTGCGCCCGGAGGCCGAGATGCTGGCCTCCTTCAAGCACGGCCGCCGCTACAACATTCGTGCCGGCATGCGCCGTGGCGTCGTGGTCGAGGAAGGCAAGGATGCGGCCGAGCTCGCCCTCCAGTCGGCCGCCGTCGAGCGCCGAGAGTCGATCAGCCTGCCTGACCGCGGTTACTACCAGCTCCTTGTCGACCTCCTGCCGTGGTGCAGGACCTACGTGGCGCTGGAGCCTGGGAGACGCGAGGCGCTCGCGACGGTGCTGGTGGCTCGCCACGACGGTCGCGCGTACAGCCTGTTCGCCGGGCGCAGTGGCGCCCGGCCCGAGCTCATGGGCAACGACCTGGCTTGGTGGTCTGCGATCACCTCGGCCGGCGCGGCCGGCTGCCTGGACTTCGACTTCTGGGGAATCCCGCCGCCCGATGCGGGCCCCGACCACCCCTGGCGGGGGCTGGGCTCCTTCAAAGCCGAGTTCGGCGGCGTGGAGGTGGCGTACGCGGGGGCCTGGGAGCTCATCCTGTCCGCTACGGGGGCCCGGCTGGTCAGCATCGAACGCAAAGCCAGGGCCTACGTTCGGGGCTTGAAACGAAACATCTCCTAACAATCCTTCAATTCAGTTAGGATGGAAGGCATGGTGGTGGCGGACGGCGTCCGCAAGGTGCTCGTGGTCGACCCCGACCAGGCCGTGCGGCGCGAGGTCAAGAGCGCTTGCGAGCAGGAGGGGTACCAAGTGATCGAAGCCGACAGCGCTGCGGACGCGCTAAGGCAGGTCGAGCATTCGCGACCCAGCGTGGTCCTGCTCGAGGTGACCCTGCCCGACGGAGCCGGGTTCGACGTCTGCCGCGAGCTGCGCAAGATGGACCAGTCGGTGCCCGTGATCATGATGAGCACGCGGTCGGACGAGATCGACGTCGTGGTCGCCCTCGAAATCGGCGCCGACGATTACGTCAGCAAACCGCTGCGCCTGCGCGAGCTGGTGGCGCGCATGACGGCGCACCTGCGGCGGACCAGGTTCGAGTCGGCCGAGGCGACGCGAAGCCGGCTGGAGTTTCGCGACTTGGTGATCGACGTCAACGAGCGGCGCACGTACAAGTCGGGCAAAGAGGTCGAGCTCACGCACACCGAGTTCGACCTGCTCACGTTTCTGGCCAGCAATGCGGGCAAGGTGTTGAGCCGCGAGAAGATCCTCAACTCCATCTGGGGCTACGAGTATCCGATCGAGACCCGCGTCATCGACGTGCACATCCGCAACCTGCGAAGGAAGATCGAGACACAGCCGTCGCGTCCTTATTACATCCTGGCCGTGCCAGGCATCGGCTACCGCTTCACGAACGCGCGACCTGTCTAGACGGCTCCACTCCGAGTTCCCGCAGCGGCGCCAGCACGAACGGCCTGTCCTGGAACCTCGGGTGCGGAATCACGAGGTCGCGCAATGCGAGTCGCTGGTCGCCGAAGAAGATGATGTCGACGTCGATGGCGCGCGGCCCCCAGCGACGGCTCGGCAGGCGCCCGCCCTCGCGCTCGACCTCTTTGGCCGCCCGCAGCAGGGCGCGTGGCGTGCCTTGCCACTCGCCCTCGACGACCTGGTTGAGGAAGCGCGGCTGTTCTTTCAGGCCCCAAGGTTCGGTCTCCATGACGCGGCTTTGACGCAAGATGCGCAAACCCTTTTGACGCAGTCGCCGCCGCGCCGCGCTCAGGTTGCGTGAGCGCCGGCCAAGGTTCGTGCCGAGGCCGAGGTACACGACCGTCAACGCATTCGGTCTGCGACGCGGACGGCGCGCGTCATCTGGAGCACGTCGTGCACCCGCACGACGTCCGCGCCCCGCAGCACCGACGCGACCACCGTCGCCGCCGTCCCCTCCATTCTCTGGTCCGCGGGCAGGTCGAGGAGCTTGCCGATGAACGATTTGCGCGATGTGCCGACCAGGATCGGATAGCCGAGCCCGTTGAGCTCATCGAGGCGCTTCATGACGTCCCAGTTCTGCTCTGCCGTCTTGCCGAAGCCGATCCCCGGGTCGACCATCACCTTCTGCTTCGGCACCCCAGCCTCTACGGCCGCGTCCGCCGCCCGCTTCAAGAACCGCTTGATCTCCTGGAGCAGGTCGACCGCGTAATCGGTCCCATCCTGGTTGTGCATCACCACCAGGGCGCAGCCTTTCCGGGCGGCGAGATCGGCGATCTCCGGTGAGCGGGTCAAGCCCCAGATATCGTTGACGATGGTCGCGCCGAGCTCGATCGCAGCCTCGGCCACCTCGAGCTTGTACGTGTCGATCGAGACCGGCACGCCCGACTCCCTGGCCAGCCGGCGCACCACGGGCTCGATGCGGGCGATCTCGTCTGCGGCGCTGATCGGCACGTGGCCCGGCCGGGTCGACTCGCCCCCCACGTCGAGCATGTCGGCGCCATCGCTCACCATGCGCAGACCCTGCGCGACGGCCGCGGCGTGGTCGGACCCCAGGCCGTCTCCGCTGAAGGAGTCTGGGGTGAGGTTGACGATGCCCATGACGAAGGTGCGGGTGCCCCACTGGAAACGCCGGCCGCCGATGTCAGCGATCACCGGCCGATTATGCTGCGAGCCAGGATGAAACTCGCTGACATCGCCCGCGGAGTGCCGGGCGCGGCGCTGGAAGGAGACGGCGACGTCGAGGTCGGCGGGATCGCGTACGACTCGCGGCGGGTCAAGCCGGGTGACCTGTTCGTCGCGGTCGAAGGCCTCAGCGCCGACGGCCACGTGTTCGTCGGCGAAGCCCTTGCCAGGGGCGCGTCCGCGATAGCCGTGCATCGCGCCGTGCAGGCGCCGACCGGCACCCCCATCCTTCGCGTGCAGTCCACCAGGAGCGCCCTCGCCGAGATCGCGGCGGAGTTCTACGGCCGGCCGGCGAGCCGCCTCAGGATGGCGGGAATCACCGGTACCGACGGCAAGACCACGACCACGCACATGGCCGAGCACGTGCTGCAGGCAAGCGGGATCGTGGCCGGAGCGATGAGCACGGTTGCCTTCAAGGTGAGCGGGCGCGAGATGGACAACACCAGTGGGCAGACCACGACGGAGGCGCCCGAGGTGCAGGCCTGGCTCGCCCGCATGGTCGAGGCCGGCGCCTCGTGCGCGGTCATCGAGACGACCTCGCACGCCCTGGTGCAGGAACGCGTTCGCGCGTGCGACTTCGACGTCGCCGCCTTCACCAACGTGGGACACGACCACCTCGACTACCACGCCACCTGGGAGGAATATCTCGAGGCGAAGGCTCGCCTGATCGATCTTGCCGCCGGCTCCATCGACAAGGGAATCGAGAAGACGGCGATCCTCAACAGGGATGACGCCAGCTACGATCGCCTAGCCCGCAAGCCCATCGCGCGCAGGTGGACGTACGGGCTGACGACGGCCGCCGACCTGCACCCGGTCGAGCTCAACGTCACCGGTTCGGGTTCCCGGTTTCGAATGCGGACACCCCTGGGCGACGCTGAGGTCTCGCTGCACGTTCCGGCGCGTTTCAACATCTACAACGCCCTGTGCGCAGCCGGCGTGTGCCTCGCCCTCGGCGTGCCGATCGAGGCCGTCGGGCAGGGCCTCGCCGGTTTTGAAGGCGTGCGCGGGCGGCTCGAGCCGGTCGACCTCGGCCAGGATTTTCGAGTCTTCATCGACTTCGCACATTCCGCCGGTGCCCTGGCCAGCGCGCTGGCTGAGCTTCGTCCTTTCACCACGGGCCGCCTCATCGTGGTGTTCGGATCAACGGCTCGCTCCGACCACGACCGCCCGGGCATGGGACGGTCGGCGGCGGAATTCGCCGACTTCTTCATCATCACCACGGACGACCCGCTGGCCGAGGACCCGGTCGAGATCGCCCGCGACGTGCAGTCCGGCGCCGTGGGCAAAGCGCCCGGCCGCGACTATGAGATCGTCATCGACCGCCGCGCGGCGATCCGCCGCGCCATCGACATCGCAAGGCCCGGCGATTGCGTGCTGCTGGCCGGCAAAGGGCACGAGCGTTCCATGCGCATGGCGGGCGGGTCAGAGCCCTGGGACGAAAGGGCCGAGGCCGAGGCGGCGATTCGGGACCGCCTGGCGGTGCGCTAGCCGCCGCCGACCATGCGCACGATCTCGACCCGGTCGCCGTCCCTCAGCGTGAGCCCGGCGTAAGCCGCTCGTTCGACGATCTCCCCGTTGTGCTCCACGGCGATCGCGCGCGGCTCGGCGCCGAGCTTCACGAGGTAGTCGGTGAGGAGGGTCGGCCCGTCGAGCTCCACCCGCTTGCCGTTGACCTGCAGGGCGATCACCTGAACAGGGATATCGCGGCGTAGCCGGCCGCGCCCGCAGCCCGGCACTCGGCGATGCGCGCTTCGGTGACGCCTCCGATGGCGACCACGGGGATTCGCACGGCGCTCGCCACCGCGGCGAGGGCTTCGAGCCCGGCCGGGGTCGATCCAGGGTGGGTGGCGCTCGGCCATACCGGCCCGAAGATCACGAAGTCGGCGCCCCTGCTCTCGGCCTCCAACGCGCTTTCGATCGAGTGCACGGACCGGCCGACCAGGCGGTCGCCCAACAGAGCCCTGGCGGCGGCGACCGGGATGTCAACCTCCGGGAGGTTCACCCCAGCCGCGCCCGCGGCGAGCGCGACATCGCAGCGTGAGCTCAGGATGACCGGGACCGGAGAAGACTCGACGAGCTCCATCGCCTCCCGTTCAAGCTCGCGGCCGCCAAGCGCTGGAGCACGCAGCTGGATGATGCCGGCGCGCGATGCGGCGCGCAGGCCTGCCCTCGCGCTGTTGACCACCGCCATCGCGACCGGCACGCTTAAGCCGGCCGCGAGATACCCTCGACCGGCGAGCTCGGGCTCGCGTCCACGCGCCGGGGGATGCGCCCCGCCTGCCAGGCCTTACGGCCCGCCTCGACCCCGCCCCTGATCGCCTCGGCCATCAGCGGAGGGTCCTTGGCCAGCGCGATCGCCGAGTTGACGAGCACTGCGTCCGCCCCCAGCTCCATCGCCAGCGCCGCGTCCGACGGCACACCGATCCCCGCGTCGACCACGACGGGAATGCGCGCCTCCTCGATGATGATCCGCACCTGCTCGAGGGTCTGCAAGCCCTGCCCCGACCCGATCGGCGAGCCGAGCGGCATCACCGTCACGGTTCCGATCTCCTCGAGCTTTTTGGCCAGCACTGGGTCGGCGTTGATGTACGGCAGCACCTTGAACCCTTCTCCAACCAGGATGCGCGCAGCCTTGAGGGTCTCCTCGGGGTCGGGCAACAGGTAGCGGGGGTCGGGGATGACCTCCAGCTTGACCCAGTCCGACAGCCCCATCGAGCGAGCGAGCCTTGCGATGCGGACCGCCTCGTCGGCTGTGCGGCAGCCCGCGGTGTTGGGCAGGATGCGGTACCGCTTCCAGTCGACGACGTCGAGGATGGTCTTCTTCTTCGGATCGTCGAGGTCGAGGCGGCGGAGGGCGACGGTGACCAGCTCGCAACCAGAGGCCTCGAGTGAGGCGAGCATTGATTCGTCGTTCGGGTACTTGCCGGTG
>DATLUC010000004.1:0-30257 GCA_035533335.1 Candidatus Baltobacterales bacterium
ATGGAGGAATCGAATCCGCTCCGCGGCCGCGGGGTGGTCACTCGCATCTCCGACAAGGGCATGTTCCGCACTCTGTGATCGTCCAGAAGTACGGCGGTACCTCGGTGGGGACCGCCGCCCGCATCCGGCGGGTGAGCCGCCGCATCGCCCAAACCGTCGAGCAGGGCAACCAGGTGGTCGTGGTCGTCTCCGCCATGGGCCACACGACCGACCGGCTGATCGCCCTGGCGGAAAGCGTCAACCCGGACCCGCCCGCTCGTGAGCTCGACATGCTGGTCGCCAACGGCGAGACGATCACCGCGCCGCTGGTGGCCATGTGCCTCCAGGGGATGGGCGTGCCGGCCATCTCGCTGTCGGGCTTGCAAGCCGGCGTGCGCACGAGCCCTCATCACTCGAGGGCGCGCATTCGCGACATCAAGCCGGACCGCATCCTCGAGGCGCTCGCAGCAGGCAAGGTCGCCGTCGTGGCCGGCTTCCAGGGAGTGACCGAGGACATGGAGGTGACGACGCTCGGGCGCGGCGGGTCCGACACCACCGCGGTAGCGCTGGCGGCCGCGCTCAACGCCGAATCGTGCGAGATTTACACCGACGTCGACGGCATCTTCACCGCCGATCCGCGAGTCGTGAAGTCGGCGCGCAAGCTGACCCACATCCGGTACGACGAGATGCTCGAGCTGGCGGCGGTCGGAGCTCGGGTCATGCACCCGAGAGCCGTGGAGATCGGAGAGCTGTATGGCGTCCCCATCCACGTCCGATCTAGCTTCCATGGAGGCGTCGGTACCATGATCGTCGCCCAGGTGCCGATGGAAGAACGACAGCGAGTGCGTGGAATCGCGCAGGAGACCAACGTGGCGAAGATCACGGTGGTCGACGTGCCCGACCGCCCAGGCGTCGCGGCGGCGATCTTCGAGCCACTCGGCGCGGCCGGGATTTCGGTCGACGTCATCGTGCAGAACATCGGGCGTTCGGGCCACACCGACCTGACCTTCTCGGTCGCGGAGTCGGACTTGAAGGCGGCCGAGAAGCTGGTCAAAGCCGCGGCCAAGACCGTCAACGCGAAAAGGGTGGTGTCCGCGGGGGCCGTCGCCAAGCTCTCCATCGTCGGCACCGGGATGCTGGGCGCGCCCGGCATCGCGGGACGCATGTTCCGGGCCCTGGCCGACGCCGGCGTGAACATCGAGATGATCAGCACCTCGGAGATCCGCATCACGTGCCTGGTCGCGCGCGACCAGGTGGAAAAGGGCGTGCGAGTCCTCCACAAGGCATTCGAGCTGGACGTCGAGTAGTTGCCTGTCAATGTCGCGATCGTCGGGCCGTCAGGCGCCGGCAAGTCGACACTGTTCAATGCCCTGACCGCCGGCCGCGGAGCCGACGGGGTCGGGATGGTCGACATCCCTGACGAGCGGCTGGGCAGGCTGACATCAGCGGTCAACCCGGCGAAGACGACCGCTGCGCAGGTGCGCGTCGAGGACACGCCGCCCGGCAGCCGCGCGCAGCGCGTCGCGTTCGCCAGGCAGGCCGACGTGCTGGTCAAGGTCGCGCGCTGCTTCGGCCCCAACCCCGATCCGGCGGCAGAGCTCGAGGAGTTCGCCCTCGACCTCGTTCTCGCGGACCTGGCGTCGGTCGAGAAGAGGATCGAGGTCGTCGCGAAAGAGGCGCGCGCCGGGAAGAAGGACGCGCAGAGCGAGACCGATGTCCTGACCGCGGCCAAAGCCCATCTCGACGCTGGCAAGCAGCTGCGGACCATGACCATGGAGCCGGATCAGCGCGCGCTCCTGCTCGGAATCTTCCCCGTGACCATGAAGCCCGCCGTGTATGTCGCCAACGCAGCCGAAGGGCTCTTGCCAGGCGGGGGCGAGCCGGCCGCGAAGGTGGCGAAGCTGGCAGCCGCCGAGGGCGCTCCCTGGATCATCCTGTCCGCGCGGCTGGAGTCAGAGCTCGGCGAGCTCGAGCCATCAGAACAGGCCGAGATGCGCGCGGGCTACGGCATCGACGAGTCGGGACTCGGGCGGATTGCCCGGGCGGTGTGGGAGGCGGGTGGCCTGATCACCTATTTCACCGCCGGCGAGCCGGAGGTGAGAGCCTGGCCGTGCGAGCGCGACGCACCGGCGCCGATCGCGGCCTCCAAGATCCACACGGATTTCGAGAAGCATTTCATTCGCGCCGAGGTGACGTCGGTCGATGAGCTCGTAGCGGCTGGGTCGATGGACGCTTTGCGCGCGGCGGGGAAGCTTCGCGTGGAAGGACGCGACTACAGGGTCAAGGACGGCGACGTGGTTTTCTTCCGGATCGGCCGTTAGCGCCTCAGCTCACTGCTGGCCGAGGAAGAACTGATTCCACATCAGGGTGCCCAGCCACAGGAGCAGGGCGAGCGAAGCCAGCAGCAGAAACCATCTCATGCCATGTCTAACGAGGCTCCGCCTTGGTGACTTGCGATCCCCGCCGTGCTGCAGAATTCGCCTGTGGCCCAGCTCAAGTTCAGCCCGACCCACGTTTGGGTGAGGACCGAGGGCTCGGACGCCGTCCTCGGACTCAGCGAGTACCTGCAGGACCAGATGGGGGAGATCACCGCGCTGGATCTTCCAGACCTCGGCGACATGCTTCGCGCCGGCAAGGTGATGGGTCACGTCGAATCTGAAGACGCATCGTCGCCGATCGAGGCGCCGATCAGTGGTGAGGTGGTCGAGGTCAACGTAGAGGCGATCGCGAGCCCGGAGCTGATCAACAGCGACCCGTACGTGGTTGGATGGCTGCTTCGCGTGCGGGTCGAAGATCCCGCCGAGCTGGAGGACCTTATCAGCGAAGACGAGTACACGGAGCTGACGACCGAGGTCTGAGCCTAAGCCTGAATCCGCGGATCCCCGGTGGATCCAGGCTTAAGAGATTCCGAAGGACTGGCGTGTCTCGCGGCGCAGCAAGACGACGAGCACCGGGATCCCGACGAGGATGAGCGACCAGGCCGCGGCCACGATCACGGCCGCGATCCAGCCCCAGGGTCGGATCTTGCGCAGGCCGAAGTAGGCCGCCGCGTGGAGGGCCGCCGCGACGGCTTCGAATAGGAACACGGCCACCGACTCGTAGACGATCACACTCGAGATGTCCTGCTTGATGCCGGCGGTGATCAGCGCCTGGCGCAGCTGGTCGCGGCCGGCGGGCGCGGCGACGATGGCGGCGAACTGGGCGAGCTCGACCAGCCAGAACACCGCGCCGGCCGCAAAGACAAACGGCAGCCAGCGAAGCTGCGGGGCGGCCGGCGCGCGGGGCGTCGCGCGCTGAAAAGTCTGCGAGCCCGCGCCGGGCGGCGGTCGGAGAGCGGGGGCAGTCTCAAGGGGATCCCAGCGCTCGGCGCCGCACCGCGGGCAGAACCGATGCTCCTGGTCGAGGGCCTGACCGCAGTTGATGCAGTAGCTCGGAGTCACTCGAAACCGTTAAGGCCCTTGACAACAACTACATTCAGGGTTATAACTGCGCCCGGGACACAACATATCGTAGCCAACGTTTCACCCGTTGAGTCCCACGGCCCAACAGCAGGCAGGCGGACAACACCCCCAAGTCGCACCCCACGACTCAGAACAGGCTCCTCTAACCGCCTGCCTGTTTTTTCTCTCACAGCTGGGCAGATCCTTCCACATTTACCGCCTCGACTAGACTTGCTCGGTTATGAGCCGGAAGGGAAAGAAGAGGTCCAAGGGCAAATATCGCCCGCCGGTCAGGCCTCCCGGGCCGTTGACCCCTGGGATCGGTGCGCCTGCCGCGGGCGTGCAGGCAGCCACGCCGCAGAGGAGCGTCTCGCAGGCGCGAGTCGGAGGCGATCAGGCGCTGGTGCGGGCCGTCGAAATGTCTTTGGGCGCGCGCAACCAGATCGTGAAGGGCCGGGGAGGCCGGTACGTCGTCGAGTCGGCGGACCCGTCGATCCCGCTCGACCGCGTTCCATATTTCACCAGGGATCTCGTCCGTCTCGCAGTCGTCGGCGGGGCGATGGTGGTGCTGCTCGGGATCGGCTCGGTGACGGTCCCGCTGCTCTTCAAATAGCCCACTAAGAAATAGACACGTCGCGCTCCAATCTCTAAAGTTCGTTCCGCCATGTCTGTCAGGACCAGCGATTCGGGCCACAACGCCTTGAAGCAGACCATGCGGCGCCGCAAACTCAAGCACGACGACCACAAGCATGTCGTGAACGTCATTCATCACGACGAGGCGACGCTCGGCGAGCGCATCGCCGACAAGGCTGCCGCCGGCATCGGCTCGTGGACCTTCCTGATCATCCAGACCATCGCGGTCCTGTGTTGGCTCACGCTGAACGTGATCGGCCTCACCCATCACTGGGATCCGTTCCCCTTCATCCTCCTCAACCTGCTGTTCAGCGTCCAGGCCGCATACACCGGTCCAGTGCTTCTGCTCGCCGGCAACCGCCAGGCGCAGAAGGACCGCCTCACGCTCGAGCACGCGGCCGAGGAGGCCGACAAGGCGGACATCCAGAACGTCGAGATCCTGAAAGCGGTCGAGAAGAACACCGAGGTGACGATCCAGATTCTCAAGCACGTGGAGGCGCTGGTCCTAGACCACGTCAACGAGACCAAGGGCGTGACTCTCCCGCCCACGTAAACTCACACCCGTGTCCCGACGTCGAGGTCAGAAGTGAGAGTCATCCTCTTCACGGGCAAGGGCGGAGTCGGCAAAACCTCGGTCGCGGCGGCGACCGCGGTGCGCTGCGCGAAAGCCGGCTACAGGACGGTGATCATGAGCACCGACCCCGCACATTCCCTCGGAGACTCCTTCGACGTCGAGCTCGGCTCAGACGCGACGAAGGTCGCGGACAACCTGTGGGCGCACGAGGTTTCGTCGCTTCACGAGATGCAGCGTCACTGGGTGAAGCTCCACGAGTACGCGGTCGAGGTCTTCGCCACGCAAGGCCTCGACGAGGTGGTCGCCGAGGAGGTCGCGAATCCGCCGGGGATGGATGAGATCGCCTCGCTGATGTGGATCAAGCACTACGCCCAGCGCGCCGAGCACGACGTCCTGGTCGTGGACTGCGCGCCGACCGGCGAGACCCTGCAGCTGCTCACGTTCCCCGACGCCGCCAAGTGGTGGCTGGACAAGATCTACCCGTGGCAGCGGCGCGCGATGCGCATCGCCCGCCCGGTCCTGCAGCCGATGATCGGGATGCCGCTGCCTTCAGACGAGATCTACGCGTCGCTCAAAGACCTGCTGCTCGACCTGGGCGGGATGCGCAAGGTGCTCACAGATCCCGGGACGACCTCGGTCCGCATCGTGCTCAACCTCGAGAAGATGGTGGTCAAAGAGGCCAAGCGGGCCTACACGTATCTCAGCCTCTTCGGATACGTGACGGACGCCGTGATCGTCAATCGCCTCCTGCCGGGCGAGCTGCACGACGAGCTCTTCCAGAAATGGCAGCGCATACACGAGCGTTACCGGGTCGAAGTCGAGCAGTCTTTCGCCGGGATACCCATCTTCAACGTGCCCCTGTTCGACCGCGAGGTGGTCGGCACGAGCATGCTTTCGCGGATGGCGGAGGCGGTGTACGGCGACCGGGATCCCGCCGAGCATTTCGCCATCTCCAACCCGCAGCGCATCGACAAGGATGGTTCGGATTACGTGCTCACGCTCAAAGTGCCATTCGCCGACCGATCGGCCATAGACCTAAGCCGCCACAACGGCGAGCTTTACGTCACGGTCGGAAACTACCGGCGCGAGATCTCGCTTCCCCGCGTGCTCGCTCAGCGCGACACCGCCGGCGCATCTGTCCAGGGCGGCGAGCTGAAGGTGCGGTTCGCGAAGAGGACCGAGAAGCAGGTGAAGGAATCGTGAGTCGCGACGGCGAGCGGATGATCGAGCTGGTCAACGAGCTCGGCTCGCGGATTGGGCACCTGGTGTCCGACATGGTCCCGCCCTCGGCCCAGGTGCACCTCCTGAACGCTCAGCGCGAGCTCATCACGGCGCTGATGCTCATCTACGAGCACCGGGTGACCGGGACGGCGGACGCGACCACGCGCTCGCGCACAGGCGCCTCGCCGGCTTCGAAGCGCCGTCGTGCCGCCAAGCGTGTCGGCAAGATACCCATCGATTGATGAAACTCGCCTGATTTGACCGCCTTCGTAACCTTCATCCTTTCCGCACTTCTGCTGGTGCCGGCATTCCTGATCGCGATCCCCGTGCACGAGATGGGCCATGCGGCAGCGGCTTACTTCCTCGGCGACCGCTCGGTCCGCTATTTCGGTTACTTCAAGCCGGATCCACGCCGGTTTCTCGATCCACTCGGCGTGATCGCGGTGTTCGTCGCGCTCGTCGGTTGGGGAAGGAGGGTGCCCGTCCAGCCCAACCGCATCCACACCACCGCGCAGCGCGTGATCCTGGAGCTTGGCGGACCGGCCGCCAACCTGCTGGTCGCCGTCGCGCTAGGCCTGTTGCTGCGCCTTTTGCTGCGCATGGGGTTGCCGCTCTCGTTCGACCTCTCGCCGGGGCTCCTCGCAGCGGCGATTTTCGTGATCGTGTTCCTCAACCTTTCGCTATTCGCCTTCCAGCTCCTGCCCGTTCCCGGCCTAGATGGCTGGAACGTGGTCGAGGCGATCTTCCGCGGCAGGAACCCGCGCTTCTTCTTCAATGTCAACGCGCGCCGGCAGCAGATCTGGATCGGTGCGGTCGTGGTGATCTTCCTGTTCCAGATCTTCCAGGGCGCCAATCTCCTTGGAGTGGTCATGACACCCTTCTACTACCCCGCGAGCCTAATCTCATTGGGTACATGCGTCGGTTACGGGATCCAGGGCTTCACCGGGCTTCATCCCTGCCCGCAGTAGGGACGCTGGTCAACGAGCCGGCCTACGCCGAGCTCGTCCGGCAGTTCGGGCGGGCCAGGGTGGTCGAGGCGATCCGCCGGCAGGTGGAGGCGGAACGCGGCGGCGAGCGCCGCGAGGACGCGGAGCGCGTTTCGATCGTCGCCGCCGGTTTGCGCAACGTGGTGGCGCCGAGGCTTCGCCGGGTGATCAACGCGAGCGGGGTGATCCTTCATACCAACCTCGGCCGGGCGCCGCTATCGCAGACGGCCGTCGATGCGCTCGCGGTGGCCGCCGGCTATAGCAACCTCGAGCTAGACCTGGCGACCGGACGGCGCGGGGAGCGCGCATCCCTCGTCACCGGTCTGCTCAGCGCGCTCTTCAAGTGCGATGCCGCGCTGGTGGTCAACAACAACGCGGCTGCCATCCTGCTCGCTCTGACCACGCTGTGCAAGGGCAAGGAGGTCATCGTCTCGCGCGGCCAGCAGGTGGAGATCGGCGGTTCGTTTCGAATGCCGGACGTGATGCGCCTGTCGGGCGCGCGCATGGTCGAGGTCGGGACAACTAATCGCACGCGCGCAGCTGACTACGACGGCGCTGTTACGCCTCGCACCGCCGCCCTGCTCAGGGTCCACACGTCCAACTTCCGGGTCACGGGCTTCACGGAGGCCGCGTCCCTGGCCCAGATGGCGGAGGTGGCGCAGCGCCACGGCCTGCTGCTCATCGACGACCTGGGCAGCGGCGCCGCCGAACCCGTGGGAGATGAGCCCACGGTCGGCGATTCGCTCGAGCACTGTGACGTGGTGACGTTCTCCGGGGACAAGCTGCTGGGCGGCCCGCAGGCGGGCATCGTGCTGGGGCAGGGCGAAGCCGGTGCCGCGGCGGTGAAGAAGATGTCGCGGCATGCGCTTGCTCGCGCGGTGCGGATCGACAAGCTCACGCTCGCGGCGCTCGAGGCGACGCTGCGGCAGCGCATCACCGGCAGGCTGGAGGAGATCCCGGTAGAGCGGATGCTGCGCCAATCGGCGCAGGACGTTCGCCGCCGGGCCGCGATGTGGTGCGTGAAGCTCGTGGAGCGCGGAGTTCGCGCGCGGTTGGTGGAAGGAGAGTCGGCCGTGGGCGGCGGCTCTCTGCCCGAGCACCCGCTCCCGACATTCCTGATCGCCCTCGACGGACCCGCATCGCGACTGGCGACGGCCTTGCGAGAGGGCGATCCACCGGTGATCGCCCGCATCGACAAAAATGCGTGCTGCATTGATCCGCGGACGGTGTTGAAGGGCGAGGACGAAACCCTGATCGACGCGGCGGAGGTGGCTTTCCGGACCGTCGCCGCCCGGTGAGCGGTGCGTTCGTGGTCGGCACGGCCGGCCACATCGACCACGGCAAGTCGACCCTGATCACCGCGATGACGGGAATCGACCCCGACCGCCTCGCGGAGGAGAAGCGCCGCGGCATGACCATCGACCTCGGTTTTGCGCACATGAGTCTGCCGAGCGGCCGCGAGATCGGCATCGTCGACGTGCCGGGGCACGCGCGGTTCATCCGTAACATGCTTGCCGGCGCTCACGGTCTCGACGCGGTCTTGCTCGTCGTCGCCGCCGACGAAGGCATCATGCCCCAGACCCGCGAACACCTCGAGATCGTCGACCTGCTCGACGTGAGGCGAGGGCTGGTGGTGCTCACGAAAGTCGACCTCGTGCAAGCCGACTGGCTCGAGCTGGTCAAAGCCGAGGTCACCGCGGCGCTAGAGAGGACGTCGCTCGAAGGCGCACCGATGCTCGGCGTCTCGTCGGTCACCGGCGAGGGCATGTCGGAGCTGCTGGCCGCGCTCGACCGACTGCTTGATGCCGCCGAAAGTCGCCCCGACATCGCCCGGCCGCGCCTGCCGATCGACCGCGTCTTCACCATGAGCGGCTTCGGCACCGTCGTCACCGGCACGCTGATCGACGGGTCGCTCAGCGTGGGGGACGAGCTCGAAGTCGTGCCGTCCGGTCGCATGGTCCGGGTGCGCGGCCTGCAGCGACACAACCGGAAAGCCGATACGGTCGAGCCTGGCAACCGTGTGGCGGCCAACCTGATCGGCGTGGAAAAGACCGAGCTGTCGCGGGGCGACGTCCTCAGCAGGCCCAGGACGATCCTGCCCACACGGCGCATCGACGCCACAGTCCGCGTGCTCGTTACGGCGCCGCAGCCGCTGCGCCACGGCGCCGACGTGCTCCTTCATACGGGCACGGTGGACGCCGGCTGCCGGGTGATCATGCTCGAAGGTGACGAGGTCCCGCCCGGCGGGCAGGGATTTGTTCAGCTGTACCTCGACAGGCCCATTGCGGCCGCCGCCGGGGACCGCTTCGTGCTGAGGGTTCCGAGCCCGTCGATGACCGTGGCGGGGGGAAGGTTCATCGACGTGGCGCCGCACAAGCACGCGCGACACGACTCGGCGGTGCGCGACTCGCTCCTCCGCCGAACCGCCGGCGACGTTCTGCAGGAGGAGCTGCGCAAGTACCCGCGAGGGGTGACGGTGTCGGCGCTGCTGAAGGCGACGCTGGCCGAGAACACCGAGATCGACCCGTTGAAGGCCAAGCGCCTGGGCGATTGGCTTTTCAGCGAGGAGGTCTGGGCCGCTGTCGTCACGCGCGCGACCCGCGAGCTCGACGCTTACCACCAGGCCCACCCCCTGCGACCAGGCATGGCGCGCGAGGAGCTGAGGAACCGCCTGGGCGTGCAGGCGGCATCCTACCCCTCGGTCGTGCGGGGCTTGGTCGACGAGGGGCGCGTGGTCGATCGCGATGGATGGCTGGCGTCACCCGCACATCGCGTTGAGCTCGAAACTGCGGACGGGCCGGCGGCCGAGCTGCTCCGCCTGATCGCGTTGGAGCCTTTCACCCCACCGTCGTTACCGGAGGCGATGCAGAAGAGTGGGGCGACTTCGGAGATGCTGCGCGCGCTGGCGCAGCGCGGCGACCTCGTAAAGGTGAGCGACGAAGTGGCTTTCAGCAGAGACGCTTACGCGGCGGCCATCGAACTGGTAAGGGAAATCGTCGTGGCCCAGGGTTCTGTGACGGTGGCGCAGCTGCGCGACCGGATGGGCGCAAGCCGCCGCCCGGTGCTGGCGCTGCTCGAGCATCTCGACGCCCAGCGCGTGACGCGCCGCGTCGGAGACGCCCGGACCCTACGGTAGAGTTCGTTCGGTGCGAATCGCAGAGATGCTGGTGCGGAGCCGGCCGAGCATCTCCTTCGAGTTCATGGCGCCTCGGGACGACGCCGAGGTGGAGGTCCTCGAGCGGACGGTCGCGACGCTGGCCGGCCATGCACCCGATTGGGTGTCGGTGACCTACCGCGCGCGTACGGGAGAGAAGACCCTCGACCTGGTCACGCGAATCAAGCGTCACTACCACATCGAGGCCATGGCCCACCTTACGTGCGCGAACACGCTCGAGCGCACTCGCCAGATCCTCAACTGGATGGAGCGCGAAGGGGTGGCCAACGTGCTCGCGCTTCGAGGCGACTCGCAGACGCCGGGCCAACCTTTTGTGGCGGCTGACCCGGAGCTCCAGCACGGCAGCGACTTGATCGCTCTCGTGCGGCGCAACGGCTACCGGTTCGGGATCGGCGCGGCGTGCAGCGCGGAGAAGCACCCTGAGAGCCCCGACCTCGAGCACGAGTTTCGTTACATGAAGCTCAAGGTGGAGTCCGGCGCCGACTTCCTGATCACGCAGCTCTTCTTCGACAACCGCCGCTACTTCGACCTGGTGGCGCGCGCCCGAACCGCCGGCATCGATGTCCCGATCGTTCCCGGATTGATGCCCGTGCCCAGTCGTCGCTCCCTGGGCGTGATGACGGCCATGTCGGGGGCGACGGTGCCGGACGCGCTGCAGCGCGACATCGACGAGGCCCCCGACGACGAAGCCATCCGCGCGATCGGGGTGAGCCACTGCATCGCCCAGTGCACCGAGCTGCTTGAAAACGGCGTGCCGGGCATTCACTTCTACACGTTCAACCGCGCGCGGGGCCCGATCGCGATCCTCGCCGCCCTCCGCGGCCGCCAGCTGCTCGCCTCCTGACCCGCCTCGTAATCGTCAGCGGGGCGCCGGGCGCTGGGAAGACCACGCTGGCCGCGTTCCTGGCGGCGGATCTGCATTTGCCTCTCCTCGCCAAGGACGACATCAACGAGGCGCTTCTCCGCACCATCGGCGCTGAGGACAGGGCTAATAGGACCAGAGCCGCCAAGATGGTGCGGTTCGTCCGAGCCTAGATCGCGCGAGCTGGGGAAAGCTTCCTATGGCGTGCTCTTTGCGGTGGCGAAACGCATTCTCGACGCCGACTTTGGCCTGGTTCTGGCGGGCAACTTCAGCCGCGGCATCTCGGAAACGGATTTGCTCGTCTTGACCGAGAGCCACGACTCAGTCTTGATTCACTGCCGCGCACAGACAGACGTCATCGCCGCGAGGCTGTCGTCCCATCGCAGAGATCGCCATGAAGGCCACTTCGACCGGGACGTCTTGCCGGATGTGCTCGCAGCGATCGAAGCAGGCTCATATGAACCGGTTGCGATTGGCTGTCCCTGGCTGGTGGTCGATACCAACGAAGGCTACGAACCGTCCCGTCAGCAAATAGTCGAGTTCTGCCGCTGATCATTCGGTCCAGCTTGCCGGTGCTCGTGGCGTGGCGCTCATAAGCCGGCGGTCTGCCTGGGCCACGCGGTTAACCTAGTCCAGCCATGTTGGCGGGAATCGACCTCGGTGGGACCCAGGTGCGCGTGGCGCTCGCGCGCTCGGACGGCAACCTGGTGGCGAGCGTCAAGACGAAGACGCCTCAGCTCGGCAGTCCGCAGGCCATGGTCGACTGGGCCGCGGCGGAGATCGACAAGCATCGTGGCCGCGAGAAGGTCCGGGCCATCACGATCGCCGCGCCCGGGCCGATCGACCTGGAACGCGGCGTGCTGGTCAACCCGCCGAACCTTCCGTGGCGCAACGTGCCGCTGGCGGCGATGCTCGGCCGCGCCACCGGCGCGAAGGTGCTGCTCGCCAATGACGCCGACATGGCCGGCCTGGGCGAGTTTCATCGAGGCGCCGGGCGCGGGACTCGGAACATGGTCTACATCACCTGGTCCACCGGTGTCGGCGGCGGCTTGATCATCGACGGCAAGCTGCATCGCGGAGCCCATGGGACCGCGGGCGAGATCGGCCACATGATCATCGACCCGAACGGCCCGCTGGACAACTGCGGCCAGCACGGGTGTCTCGAGGCGTTCATCGGCGGCGCCAACTTGGCCAAGGAGACCGGCCACACGGCGATCGAGCTGTTCACCGAGGCCGCTCGTGGCGACCGCCACGCCCGAATGGTCGTCGAGCGCGCCGCACGCTACATGGGCATGGCCCTGATCAGCCTCACCAACGCGATCGACCCGGAGATGTTCGTCATCGGCGGAGGCGTCTCACGCTCGTGGGCGCTGGTCGAGCCCACCATGGTCGAAACGCTGCATTCGTCCCCGTTCATCAAGCCGGCCCGCCGGCCGCGCGTGCGGCGTGCCCGGCTGGGCGACCGCGCCGGGCAGGTGGGCGCCGTGGAATGGGCGCGGATCAACCAGTAGAGGACGCCGAGGTCCTGCGGCTGCTGAAGCAGGCCGCCGCCGAGCAGGGCGTCAAGGCCTGGGTCGTCGGCGGGTATGTCCGCGACAAGCTGCTGGGCCGTCCGTACCCCAACCCGGACGTCGTGGTCGAGCAGGGCGACGCGCTGGCGCTGGCAACGAGGTTCGCGCGGTTGGCCGGCGCGCACCCGCCCATCACCTTCGAGCGCTACGGGACCGCCCAGGTGACGCTGCCCGGCCATCTGGTGGAGTTCGTGAGCGCGCGCGCGGAGTCGTACGCGTCGAATTCACGCAAGCCGGACGTGCGGCCGGCGAGTCTCGCAGAAGACCTTCGCAGGCGTGATTTCACCGTCAACACACTGCTGATGGACCTCGACGGGGGGATCGAGGACCCCATGGGCGGCCGGGCCGATCTCGAGGCGGGCGTGCTGCGGACGCCGGCCGACCCGCGTCGCACGTTCGACGACGACCCCCTCCGGATGCTGAGGGCGGTGCGGTTCGCAGCGGAGCTCGGGTTCGAGCTCGCGCCCGACCTCCTCCCGGCCATGCGCGACATGAAGGGCCGCCTTGCTCCTCCCGTGGTCTCGGTCGAGCGGGTGGCCGACGAGCTGCGCCGCATGATCGCCTCGGAGCGGCCAGCGCTCGCCCTCCAGCTGCTGGACGAGGGCGGCCTGCTGGAGGTCATTCTTCCCGAGCTCGCCGCCTGCAAGGGCGTGGTGCAGGGGGGCTTCCACACCCACGACGTCTTCGGTCACACGTTGCTGACCGTGCAGGGCACGTCCGCCGACCCGTTGCTGCGCCTGGCCGCGCTCTTTCACGACGTGGGCAAGCCGTCCACGGCGACACCGGACGGGGCGTTCACCGGCCACGAGGAAGTGGGGGCCGCGATGGCCCGATCGGCGCTAGGGCGCCTGCGCTTCTCGCAAAAGGAGATCGAGGTGGTGGCAGAGCTGGTGCAGCTCCACCTCAGGCCGGTCTACTACAGCTCGGAATGGTCGGACGGGGCCGTCCGCCGGCTGGCCCGCGACGCCGGCCCGCAGTTGCCCCGCCTGATGTCTTTGGCCCGCGCCGACGTTGCGGCGTCCGCCTACCCACAGCCAGAAAAGCTGGACGAGCTGCAATCACGGATCGACGACGTCCTGGCCGAGCAGCCCTCGCGTCTCGACCCGCTGGTGCTAGGCGAGGACGTGATGAGCATTCGCGGGATCGGCCCCGGGCCCGAAGTTGGGCGGATCAAGCGCCGTCTCGAGGAGCTCGTGATCGACGGCCAGGTTGCGCCAACCCGCGAGGCGGTCCTGGAGTACCTCGTCTCCCATCCAGGGCTCTGATCGCGGCCGGTCCGAGTTCGCCCGGCAGCCGCTATGCTGCGGTGTTGGGTGGAGTCCCTCCCCGAGCCTTGGGCGAGGCGGCGGGACGACGAGAGGTTGGGGTTACTTGGGAGGAGTGTGATGACCGACATCGCGGTTGAAACTGGACTTGCGCGTGCCAACGGCGGGTCCGAGCCACTGAGCGTGGAATCCAAGGCGACCGTGCTCGCCCGCGAGGACTCGCTCTCCGGAAAGCTCCAGGTGAGGGGCGGCGGCCAGGTGCTGGGAAACTTCAGCGGACGGATCGAGTGCGACGGCGACCTTCTCATCGGGCCGGAGGCGCACGTGGAGGCCGACATTCACAGCGCGCGGGTCACGATAGCCGGGTTTGTTCGCGGCAACGTCGTCGCCCTGAACCGGCTCAAGATCACCAGCACAGGCCGGCTCGAGGGCGATGCCCGCGTCGGCGCCCTGATCGTGCAGGAGGGCGGCGTCCATCACGGCGTGATCCGCGTCCACCCGGAGGGGGTGCCGGAGTCGGCTCCTCCGCTGAGCGAGGACCTCGCATCTCGGCCGACGGTCGTGACGTTGAAGAGCCTTCCCAACCCGGTGGGCAAAGTCAGGAAGTTCTGGGGTGAGTTCTTCTAAAAAGCCGCCCAAGAAGTCCAGGACGCCTCGCGCGAGGGCAGGCGCGAACAAGGCCTCGCCCAGGTCGAGGCGCGTGAGCGCCGTCGGCTCGCGCTCAGCCGCTCCCAAAACGCGAGCCTCCCGCGCGGCCTCGTCCAATGCGCCGACCCCCGGCGCCCGATCGGCCAAGACGCCCGTCGCCCGGCCCAGCGCTCCCAAGCCGCGGGTTTCCCGGACCGGCGCGGGGGACGCGGAGAAACCCACTCCACCTAGAGCCGTTATCCCTCCTCCAGCCCCCCAAAAGGCGGTCTCTCCTCCGCGAACGAACAGCAGGTTCGCAAGATCAGGAGCGTCGCGGCTGACGATCAAGCCTGTGACCCAGCACGGGGCACACCCCGCCCTCGTGCCCTCCACCACGGTCCGCCCCAGCGGCATCCGGAGGCTGAGCGAGGTCCAGCTCGACGAGGACGAGGTCCTGATCGACGGGTTCGACGCCATGCTCAAAGGACAGAAGGTGCGCATCACCGCGGTCCTGGAAAGGACCTGCGTATACCTCGATATGAGCGGTGACCGCAAGCTCGCCCGCAAAGAAGACCTCCTGATCGAGGCGGACAAGCTCCCGATCCGGCGCCGCGGAATCGGATAACGGTTCCGCTACTCTGACGCCTGCAAGATGATCGAAGAGCCCAGGATCAATCGCAACCTAGCGCTCGAGCTGCTGCGTGTCACGGAGGCGGGAGCCCTGGCCGCCGCCCCTCTGCAGGGCAGGGGCAACAAGATCGCGGCCGACGGCCGCGCGGTGGAGGCCATCCGCGCGGCGCTGGCTGTGGTGGACATGAAAGGCACCGTGGTCATCGGCGAGGGCGAGAAGGACGAGGCGCCGATGCTCTACTTCGGCGAGGAGATCGGCAACGGCCTCGAGCCGGAGGTCGACGTCGCGGTTGATCCGATCGAGGGCACGAGCCTGACTGCGTCAGGCCTCCCGGGGGCGATCTCGGTCGTGGCGCTCGCCGAACGCGGCTCGATGTTCACGACTCACACCCACTACATGCAGAAGCTGGTGGTCGGACGCCGCGCGCGCGGGGTGATCGACCTCGAGATGCCCATCGAATGGAACCTGCGGCGGATCGCCAAGGCCGAAGGCCTCCCTGTACAGGAGCTCACGGTCGTCGTCCTCGAGCGCGACCGCAACAAGGATGTGATCGCCCAGATTCGCGAGGTTGGGGCAAGGATCAAGCTCATCAGCGCCGGGGACGTTGCAGCGGGCCTCGAGGCGGCGCTTGAGACGCGCTTCGGGATCCACTGCATGATGGGATCGGGCGGCGCCACCGAAGGCGTGCTCGCTGCGTGCGCGATCAAGACGATCGGCGGCGACATGCAGGCCAAGCTCGTCTTCCGTGACGATGAAGAGCGGCAGATGGCGATCCAGGAGGGCCACAAGCCCGATCGTGTCCTGTGCCTGGACGACCTCTGCTCCGGCAACGACATCTTCTTCGCCGCGACGGGTATCACCTCGGGCGAGCTGCTCAAGGGTGTCCGATACGAGGACGTGTACGCCTTCACCCAGTCGATGGTTCTGCGCTCCGCGTCGGGCACCTTGCGCCTGGTCGATGCCTATCATCCCATCGAAAAGCTGCGGGCCAAGGGTCTGCTCCCCGAACAGGTCGCAATCCCCTGAGCGCCTCGGAGGCTGGGCAGTTCCTGACGGCGGCGGCCAAGACGCTGGGGGCGCCGCAGTGGGAGTGGATCGCCACCGCCCGCCTGGTCTCGCGCCGGCGGGTCTCGACCACTGCCCTGGAGGGTGTGCTGGACGGCTTGCTTTCGGACGCCGACCAGGCGATGGTCAACGCCTTCACGAGCGGGTTTCGGGTGGCGCAGACGCAGCTGGCAATCGGCAAGTCGCTGACCGATCCGGAGGTAGCCGCCGCGGCGCTCGAGTCGGCGCAGGTGGTCGCCCTGGCCATCCTGGTCCGCGAGCAGATGGAGCCGGCGCAGTTCGAGGCGGTTTACCGGCCCTTCGCCAGCGTGCTCCCAGGGCCGGGCTACCAGCCCCCGCCTCCAGTCGACCGCCAGATCGCGGCTTTTCTTCGCGTCCTGCCGAGCCTCACCGGAGAGGTCGAGGCGGAGGTGGCGGAGGTGGCGAGGTTCCTCAGCGAGCGGCCGAAGCCTGTGCCCGGAGGGGCGGGAGCCGTCGCCAACGTCGCCAACGTCGCGCCGGTGGCCTCGGGCCTCGACCCGGCGGCCAACTACAGCGCTGCCTGGAAGCTCGTAATCGCCGCCGCCAACCAGAGCGGGCGCACGCAGTCCTTCCGCGCCATGCAGGACGGCGCTGAGCAGGCGGCGCCGCACGACGGTCTCGGCATCGTGGGGTTTGCCGGCGTGGCCGCGGGCGGCATCTTCATGCGCGACGTGCTGCCGCTGGAGAAGGTGCTATTGCTCTACGAGCCTTTCGCCGCCGCCTTCCCGTACGAATCCCTGGTCTGAGCCGCCCCTCAGGCCGTCCGCACGCCCGCCGCCTTGCCCAAGCCCAGCTCCTCAACTGCCGTCTCGCGCATCTTGAATTTCATCACCTTCCCGGTAACTGTCATTGGGAAGGAGTCGACGAACTTCCAGTGGCGGGGAATCTTGTAGGTCGCGATCTTCCCTCTGCACCAGGCCGCGAGGTCATCGCCCGTCACCTTCGCCCCCTCGCGCAGCTTGACCCAGGCCATGACCTCCTCGCCGTACTTCTCGGAAGGCACACCGATGACTTGCACGTCCGCGATCTCGGGGTGTCCGTACAGGAACTCCTCGACCTCTCGCGGATAGATGTTCTCGCCGCCGCGGATGATCATGTCCTTGATCCTGCCCACGATGTTCACGTAGCCCTCTGCATCCATGGTCGCCAGGTCGCCGGTGTGCATCCAGCGACCGGGGTCGATCGCGAGGCGCGTGGCTTCCTCGTTGTTCCAGTAACCCTGCATGACCATGTATCCACGACTGCACAGCTCGCCAGTTTCACCGCGCGGCACGACTGCGCCGGTCGCCGGATCGACGATCTTGATCTCGACATGTGGATGCACGCGTCCGACTGTCGAAACGCGCCGCTCCAGCGGATCGTCGGTGGCGCACTGCGTCGACACAGGAGACGTCTCGGTCATGCCGTAGGCGATCGTCATCTCGGGGATGTGCATCAGCGTCTGGACCTTCTTCATTACCTCGACCGGGCAGGGCGAGCCCGCCATGATCCCGGTGCGCAGCGTGCTGAAGTCGAATTCGCTGAAACGCTGGTTCTCCAGCTCGCCGATGAACATCGTCGGCACCCCGTACAGCGCCGTGCATCGTTCGTCCTGGACGGTCTGCATGGTGACCACCGGGTCATAGGCCTCGGCCGGGACGACCATCGTGGCGCCGTGCGTCGTGCAGGCAAGGTTGCCGAGGACCATTCCGAAGCAGTGATAGAAAGGGACCGGGATGCAGACGCGATCCTCCTGCGTATAGCGCAGCGTCTCGCCGATGAAGAACCCGTTGTTGAGGATGTTGTGATGGGTGAGGGTCGCACCCTTTGGAAATCCGGTCGTGCCGGAGGTGTACTGGATGTTGATCGGGTCATCGAACTGCAGGGTGGCTTCAACCGCGTGAAGGGCGGCGCCGGACACGCCCGCGGCGTCGCGCTGGAGCGCCTCCCATCCGTCTTCGAGCACCAGCGCCTCACGGAGTTCCGGGCAGCGGCCCTTGACCTCGGCGAGCATCGCGCGGTAGTCGGCCTGGCGGAAGGCCGCGGCCAGGATCAAAAAGCTGATCCCGGACTGGTTCAGCGCGTACTCGAGCTCGGAGGTCCGATAGGCGGGGTTGATGTTGACCAGGATCGCGCCGATCGCGGCGGTGGCGTACTGCGTGATCACCCACTCGTAGCGGTTGGGGGCCCAGATGCCAACGCGGTCGCCCTTGTTGACGCCGCGGGCCAGCAGGCCACGCGCGACCTCCTCGCATTGATCCACGAGCTCCCGGTAGGTCGCGCGGTAGCGCTGATACGGGACGACCAGGGCCTCCCGGTCTCCGAACCGCGAGGCTGTGCGCCTCAGGTTCTGGAAGATCGGCTCGCCGAGCAGAGGGACGTCGCTGGCTCCGTGGACGTAGCTCAATTCAGGCATCTCACTCGCCTCCTTCAAACCTGATTCTGCTCCAGCCCGGGGGCTCATGACCGCTCTCGGAAAACAAACCCCTTGACACGCGTCCCCGATCGTCGCAAGTTGGTGTCAATTCGTTCTCCGTCCGGGTCCACCGACAGTTCGCGCAAAGGTTGGCCTCCACAAGTAGGCAACGGCCGTAGAGCGGCGCAGAAACCAGACGCGTGTCACCCGGTGGCATTCCGGTCGAGGCGGTGTCCGCTGCAGGCGCCGCCTCGTTTCGTGTAATCGAGCGACATGCTCCGGCCATAATTCCCGTCGTGATCCCTGGTCGGCCGTCGCAGGGGCCGCCACGCCGCGGAGCCCTTGATCACAGAAGGTTCCGCTCCGTGCTGCTGGTCGCGGCGGGTGTGCCCATGGCCGCGGCTTACCTGTGGCGAACGGCACTCCTGCCCGCCATCACCCCTGCGCTCCCGGAAGACTTCAGCGTCAACTACATGTCTGCGGCCGCGAAGATCGCAGCAGGGCAGAACCCTTACGACCTTTGCGCGATCCAGGGCTGTGCCAATGTCGCGCCGGGCTTCACGCTGCCGCTGGCCGGCCCCCAGTACGTGACACCCGCCCCGGTGGCATGGATGCTGCAGCCGCTCGTAGGCGCGAGTCCGCGGGTGCAGCTCGCGGTGGTGATCTTGGTCTTGCAGCTGAGCTTGGTCGTGTTCGTGCTGACCACCTTCCGTGCGCTGGGCGTGAGGGACCGGCAGCTGGCGGCCTTGCTGGTCCTGGTGGCGATCGGTTTCGAGCCGGTGATCGGCAACTTCGATGAAGGCCAGATCAACCTTGTGCTCGCCGCGCTGAGCGGCGTCTGGCTGTTGGGCTGGGTGGCCGGGGACCGGTGGTGGGGAGGCGCCGCCCTGGGCGTGTCGGTGGCGCTCAAGCTGCTGCAGGCTCCACTCGCGCTGCTGCTGTTATGGGGCCGTCGCTGGTTGACGCTCGCCGGAGCCGCCGTCGCGGGTCTCTTCCTGTGGGCTGTCGCGGTCCCGCAGTACCTGCCCGAGTATCTATTCAAGGTGGCCCCGGTGCTCGCCGCGGGGACAGGGCTTTTCGAGAACCATTCCCCTGGCGGCACGGTGGCGAGACTGCTGGCCCCCGGCACATTCTTCGGAGCCGTCCGGGATACCCCGCCCCTGGCGCGAGTGATCACCGCCGGCATAAGCCTGGTCGTAGTCGTCATCACGTTCTGGGTCCTGCGGCGTCCGCGCGCCGACCGGCGAGGAAGAGCGCTCGAGGCGGCCGCGATGGTGGCTGCCGGTCCGCTGGTGGCAAGCTACTCGTGGGGCACGCACCTGGTCTTGCTGCTGTTGCCAATGTTCGTCCTGATCGCGTGGTCGCTGCCCCGTCGCGACTGGCTCGTGCTCGGCCTGGTCGCCGCCTCATGGCTGCTGATCGGCCCGGGCCACAAGCTGTTGCAGGCCCTGCTTGTCTCCGGCTACACGAACCTGCTCGTCCTGCGTCTGATGGCGGAGTTCGGCGTCGTGGGGATCATCGCGATCTGGGTGGCGAGCCTGCTGGCGGTGCGCCGAGAGCGGTCAGCGGACAGACTTGATCCGGCTGACGAATAACGTTCCGAGTCCAAGCAGGACGATCGCACCCGAGAACACGACGCGGTAGCCGAGATTGTGTGAAGACTGATTGAAGTAATCCAGCGCCCTGCCGGCAAAGAGCGGGACTACGAACTGGGGCAGCGTCAGGGCGATGTGGAAAAGACCCATGTCCTTGGCGCTGTTCTTCCGATCGGGCAGCGTGTCGCACGCAAGCGCCCAGTCCACCGCGTAGTAGAGGCCGTATCCGACCCCGTAAGCCGCCCCCAGGGCGAACACAATCGCCTGTGAGGTCGGATAGAAGGCGATGAAGACGAGAGCGACGAATGCCTGGAAGCCGCCGCTCGCGTAAACGAAGAGCTTACGTCGATGCATCCGGTCTGAGAAGAACCCGCCCGCGAGGCCGAAAGGGATCGCGACGACCAGGACGACGAGAAACCACAGAGTCAAGAAGCCGGGCGGGTCTGAGACGTTGACAACGTCCCGGAAGAAGTTCAGGAGGTAGGTGGCAACCGTTGTGATGCCGGCCGCGACGAAAAAGCGCGTGAAGATGACCCAGGCGAAGTCCCCGCCGAGCAAGGGTTGGAAGAACTCGTGGACGGTGGCCGCGATCGGCTGCCGCTCTCGATGCGGCAGCGGCTGCGAACCCTCACCGGCCGCCGCGAACGATGTCGGGATCAGCGTGGCCACGATGACCACCGCGAATGCGAGATAGATCCAGCGGTCGAGATGGGCGCCGTGCAACAGGCCGTACGAGAAGAGGCCTGCCCCGCTGCCGAGCTGGACCATCGTCGCCAGAAAGCCGCTGGCCCGGCCGAACTGTTGGGCCGGGACGACGTCGGGGATGATGCCGGCGAAGGCGGCGCCGGCCGCGTTGAAGAAGAACTGGACCCATGCGTAACCGATCACGAGCTGGGGGTAGCTGCCGGCGGTGGCCAGCAGCGCCAAGCCCGGCAGGGTCAGGATCGTGGACCCGATCATGATCGGCCGGCGTCTTCCAAGCGGCGTCGAGAGGCGGTCCGAGATGGCGCCCACGAGAGGAGGGATCGCCATCGCAAACAGTCCCCCGACGCTGACTGCAAGCCCGATCGCGGTTCCCTGGTCGTTCCGGTTCGGCACCAGGGCGTCGACCCGGTCCTGGATGATGACGAAGGTGAATGGCTGCCACAGGAAGAAGCTCCCGAACCAGAACGCGCTCAGGGCGATATGGCGCAGGTTCCCGAAGCTCGCATCGACAGGCTTGACCGGGGCTCCGACCGCAGTCATGGGCGCAAGGCTACTGTTAATCGGCTTTCCCGCGAGGCTGAAAAGCTGTAGGCTGTGGCAGCCCCCTTGCCAAATGTCTTTTCGCGCGCCAAAGAGATCCTGGTCGACGTGCCGCGACATGGCAAGCTCGCTTATTGCCTGTTGCGGGACGAACGCGTGCCGGCTGCGCCCAAGGCGGTGCTGCTGGCGGCACTCGGCCTGATCGTGAGCCCGATCGACTTCCCGGCCTGGATCCCGGTCCTGGGCGAGCTGGACATGGTGGCGCTGGGGGTGCTCGCGGTAGAGACGTTCATCCAGGCCTGTCCCGATGAAATTCGCCACCAGCACGAGGAAGCGTTGAAGGCGAAGCAGAGCCTGTGGGACCGGGACGTCCGCGACACGGTCGCGGCTGCGCGACACGGGGGCGGGCGCCTCTTCAGTCGGGTCCGATCGCGGCTCCGCCGCCGCGACGAGTACGAATCGGTTTCGGAGGTCTTGTGAATTGCGGGTGATGCTGACTCAGGATGTCGACAACCTCGGGCGGGCCGGGGACGTGAAAGAGGTGGCGGACGGTTATGGCCGCAACTTCCTGCTGCGCCGCAAGCTGGCGGTGACGGCCGGCAAGGGCGTCGAGGCCGAGGCCAAGCGGCTGCGCGACGCCGCCACCAAGCGCGAGACCAAGGAGCGCAACGACGCGCAGGCAGTGGCGGATGATATCGACAACAAGACGGTGGTCGTGCGGCTGAAGGTGGGCGCCGAGGACAAGGCTTTCGGCTCGATCACCAACCAAGACATCGCGGCAGCGCTCAAAGCTCAGCACCGCGTGGAGATCGACCGTCACAAGATCGACCTCAAGGATCCGATCCGTACGCTTGGCGAGCACAAGGTCGCGCTCAAGCTGCATCGGGACGTGGACGCCCACGTCAACCTGATCGTCACGCAGGACCGCTAGGCCCCCCGGACAGCTAGAGCATGGCGACCACGCTTCCTCTTTCCCCTGGGCGGGTTCCGCCCAACGACCTGGACGCGGAGATGTCGGTCGTCGGTTCGATCCTGGTCGACCCGCTGTCGATCGCCAAGGTCCTGCAGTTCCTTCACCCGGAGGACTTCTACCGCGAGAACACCGGTCAGATCTATCGCGCGGCCCTCGACCTGTTCGCGTCGGGCGAGCCGATCGACAACGTCACGCTCGCCGCGCAGCTGCAGACCATGGGACTGCTCGACCGGGTCGGGGGGCGGGCACAGCTCGCTTCGATGCAGGGAGCGGTGCCGACCGCGGCGAACATCGAGTACTACGGGCGCATCGTCAAGGAGAAGGCGTACAAGCGACGCCTCATCTCGGCCGGCGGAAGCATCGCCGGGTTCGGTTATGACGACTCGGTCGAAGCCGAAGACGCCATCAACCAGGCCCAATCGCTCGTGTTCGGCGTGGCCGACGACCGCGACCAGCGCGAGCTCGCCCGTCTCTACGACCTGCTCGGCCCGGCGATGGAGCGCATCTCGCTGCAGATGGAGAGCGGGCAGGGCATCGTCGGCATCCCTTCGGGGTTTCACGATCTCGACCGCATGACCGGCGGGTTCAAGGATTCGGACCTGGTAATCGTCGCGGGCCGTCCGGCCATGGGCAAGACCTCATGGGTGCTCAACGTCGCGCTGCACGCGGCGCTCGAGGCCAAGAAGTCGGTCGCGATCTTCAGCCTCGAGATGTCCAAGGAGCAGCTCACCGAGCGGCTGCTCACGGAGCAGGCGCAGATCGACGCGCAGCGCATGCACCGCGGCCTCCTCACCGAGGCGGAGTTCGACCGGGTCTCGAATGCGCTGGGTCCTCTCGGAGAGGCCGCGATCTTCATCGACGACACGCCGGTGATGGACGAGCTGACGCTTCAGCTCAAGGCGCGGCAGGCCAAGATGCGGCACAACATCGACATGATCCTTCTCGACTACCTGCAGCTCATGCACGGGCGGTCGCGCGGCGATGACAACCGCGTCCAGGAGGTGTCTGCCATCTCGCGCGCTTTGAAGGGGCTCGCGCGTGAGCTGCGCATCCCGGTGATCGCGATCTCGCAGCTCAGCCGCGCGCCCGAGCAGCGACCTGACAAACGTCCCATCCTCAGCGACCTGAGGGAGTCCGGCAGCATCGAGCAAGACTCCGACGTCGTGATGTTCCTGTTCAGGCCGGAGTACTACAAGTCCGACGAACGCCCGGGGATCGCAGAGGTCATCGTGGCCAAGCACCGCAACGGACCGACGGGGACCATCGAGCTCAAGTTCCGCCGCGACCACACGCGCTTCTACAACCTGGAGATCAGGCGGCCCGAACCGGGCACGGAATGATCGCTTGGTAATCATCCTGGTCGGCGGCCAGTGGGGCGACGAGGGCAAGGGGAAGGTCATCGACTACCTCGCCGAGAGGGCGGACATGGTCATCCGCTCCCAGGGCGGCAACAACGCCGGCCACACCGTGATCACCGAGCACGGCGAGTTCAAGTTCCAGCTGATCCCATCGGGGATCCTCTACCCGCAGTGCACCTGCATCATCGGCAACGGTGTGGTCGTCGATCCGATCGTCCTGCTCCGCGAGATCTCACAGCTGCGCGAGCGCGGGATCGAGCCCAAGAACCTGATCGTCAGCGAGCGCGCGCACATGGTCATGCGGTATCACCCGCTGTTCGATCAGCTGGAGGAGGACGCGCGCGGCGACGATCGCCTGGGCACGACGTGGCGGGGCATCGGTCCGGCTTACTCGGACAAGATCCGGCGCATCGGCTTTCGCGTCGGCGACCTGCAGAAGGAAGCTTTCATGCGCAAGAAGCTCGCCTTCGTGGTCGGACAGGTCAAGAACCCGGTTCTCACCAAGCTCTACGGAAGAGAGCCATATGACTGGTCGAGCATGCTCGAGGAGTACATGGGCTACGCCAAGCAGCTCGATCCCCACATCAAGGACACCTTTCCTCTCATCCAGGATGCTTTGGACCGCAATGCCAACATCCTGCTCGAGGGCGCGCAGGCGACGATGCTCGACCTCGACTTCGGCACCTACCCTTACGTCACCAGCTCCAACCCGACCGCAGGCGGAGCCCTGACCGGAAGCGGCATCCCTCCCACCAAGGTCGACCTGACCCTGGGGGTCTTCAAGGCGTACACCTCGCGCGTGGGTTACGGGCCGTTCCCCTCCGAGCTGCTCGACGAGGTGGGGGACCAGATCCGAGAGCGCGGCCACGAGTTCGGAACCGTCACCGGCCGTGCTCGCCGCATCGGCTGGTTTGATGCCGCGGTCGCCCGCTATGCCGCGCGCGTGAACGGCATCGGCTGCGCCGCCCTGATGCGCCTCGACATCCTCGACGACCAGCCCAAGCTGAAGATTTGCACCGGCTACAAGTTCCGCGGCAGCCGCTACGACCATCCGTTGGCGAACATCTCGCACTACAAGCACTGCGAACCGATCTACGAGGACATGCCCGGCTGGGAAGTGGAGATCGGCGCGGCGCGCTGCTGGGAGGACCTACCCCAGGAGTGTCGCGACTACATCGATCGCATCGGCGAGCTGATGGGGGTCAAGGTCGAGCTGGTGGGGACGGGGCCGCGCCGCGACCAGTTCGTGACCCGGGGTCGCAAGCTCTTCGACTGACCGTGGCGCAGGGGCGAGGCTCAGCTCGCCCGCGGGATGCTCTTGACCACCTTCAGGTTGGCATCCCGCTGGGCCAGGCGGCGATTGCGCTTCCAGCGCTCCATCGAGCTCGAGGCGGCCCAGAAGACGACGGCGACCACGGCCATGACCGCCTGCCCCACGGCGACTGTGAAAAGCGCGGCTTCGATGCCGTAGCCGTTGCGCCGCAAGCCGATCGCGAAGAGCCCGGCGGCAAAGCCCAGCGCCGGCCGGATTGCCCACGAGCCGGGCAACAGGCGACGGTCGGCCAGCACGAGTCCCGCGACGAACCACGTCGGACCGCTGTCGAGCTGAAACATGTAGTCCCAGTGGAACGTGTTGATCGCCACCCACGCGCCGGCGAGGAAGGTGATCAGGACGACGAAGCTGAGTCGACGCGCATATGCGAGCCAGGCCACGCCGATCGCCACCGCGAGCAGGGACGTGGCGAAGACGGGTCCCGGCACGTTGCCCACGTACAGGCGGATCGGATCGATCGGTGCGGACTCGGGGCTGAAAAAGCGGTACCAGGTGCTGATCGGGTCCCCGAACGGCTTGCCGCTCGCAGGATTCAGGTACGCGTTCGCTGCGCCTCGCGTCGCGAGAGCCACTGCCGCATATGCCAGCAGACCTGCCTGGGCGCGAATCGCCGGCACGTAGCGGGCTCGAAGAGATTCGAGGACCACGGCCAGCAGCGAGATCTCGACCGACGTCACCAATCCCGCTCCCGCGCCGACCAGGGCGACCCCGAAAATCGCCGCGATCATCGGGCTGGCCGAGGTGCGTGGGATATGGTGCCGCCACAACCAGCGGACCGCGAGCTGCGCGGCCGCGCCGACGGCCAGGGCGACCAGCAGCATCTCGAAGGCAGGGAACTTGAAGATGACCAGACCCGCGACCACGGGCGGCGTCAACGCGATGCCGGTGACGAGGTCGTCGGGAAGCGAAGCCGGCTTGAAGGCGGCGCGATCGAGCCACACACCGACTCGGGCGATCCAGGACCCCCGTGGCTGCACCTTCAAGTCGCGGGAACCCCTGTCACCCGGCACGGACGGATTGTAGGCATACAGGGACTGGCGGCGACCCCAGGCCCGCCCGCTCGGGCTCGGGCTTCGGTGATAATCGGCAGGCTCGTGTCGCTAGCTGGCCAACGTCTTGTCGCGACGCTTACGGCCGTGTGGCTGCTTCTGCCGGCCGCCGGGGCGGTCCACGCGGACGCCCTGCCAGATTCGACGTGGGTCGCTTTGAAGGCGCTGCCGCACCAGGGCCGGTCCGCCATCTTTGCCCTGGCGGTGGACCCGTCCAACAACCAGGCGCTGATCGCCGCGAACTCGGAAGGGTCGCTGTTCAGGAGCGCCGACGGAGGCACGACGTGGGCCTCGGTGCATTCGGGCAAGTCGCTCGTGACCACCGTTGCCTTCAGCCCGTTCAAGGCCGGGCTGGTGCTGGCCGGGACGGGCGGATCCGGCGCTATCGCCAGCCGCGACGGTGGGATGACGTGGACGTCGACCACGGGGCTGGACGGTCGAACGGTGCGCGCATTCGCGTTCTCGCTGACCCTGGTCGCGGCCGGGACCGACCACGGCGTCTATGTGAGCCCTGACGGCTTCACCTGGACCCCGTCCGGCCTCGACGCGCACAGCATCGGCTCGCTGGCGGTGGAAGCGACCCACTCGCCGGTCCGCCTGGTGGCCGGCAGTGACTCGTCGGCGACGGGCGCGCAACTGGCTCTCTTCCAGAGCCTGGACGGAGGAGGCACGTGGACCACGTTCACGCCTCCTATCAGTGGGGACTTCGCGGTCAAGCTGGTATCGGGCCCGCTGCCACCCACCGGCAACATCCGGCCCCTGGTCGTCGGCACCAACGCCGGCCTGTTTCAGTCCACGGACAACGGGACGACGTTCACGCCCCTCAGCGGCGGCCAGCTGCTGCCCTCGACGGACTACACGCAGATCACCTTCATCACGGACCACTACGACAGGTTCTATGCCGCCAGCGACGGCGGCGGATCCGGCGCCGGCGGCCTGTGGCGCACCAGCGATTCGGGTCAGGACTTCGTGTCGCTGGCGCCTCCGCAATCATCGGTGACCGCCCTCGCGGTCTCGAACAACGAATCGCCTGTCCTTTACGTCGCGTTGTTCGAGCCGTCGAGCCACGTCGCGACGCTGTGGGCATACCACGACACGGGCGGCATCCCGCAGGGCCCGGCAGCCTCGCCAAAGGTCGTGGCCAGCGGTGTGCGCACGGCGGGTGGATCCTCCAGGCCCGGCATGTTCGCGTTCCTGGCCGCATCGCAGGCTCCTTACGTCGCGCTCGGGGTTGCCGCTCTCCTTCTGATTCTCGCTGCGCTCGTGGCGAACGCGCGCGGGCGTCGCAGATAGCGCGGCTGTTCCACTAGACTCGCTCGGTTGGCCAGGGTGTCAAATCCGCACGACCGCTTGAGCGAGCTTGGGATCAAGCTTCCGTCTCCGCCCGCGCCTGCTGCCTCATACGTGCAAACGCGATTGGTCCCGCTCGGCGATCATCGCGCGCTGCTCTACATCGCCGGCCAGATCTCGCGTGAGGGCGATACCCTGCTGACGGGGCGCTGTCCCGACGAGGTGCCGGTCGAGGAGGCGGCAAGACGAGCAAGGGTGTGCGCTGTGAACTTGCTGGCGCAGATCGAGGGAGCGGTCGGGCTGGACAACGTCGAGCAGCTGACGCAGCTCACCGGCTTCGTGCTCTCGACGGCTGAGTTCGGCGACCAGCCGAAGGTGCTGAACGGAGCATCTGAATTCCTGGTCGACGTGTTGGGCGAGGCGGGGAAGCACACAAGGGCGGCGCTGGGCACCAACGCGCTGCCTTTTTCCGTGACGGTCGAGATCGCAGCAGTGGCGGTTGTCCGAACCCGCTGAGCGGCCGGCGCGGGTGCGCCGGCCCCGCGCCATCCTGGTCGGGAGCGTCCTCTACCTGGCGCTGATCTTCGGCGTAATGCTCTGGCGCGGAGTCTCGATCGAACCCGAGTGGGTCGTGCTGGCGCTCCTGGTCATCGCCATCGCCATGGGCCGTGGCCGGACGTTCATCACGGACTGGGCTCCGTTTCTCCTGCTGTTCTTCGCATACGAGGCGATGCGTGGCTTCGCGTCCAAGACAGGCTTCGCACCGCACGACCTCTCGGGGCCCGAGCGCCTCCTCTTTGCCGGACAGATTCCGACCATCCTCCTGCAGCACGCCTTCTATCGCCCCGGCGTCGTCAGCTGGCAGGACGTGGTCGCGATGTTCTTCTACTTCATGCACTTCCCGCTGCCGATCGTGGTGGGCTTCGTGTTCTGGATCAACAGCCGTGAGCATTACTGGCAGTTCGTGTCCGCGCTCCTGCTCATGTGCTTCGTCGCTTTCGCAACTTATCTCTTCTGGCCGAGCGCGCCGCCCTGGTACCAGTTCCCCAAAGAGGTGGTGAAGATCAACAACCAGACTGTCGCGGCGCTCTGGGGCAACAAGTACTTCGTATCTCAGATCTATCACAGCTTCAATCCCAACCAGTTCGCGGCCTTCCCGTCGCTGCATGCGGCGTTTCCCTCTCTCGCGGCCGTGTATGCGTGGAAGAGGTATCGGTGGCTGTCGATCGGGCTGATCATGTGGGCCCTTGCGGTGGGGGTATCGATCGTGTATCTGGGCGAGCACTACGTGGTGGATGCGCTGGACGGCCTGCTTTACGTGGCCGCGGCGACCCTGGTGGTCGAAATCGTCGGGCGGCGGCGCGCCCGGCGCGAGTCCTCGGCCGCTACGCCTGCCAGACCCGACGCATGATCGTGCGAGACAGCTTGTCCGGGTCGTGATGCGACGGAATGCGGTTGTTCACGACGTCGGCGGCGATGAATCGAACCTCAGGATGCTGGGAGCTGTCGGAGGGTTTGAAGATGACCGCTGACTGGCCACCCGTCGGCGCGTGTGCATGGTTGGAGTTGACCAGCACGAAATCGAAAAGGTTCGCTCCGACGTGCTCGCGGATCACCCGCAGGTAGTCGTCGACCCCATAGCCGTCGGTCTCGCCCGGCTGCGCGGCCACGTTGCAGATGTAGACCTTAAGGGCCGGTGACGCTTTGATTGCCTCTACCATCCCTTCGACGAGCAGGTTGGGCAGGATCGACGTATAGAGCGAGCCCGGCCCGACCACGACCAGCTCCGCGCTGAGAATCGCCTGGGCGGCCTCGGGGTTGACCTGCGCGCCGTCCGGCTTCAGCAGTACGTGGCTGATGGGAGCATTCTGCTTGGGGATCTTCGACTCCCCTTCGACGGTGCTGCCATTGATCGATGCGACGAGGGTGACGTCCTGCAGCGTCGACGGGATGATCGTGCCCTTGACCGCGAGGATCTTCCCAGACTCCCGGAGCGCGTGCTCGAAGTTCCCCGTGACGTCGGCCATCGCCATGATGAACAGGTTTCCGAAAGAGTGGCCTCCGAGCGAGCCTTCAGTGAACCGGTGGTCGAAAAGCTGCTTCATCAGAGGCTCGGCGTCCGCAAGCGCGATGAGGCATTGCCGAAAGTCGCCCGGCGGCAGGATGCGGTACTCGTCGCGCAAGCGCCCCGAGGAGCCGCCATCGTCGGCGACGGTCACGATCGCGGAAAGGTTGGACGTGTAGATCTTCAGTCCGCGAAGCAGCGAGCTGAGTCCGGTACCCCCGCCGATCGCCACGATGCGTGGCCCGCGGCCGCGCAGGCGAAACGCATGGATCACCTCGACGATGCTGCTGGTGCTGTTGCCGGGTATGAAGGGACCGAGCACCGACTGAGTGAGCTTCAGGTAGCTGAGGACCAGCAATCCCACGCCGAGAATGCCGAAGACCCCGGCGCGCGCCCAGTAGGGGAGGAACTGAAGCGTCACGTAGTAGAACCCGTGCGGAAGGGTCAGCGTCTGGTAGATCTCCTTCAAGGCGTAGGCGACGCCGAGCACGAGCACGAGCTCCGAAAACATCAAGAGCAGGAGCCACCGCTTGATCTGGAGACCAGGCGTCAGCCACCGTAGCCAGCTCGACATGGTCTGAGGCTTGTTTGCCATCTACCCCGTGTGCCTCAACGTGTACAAAACGTTCAAAGTTACTTTGGTACTACGCTTCATCTGAAGTATGCGGAGTGTACGGCGGGTGCGTAGGCTGGTCCGGTTTGCCGTCTTTGGGCTGGTCGTGGCCGCCGTGGCCACCGAGTTGGCCAAGCCGGCCCAGGAGCGGACCTGGGAAGGCCGGGTGGTAGGAGTGGTCCCGTACGACTTTCGGCCGCCGACCTTGCAGCGGATCCGTGACGCCTACTGGAATCCGCACTCGGACCGGCTGTTCAGCGATCGAGTGTTCGGCGTCGGCTGGGCGGTCAA
>DATLUC010000005.1:0-19475 GCA_035533335.1 Candidatus Baltobacterales bacterium
GAGCGACACCGGGGTCTTCAACTTCGAGGGCGGCTGCTACGCGAAGACGATCCGCATCCGGAAGGAGTCTGAGCCGGAGATCTTCGCCGCCACCGAGAGCTTCGGAACCATCCTCGAGAACGTCGTCTACGACCCGAGGACGAGGATCCCCGACTACGACTCCGAGCAGAGGACGGAGAACACGCGGGCTGCCTATCCGGTCGATCTCATCCCGAATGCGGTGCTGTCCGGCACGGGTAAGCACCCGAACAACGTGATCTTCCTGTCGGCCGACGCCTATGGCGTCCTTCCCCCGGTGGCCCGCCTCGACGACGACCAGATCCGCCACTACTTTCTGTCCGGCTACACCGCCAAGGTGGCGGGCACCGAGCGCGGCGTGACCGAGCCCGAACCGATCTTCAGCACGTGCTTTGCCTCGCCCTTCCTGGTGTTGCCGCCGGAGCGGTACGCGGACATGCTGATCGAGCGCGTGAACAGGCACCACGCCGAGGTGTGGATGCTGAACACGGGCTGGGTCGGAGGGCCTTACGGAGTCGGCACGCGTATGTCGATCGCCCATACGCGCGCGATCGTCCGCGCGATTGTGCAGGGCAAGCTCCACGGCGTGGTGACGCACCGAGATCCTGTGTTCGGCCTGCAGATCCCTGATCACGTGCCCGAGGTCCCAAGCGAGGTGCTCGATCCGCGCGGCAGCTGGTCGGATCTCGACGAGTACGACCGTCAGGCGGCCAAGCTGCGGACGATGTTCGAGAAGAACATCCACACGATCGGGAAGAGCGCCTCGACCGCCGGCTAGGCGGCTGGGCGATCATCTGTGAGGGTCGCGATCGTGGGGAGCCGGCGGTTCTCGGATATCGAGCGCGTGGTGGAGTACGTGAGCTCACTCCGACCAGGGGCATCGGTCATCACGGGCAGCGCCAGCGGCGTCGACGCGGCGGCGACCAAGGCAGCGCGGGCGAAGGGGATCCCGGTCCAAGTGATGCCCGCGTCTTTCGACGAGATGTCAGATGCGAGCAGGTCGGCGGCTCGCAACCAGCGTCTGATCGACGCCTGTGACGTGCTGGTCGCATTCTGGGACGGCAGCTCCAAGGGCACTCGAACGACCGTCGAGCGCGCCCTGGACTCCGGCAGAGAGGTGCACGTCTTCATCGGCGCGACGTCGGCCGCTTCGTAACATTGAGTCGTGGAGGTGGCGATCGCGGTTCGCGTGCGGTTCTTCGCGAGGCTTCGCGAGCAGGCCGGACTCGACACGGAGGGAATCTCGCTTCCAGCCGAGTCGACCGTGGCTGACGTCTACGACGCGATGCGCTCGCTGCACCCGGCGCTCGAGCCCGACCGCGGCGCCGTGCGCGGCGCCGTCAACCAGGACTTCGCCGACTGGAGCGCACAGGTTTCAGATGGCGACGAGGTGGCGTTCATCCCTCCGGTCAGCGGTGGGGCGCACGCGGTCGGTGTCCTGTTCGAGCTGACGTCGGGCACGCTCGATGCACGGCGCCTTGAAGCGGCCGTCGAGCACAAGGGAGCCGGGGCCATCTGCACCTTCACCGGCGTGGTGCGTGACAACTCGCGCGGCAGGACCGTGACTCATCTCGACTACGAGGCCTACGCCGAGATGGCCACCGCCCAGATGCGAAAGATTGGCGACGAGATCGCCGAGAGGTGGCCAGAGGCCCGCGTCGCGATGGCGCACCGCACAGGCAAGCTGGAGATCGGAGATGCATCGGTGGTCGTCTCGGTGTCTTCGCCGCACCGCGCGGAGGCGATCGCCGCGTGCAAGTGGGGGATCGACCGGCTCAAAGAGTCGGTGCCGATCTGGAAGAAGGAGCACGCCGCGGACGGCACGTTTTGGATCGAAGGCGAAGAGGCGAAGCCGGCAACCTCACCCTAGCCGCTTTCTGCTTGCGATCAGCAGCGCAAATCCAACCCCTCCGTTTCCGATCGCGAACCCAAGGTTGATGATGGTCTCGATGACGGCGACGTTCCGCCGGCCGTCTGATGCGGTCAGCGCGAAACCGAGGAAGACCAACGCCGGGATGACGTTCAATACCGACAGCCCGAGCAGAACGTAGCCTCCCCGCCGCAGCCAGACCCAGGTGCTTGGAGTCAGTCGCGAACCCGCGCGACCGAGAGCCCGTCGCGGATCGGGATCACCACGCTCTCCAGCCTCGGATCTTCGGAGACCAGTCGGTTGTAGTACTCGACGTTGCGGGCCTGCTGCGTCTTCGGCCCCAGCACCTCGCCCTGGCGCAGAGCGTTGTCGGCCATGAGCAGCCCGCCGGCGTTGAGCCGTTCCATGCACAGGTCGAACACGCGGCGGGTGATCTCCTCCGACCGGAAGGAGTTGAGCAGGTCGATGAAGCAAACGTCGAACCTGGAGTCGATCTTTTCGAGACCGGTGGTCGCGTTTTCTTCGATCACGGTCGTGTGCTTGCTGAAACCCGCTTCAGAGAAGTTGGCCCGCGCCCGTTCCGCACGCGCATGGTCGAGCTCGAAGCTCGTGAGCGTCCCGCCTTCGGTGCCACGGAGCATCCAGATGCCGCTGTAGCCCGTGGCGGTGCCCAGCTCGAGCAACTGCTTGGCGCCGGCGATCTTGACCAGCAGGTAGAGCAGGGCGCCCTCATGCGGTTCGACGATCGGTATCTCCTCGCGGCGAGCTTCCTCCTCCATCCGGGCCAACACCGCGTCGCGCTTGGGCACCAGGGCATCCATGTACGCCTGGAGCTTGTCGCTGACTTCGACTGTTCTCATCGATTCACCCTCTCTGGAGCAAGGATTTCGACCACGCGATCGACCTCCTGCTCTGTGTTGTAGAAGTGCGGCGATAGTCGCACGAAGTCCCGATGCGTGCGCGCGATCACGTGCGCGGCGCTCAAGTCCCGCAGCAGTGACGAGGCCGGGACGCCGGCGCTGCGGAACGACACGATGCCGGACGACTCATCGCGGGTTCGGGGCCATGGTTCGATGATCTCGTATCCAGCGGCTGCGACACGTTCGGCCAGCCTTCGCGAGAGGTCCAGCACTCGCGCTTCGATCGCCTCGGGCCCGACCTCGAGCAGCAGCTCCAGCGCCGCCCCGAACGCGGCCGTGTCCAGCAGCGACACCACCGATTCCTCGAAGCGTCTGGCGCCCTCCGCCGGCGTGAGGTCGTATTCGAAGTACCGGTCATGCCCTGCTACCGAGCCCACTCCGACGATGACCGGCTGCAGCCGTTCGAGCAGCGGTGCAGCGCAGAAGCAGAACCCGATCCCGGGTGGCCCCATCAGCCACTTGCCGGCTCCGGCGGCGCAGAAGTCGACGGGCAGGCGCTCCAGGTCCAGCTTCAGAGCGCCGGCACTCTGCATGACGTCGACTGCGAGCACGACGCCTCGGTGCCGGCACTCGGCACCGATCGCCGCGATGTCGAGCCGGAAACCGTTCCAGAACTCAACGTGCGACACCGCCACCAGCCTTGTGCGTGAGTCGACTAGCGCCATCACCGAATCGGGGGTGATCCGGCCGTCCAGCGCCTGGGCCTGGCGAAACTCGACGCCCCGACGTGCGAGGTTCATCCACGGGTAGACGTTGGCCGGGTACTCGCCGGTCGCGCCCACCACGTTGTCGCCTTTCTCCCAGGTCATTCCCTGCGCGAGCAGGGACATGCCGTGCGCGGTGCTGCGGGTCAGGGCGATCGATGCGGCAGGCGCGTTGACCAGCTGGGCGACCAGGGCGCGCACGCGGTCCGCCTCGTCCTGGGCCCAGTGGTCCCGGTAAGGCCGGTTCATCATCGCCTCAACGACCTGCTCGATCGCGGCGCGCGCGCGCTGTGACATCGGGGAGACCCCGGCGTGATTCATGTGGATGTAGCGCTCCGTCAGCGGGAAGAGGTCGCGTGCCTCCAGGGGCTCCATCGGCGCTAAACCGCCGCCAGCAGCTCGACCAGCGGCTGCAGGCTGACGATGTAGGCGGTCATCAGGTCGGCCGCGTGGTCGAGCACGAGCTCGTCGAGCTGCACGGCAGGAATGGTCTCGTAAAGCCGCGACCAGCCGCGGTCCCAGGGCTCGAGCTCGGCGCGGGGCAGGTTGGCCTTGACCTCGAGCACGTGCGAGCGAAAGAAGTCGAACGCGCGCTGGTTCTGCTCAGTCGTGCCCTCGAAGTGCAGGCCCACCTCCAGCCGTCCGTCGCCGGTGTGATGCCACGCCTCGTAGTGGAACTCGGTCTGCGCGTAGTGAACCTTCATCAAGCGGCCGCGGCCGCGGCCGCTGGTGAAGTTGCGCAGAGCGAGCGGCAGTGACGCCTTGAGCCTCTTGCGGAGTCCCGTGAAGAAATCCGCCGGGGCGAGCACGTCGCCTCTCGTCGCCATATTCACGTATTCTGCGAGCAGCAATGGCATACGTCCCGACAGTCACAGAGAATGAGGGCGGTAACCGGGAGCGCAGCTTCGACATCTACTCGAGGCTTCTGAAGGACCGGATCATCCTCATCGGGCGCCCGATCGACGACGTGGTCTCGAACCTGGTCGTGGCCCAGCTCATGTACCTCGCGGCGGACGACCCCGAGAAGGAGATCCAGATCTACATCAACTCTCCGGGCGGCGCGGTGACGGCCGGCTTTGCGATCTACGACACCATGCAGTACGTCCAGGCGCCGGTATCCACGGTCTGCATCGGTCGGGCGGCGAGCTTCGGCACGGTGGTGCTGATGGCCGGTGCCAAGGGCAGGCGGTTCTCGCTGCCGAGCTCCACCATCCACATGCACCAGCCGCTGATCGGCGGCCAGGGCATGCAGGGACAGGCCAGCGACCTCGACATTCACGCCCGAGAGATCGTTCGCATCCGCGGCGTGCTCAACGAGCTGATCGCCAAGCACACCGGCCAGGCACTGGACCGGGTCGAGCGCGACACCGACCGCGACTTCTTCCTGACCGCGCAGGAGGCGGTCGACTACGGCCTGATCGACGGCATCATCGCGCAGACCAAGCTTCCGGCCCTGGCCGCCACCAGCTAACCACCCCAGCCGCCCTCAGGCACACCCAGCCGACCACCAGCAGGCCCGCTATCACGGGCGCCGGGTCTGGGCTCAGCGCGCACGCGGCGGCGCCAATCGAGAGCAAAAGCCAGTCGTACCACTGCGCCCGGCCCCAGATCGCCATGGCCACCGCCACCATGACGAGGTCGGTCGGAAGGGCGTGCAGGGCCGCGACGACCGAGCCCGCGACCAGGATCGCGGCGGCGGCCTGAAAGTCGTCGCGCCGGCGTCTCGCCAGCAGCAGGATCGCGACCGTCGTCGCCAGGCTGAGCAGTATCTCGACAGGAGTCCGGAGCGCGGTGGGAAGGAACACGCCGAGGTGGGCCAGGTCGATCTCGTGTTCGCCCCGTTGCACCGCGGATCCGGCGGCGCTGAACCACTCCAGCGCCCAACGCGGGTTGAGGACGGCCGTCGACGTCCAAAGGATCGCGCCCGCCGCCGCCCAGCCGGCCAGCACCTTCCAGCGGCGAGCCAGGACTAAGGCGACACCCAGCGTCACGACCAGGTTGGGTTTCATAAGCGTGAGACCGAGAGCGAGCCCCGCGAGGTAGGGCCTGGACCAGAGCGCGATGGCAGCTCCGACTCCCAGCGCGACTAGCCCGTGAAGCTGGGCGTTGACCAGGAGGAGCGCGGTTGGGACGGAGGCGAAGGCCGGCAAGATGGCCGAGGGCGGGCGGGGCCGCACCGCCAGGAGGAGGCCGGCCGCCAGGCAGACCAGTCCGAACAGGATCCAGAGCCGGCCCCCGAGGTCGGTGCCCAGCAGCTCGAACGGCGCGGCGACCAGCGCGGCCCACGCCGGGGCCAGGAAAGGAAGGACTCCCTTGACCCCTAGCGACACCAACACCCGGCCCCCGGTCACCTCAGTCTCGACGCGCCGCTGAAGGTCCAGGTCGTAGAGGTGGCCCGGGCTGCTCGTGATGATTCGCGCGCCGGTCGCAAAAACGGGCCAGTCGGAGTTGATCACGTCGCCGCTGGTCTCGATCAGCGGGTAGATCACGAATCCAACGCAGATCGCCAGCATCGCGACCGAGCCTCGCCACCGCCAGCGGCTCATGCGGCGGTCTCCACGCGTAGTCCGCGCATCACGGGCGCGATGAGGGCGCCCTGCACCAGCAGCGAAAGCAGGACCACGCCGTAAGCGATGGCGGAGACGCGGCTGTCCACCCCGTGCGCGCCGGCCACGGACAGGGCCAATGCGACGGACAAGGCACCCCGCAGCCCGGCCCAGAAGGTCACGTGGCGCCAGCGCCAGGGGATGGCCGGCCCACGCCAGGCGGCGAGCGCGAGGAGGCCGTAGACCGGCACCGCCCTGGTGAGAAGCACGATCACGTAGGCGACCACGACAAAACCCGCCACGGGGAGCAGCGTCCAGGCCGGGAGCGCCGCGCCGACCAGGATGAACAGCATCGCGTTGAGGACGAATGCGAGCAGGTTCCAGAAACCCAGCAGTTGAGGCCCGTGCAGCCGTCCGATCTGCGATCCGTAGCGCGCGACCACGATGCCGGCCACGACCACGGCGACGATGCCCGAGAAGTGGGCGATGTCGGCCGCCAGGTAGCTGCCGTAGGCGATCACCAGGGTCGCGAGGATCTCCAGTTGGGCGTCCTCCGCGAAACGGAGCAGGGCCAGGCCGATAAAACCGGCCGCCAGCCCGATCGCCGTTCCGCCGATCGTGATCACGAAAAAGCGGATGGTGGTGTCGCCCAGCGAAGGCGTTCCGCTGAGGATCGTCGCGAGCACGGCGGAGAAGACGGCGACGCCTGTGCCGTCGTTGAACAGGCTCTCGCCCTCGAGGATCGTGGCCAGCCCGAGCGGCGCTTTGAGGCGCCGCAGGATGGAAACGACCGCGATCGGATCAGTGGCGGCCAGGATGGCTCCGAGCAGCATGCCGCTGGCCACGCTCAGACCGGTCGAGACGTGGACCAGCAGGCCGATGAGGACCACGGTGATCAGCACTCCGATCGAGGCGAGCAGGCCGATCGGGAGCAGGCGGCGTGTCAGCTCCGGCAGGTCCAGCCCAAGGGCGGCCTCGAACACTAGGCCGGGCACGAAAGCGATGAGGATCACATCAGGTCCCACGCGCGGGAACTGTCCGCCGGGAAGCACTCCGATGGCGACTCCCGCGGCCGCGAGGACGACCGGGTAAGGCAGCATCCGGGTGCGCTTCGACACCAATCCGAGGACGGTGGCGAGCGCGCCGACCAGGATCAGGAGCAGGAGGAATCGCTGCTGGGGCGTCACCGCGGGCGGCTCATATTTCGAGCGCCATGCCGTCGCGGGCGGCCTTGACCTCGGTCCCGATGCGCTGGGTCAGATCGGCGGCGAGCTCCCATGGATGCGCGCGCCAGACCGTCATGCCGTAATGGGTGAGGATCGCGAGCCGCGGCTTGGCTTCCCGGATGATGCGCTCGGCGTCGTCGAGGCAGAGGTGCGGCAGATCGGCCCGACATTGCATGAGCACCACGTGGATGACCATCACATCCGCTTTGTGCTGCTCGGCGATCCCGTCGTAGTAGCCGGAGTCCGTGATCCAACCCAGCTTGTCGCCAAATCGGAACCCGTACGTCTCGGACTGATGAACGTGTCGCGGGCTGGTGGTGAAGCTGATGTCGCCGACCGAGTACGAGGTTTCGGGCGACAGCCTGACGATCTCGGCTGGGAAGCGGCGCAGATAGTTCAGGACGACGGGGTCCTCGTCGAGGGCGTCGGGGGGGCAGTAGAGCCGGCCCCGCTTGTGAAAGCCGCCCTCGGTCATGGCCTCGATCATCACGTTGACGTCGCCCGAATGGTCGAGGTGACGATGGCTCAGGACGATCGCGTCGAGCTTGGTCAGGTCGACCTTCCTCTTGGCGTACTGGACGATGGCACCGGGACCAGGGTCGAGGCTGATCCGGGTGCCGCCCTCCTCGAGGTACAGGCCGCCCGACGCGGCCAGTTGCTTGGCCACCATGAACCTGGCTCCGGCGGTCCCCATGAACGTGAGCTTCATCTCTCCACCTGGTGGGGAGGTCGGCCTGGCTCGCGGAGCGAGCTCGGCCGCGTGGGGAGGTCCGTCAGAGCAACCTGGCTCAGCTCGACCTCCGACTTCTCGCCGAAATACCGCTCGTAGAGCTCTGCCACACGTTCGAGAGTGTCGATCTCTTCGACCGGCTTGTCATCGCGAATCCTCACGATGCGCGGAAAACGCAGCGCGTAGCCGCTCAGGTGGCGTCCCGAGTGCTGGATCGAGTCGAACGCGACTTCGAGCACGACCTCTGGCCGCACCGCCCGCACGTGCCCTTGGTCCTGGATCGTCATCTCGAGGAAGCGTTCGGTCATGGTCGCGATCTCAGCGTCGGTAAGTCCGGTGTACGCCTTGCCGACGTTGAAGAGCCTGCCCGAGCCGGCGTCCTTGACCGCGAAGGTGTAGTCGGACAGCATACCCTTGCGTTTGCCGTGGCCCCATTCGACGGCCGTCACGACGACGTCGAGAGTTGCCAGCGGACGCTTCAGCTTGAGCCACGCCAACCCGCGGCGCCCGGGCGTGTACGGGCTCAGCGGATCCTTGAGCATCAGCCCCTCGTTGCCACGCGCGCGCGTCTCGGCAAAGATGCGGTCCAGGTGGTCCGGACTCCCTGCCTGTTCGACGCGCGCGAGAAGATAAGGGTGCTTGAGCCCAAGCCCCTCGAGCAGCTTGCGGCGCGTGGCGAGGGGCTCGTCGAGCAACGTCCGGCCGTCGAGCCAGAGCAGATCGAAGATCACCAGGATGACCGGCACCTCTGACCTCAAGTCTTCGGCCACGTTCTTGCGACCGAGTCGGTGCTGCAGCTCGAAGAAGCGCAGCACGCGCCCGTCGCGGTGCGCCAGCACCTCGCCGTCGAACAAGACGCTGTGACCGATGGCGCCGGCGTGGTCGGTCAGCTCGGGGAATGATCCCGTCGTCTCCTTGAGGTCGCGGGAGAAGAGCTCGACACGCTCGCCCTGGCGGTGCAGCTGGCAGCGGACCCCGTCGTACTTCTCCTCGGTCCACACCGACTCCGCCCCCATGCGCTCAAAGGCCTCACGAGCCGTCTCGACCGGGCTTGCGAGCATGAAGCGCACCGGCTGGAAGAGCGTGATGGTGGTGGTCTCGAACTGGCGGTGCCTGCAGCGGACGGCAGTTTCCCCGACGTCGCCGGTGACCAGGTGGACGCGTTTGACCATCGTGATCGGCACCTCGAAAGCTTCGGCGATCGCGGCCTCGACGAGGCCTTCGCTCAGACCGATGCGAAGCTCGCCGGCGATGACCTTGATCAAGAAGCGCGCCGCCTCCGGTTCGAGGCGCCGGACGATCTGCTCCAGCGCCGCTCCTTTGGCTGCGCCTCGCGCAGTCCGGACCGCCTCCAGCGCTTGCTCGATCTCTAACAGCGATACGGGCTCCGGCCGAGTCCTTCCTTCGAGCGCATCCCTGGCCCAGTCACCGATGTCGGAATGCTTGCGGAAGATCTCGCCAAGCTCGTCCGCGTCGCGTCCCGACACCGTGGTCACGACCTTGCTCACGGCTGACCACCCAAGACCGAGCGTCCTCCGTTGGGACTGGCCGAAAGCGCGGCCGCTCATGTAGGTGGTGGCGCGCCGTAGATCGCCGTCGTCGAGCGGGCGAAGGTAGGCGGCGAGGATGCGAGTCTTCTCGAGGGTGGCCGGGGTGGCGCCCACGGTCGCGGCGGCGCGTGCGAAATCAAGCATCGAGGTCGAACCAGGGCGGATTTCGGGATTCCCGGAACTCACGCCGAAGGCTCGGAGCTCGCGGGGACCGGCATGGTGGCCTATCGTAATTCGCGATGCGTCGCTGCCCGTACCTCGAGGAGTTCGTGAAAGATCGCCGTGCAGTGCTGCGTGTCTATCGATTCGATTGTCACGTGGACCGAAAGTCCAAGCGCAAGTACGCGTTGAGCGACAGCCCGCCCATCTGCGTGCGCCACTACGAGGACTGCCCGCTTTACCAGGCCGAGAAACGGCGCGAGGACCAGACCATCACGCGATACACCGATTGAACTGTTCCGTGTGCGCGGCTCCCTCCCTGCCGCTCGACGGCACCTGCGTGTTCTGCCATGCGCCGCTCAGCGCTGAGCAGGACACCGCTGAGCTCCTCAACTATCTCGCGGAGCGGATCCCGATCGCCCATGCCAAGCGCGGGCATTTGAACCGGGGGCCGATCACAGAGGTGGCGGTCGAAGTCGAGGGGCGCACGTTTCGAGCCCGCGTCAGGAACGAGTCGTTCGAGCTGGCGCCGCCGGTCCACCTGACCGCTTGGGTCGACCTGCTGATCGCAAAGCTGAGCGACGCCGCTGCGGCCGATGCAGACTTGCGCCGCGCCGTCCTGCGTTCCGGCTGGGCGCTGCGCTAGAGCGCCAGCAGAAGCTGCTCGGTCGCCTCCAGGGCCGAGGCCCGCACCCCGCGCTTACGAAGGTGGCGCGCGAAATCCTCGGTGTAGCCGTGCACCGTGTAGACCTGGTCTGCGCCCGACTGCTCGACGACCTCGACGAGCTCGTCGAAATCGCAGTGGTCCGACAGGTCGAATGCCGCATCGGCGCCGAAGAGTCGCGCAAACTCCGCGTCCTTCGCCCAGCCCGAGATGAGCGCTGTGCGGTAGCGGCCCAGGCGGCGGACCTCGTCTTTGCCGGACGGCGGCGAGATCACGACACGACCCGCGGTGGCCTGGCCGTCGAGCTCGACCCATTCCGGAAGCGAGCGGCCGGCCGCGGCATAATCCCGCGCGCATGGCGCGCAACGCTTCTCGAGCGCGAAGGTGAAGCCATATGGAGCGAGCGCGAGCATCACCTCCTCGGTCTTGCCTAGCGCATGGCACAGCAGGACAGGCGTGACGCTGCTCTCCAGGGCCTGCCGGCACCATCGCGCGATTGCCTCGATCGTCGAATCGGGGTCGCCGAACCGGAAGTGGGGGCGGCCGTAGGTCGTCTCGACGATGAGTACGTCGGCTTTCGGGACGTAGGTCGGCGCTGCCCCGCCCGCCTGGCGGAGCTTGATGTCGCCCGTATAGAGCAGCTTCGTATCGCGATGCTCGAACAGGAGCTGGGCGGACCCGAGCATGTGGCCGGCGGGATAAAGCATCACGGTGGCCTGCCCGCGTCGCATCTCCTCGCGGTAACCGAGCATCCGCCAGCCGCGCGGCCTCCGGGTTTCCGGGATCAAGGCGAGCGTCTGCGGGGTGAGCAGGGCTTCCTTGTGCCTGCGCGCGTGGTCGGTGTGCGCGTGGGAGATGAAGGCGAAGTTGCGGACCACCAGCGGGTCGAGCCACAGGCGGTGGCCTGGCAGCGAGACGCCGCGGTCCCACACCACCTCGCGAGTCATCGTCGAGCGCTCACAGCTTGAACGCCCTCGATCGCGCGAAGAGGTCGGGCGGAACCTCGATCCCAAGCGCTGCGTAAGCCTCGAAGGGCACGCCTATGTCCGCTACCCAGACCTCGCCCGCCAGCCGCGGGCCGTCGGCTCTGGTCAGGCCCGCCTTGGGCAGGCCGAGGGTGACAGTGGTCGTCGCGCGCACAGCTGGAGCGTAGGCGACCCCCGAGTCCGCGTCGAGCCCGGATGGCAGATCGACGGCGACGACCGGTAGGCCGGAGCCGTTGATGGCCCCGATCCACTCCGCAAAGCGACCCTCGGGCGGGCGTGTGATGCCGGTGCCGAATATGGCGTCGGCGACCATCTGGGCGCCCGCGAGGTCCAGCTCGGCGGAAACCTCGACCCCGATGCGCCGCAGGGCTTCGAGCTCCTGCGCGGCCGGGCCGCGCAAGCGCTCTGCAGCGGCGCACGAAACGCTCGCCAGCCTGCCCCAGCGATGCAGGTGTCGGGCGGCCGCCAGGCCGTCCCCGGCGTTGTTTCCCGCGCCGCAGACCACGGCCGTGAGCCCGGTGCAGAAGCTCGCCACCTGCCAGCCGGCCGACTCCATGAGCCAGTCGACCGAGATGCCGAAGCGCTCCGCGGCGAGCGCGTCGACCTCTCTGACCTGGGCGCTACCTAGGTAGGGGAGGCCGCTGGACGACAAACGAGCAGTAAGGGTCACGGCGGTGGATGGACTCCGCCTGCGAGACCGGCGCGCCGAGCAGCCGGGTGATGAGATGCGGGGTGATCGTGCAGACCTGGGGAAACTTCAGTGCGGTGTTTCGGAACGGGCAGTTGTGAATCGTCACCTTGACGCCCTCGGGCGTGTCGCTCTGCTCGGCCAGAGTGCCCGCGCGTCCTATCCAGGCCACCACGCGGTGCAGCTTCTCGTCGAAATCGAGCCCCTGGAGCTCGTGCTCGATGCCGCCGGCATGGCGCTCGGCGACCCGGGCGAAGATCTCGTCGAGGGCTTGCGGGCCGCCCATCTCCTGGACCTCCTGCAGGACCATCGTGGCGAGCTGTCCGTAACGTTTTGGGAACACCGAATCGGCCCGCTCGGTGAGGGAGAAAAGCAGCGCGGGACGGCCGCGTCCGCTGCGCTCTGGATGGCTGACCACGAAGCCGTCACGCTCGAGGTTGGTCAGGTGCTGGCGCACCGCGTTGGTGGTCACCCCGAGATCGGATGCGATGATTTCGGCGCTGCATTTGCGCTTGCGCCTCAGCAGCTCGAGGACCTCCATGCGGGTCGAGCGGCCGGCGATCACCTGGGGCACGTCCGGCGGCGGAACGGCATGCTGGCAACAGCATAATCCGATTTATTACAGGCAGTTCTTGACAAAAGGCAGGGGTGCCCTAAACTTGGTCTTGGGAGATAGAGAAATGCCACTGATCAAGCAGGCTAGCCACGCCATCGAGCACATGACCGCCCGGGAGCGGCGGATCCAGCGGGCCAAGTATGCCCGCCGAAACAAGATGCACTACATCGACAAGCTCCTCAACGAGCTCGAGATGCTGAACCTGGCGGACCAGCGGCAGATGCCGCCTGTGCTGTCCGTCGCGATCAACAAGGTCATCGAGGAGTCGCCCGAGGTCACGGTCCTGGCTCAGGCCAAGCCCGCCTCCGTGATGGAGGCGATGGACGCCCTGTATGAGATCCAGGACAGCCTTATGTTCAACCAAATAGAAGACGAGTAACTAGCCCCCTCAGTACGACGACGAGCAAAAGGCTGAGAAGTTCGAGCATCAGGTGAGGATCACCGATCGACCTCTCGGATAGGGAGCACGCTGACTTTTGGCCCCGCACGGGCCGAAAATACTGCGGACCTTCACGAAGTGGTTCCCGTGTCCGGGCGTCACTTGTGACTCTTGGTCAGCGGGATGGTTTCTTGGCCGTATAGTATCCGCTTGACGTGACCACAGCTCCGAAGCGCTTCCACAACTACTACATGAATATCGCGTTTGCTGTCGCCAAAGGCGCCCGCTGCTTGGGCCGCCACGTGGGCACGGTGATCGTGAAGGAGAACCGGATCATCAGTACGGGCTACAACGGCACCCCCGAGGGCGTTTAGAATTGCGATGAGGGTGGTTGCCCACGTTGCGATCCGAAGAAGAAGACTACAGGCGAGATCTCGTCGGGCGGCTACTACGACATCTGCTTGTGCGTTCACGCCGAGGAAAATGCCCTTATTACGGCTGCGCGTTTTGGAGTGAGTGTCGAAGGTTCAGTGATGTACACGACATTACAGCCGTGTTTCATCTGCCTAAGAGAGCTGCGCCAGGCGAAGATTAAGGCTGTCTACTTCGCCGAAGAATGGAGCCATCCCGCGCCGTTTCCATGGGTTGCCGACGCCTATCAATCGATGACGGATGGGATTGTGTTCAAGCATCTCAAGGTCAAATCTGCCGGAGACGTGATCGCATTACCATCAGTCAGCTAGTTTCAGTCAGATGCGGCTGGCTTTCGACGCGTATTCTGAAAGCGCTTGACTGCAAGCTCAGCGTAGTTAGGGCAACGATATACTTGACGCACTAAAGGAAATCGCCTCGTATAGTCGGGGGCGGTGCGACAAACGCCAGGCCGAAGCCGCACCGCATTTCCAACTTAGGAGCCCCGCCATCAAGCTCGCCGTTCAGTTCGAACTCGACCTTCCGCTCAAGTACGTCGCAACCGTCGTCGCCGCCCTGGTGGGCTTGCTCATCAAGCTCCACCAGTAGTTTGATTCCGGAGCCGATTGCCTGGGTCGGCTCCATCGGTGAATCTCTAGGTACTTGACACACTAATTTGTGGTACAATCTACTCATGGCGAAGTTCCCCGAAACCCTCATCGGAGCCGTCCGATACTTCTCGGATGAGACGGTCTGCCGCGATTTCGTGGTGGGTCTGCGCTGGCCTAACGGCGTGCGGTGCGTGCGCTGCGATGCCACGGACCTGGGGTTCATCGCATCGCGCTCCCTGTGGCGCTGCAAAGCTTGTAAGTATGAGTTTGGAGTCAAGAAGGGCACCATCTTTGAGGACTCGCCTATCGCCCTCTCCAAGTGGCTCCCGGCTCTTTGGATGTACTCGGCTTTCAAGAAGGGTGTTTCGTCGCACCAGCTCGCGCGAAACCTTGGCGTGACTCAGAAAACCGCGTGGTTCATGTCGCACCGGATTCGCCTTGCAATGGAGATCGGCCACTTCGACGCTCCGCTCTCGGGCGAGGTTGAGGCCGATGAGACTTTTGTGGGCGGTAAGGCGCGCTTCCAACACGAGAACAAGAAGAAGCACATCGGGACTGGCGGTATGGGCAAGGTTGCCGTCATGGGCTTGCTTGAGCGCCATGGAGAGATTCGCGCGAGGGTCGTTCCAAGCGTCCGAAAGGCCACTCTGCAAAAGGCGGTTCGGGCAAGCGTCGCTCCCGGCTCCACGGTCTACACAGATGCGTCGTACTCGTATCGGGGATTGCACACCGACTACGTTCACGAGGTCATCGACCACGCGGAAGCCTACGTTCGGGATCGTGTCCACACGAACGGACTTGAGAACTTCTGGTCCCTGTTCAAGCGGATGATTTACGGGACTCACCACTCCGTCGATCCCGAACACCTTGACCGCTACTTGGATGAGGCTACGTATCGCTTCAACTCGCGCGAGTTTTCCGATACATCGCGCTTCGTTTCGGCCACGGCGCGAGTCATCGGCAAACGCATCACCTACCGCCAGTTGATCGGGAAAGACGCCATTGGGTAGTAGAAGTCCTGAATCACCAAAGATTCCACGTACCGTGTTCGAGGAGTTCGTCAGGCACGTTCTAGCGGTCCCCAAGGCCGCAGTCGATGCACGTCTGGACCAGGAGAAGCGCAAGAAGCGCGAGAAGCCGCCACCCTCCTCCAACTGAGATGTCACTGGGGCTGAACCTCTCCTCGTGCGACGCAAAGCTTGCACGGGCGCGACTCCACCTGGACGCGCTCAAGAGAGAGACCGACCGAGTCCTCAACGAGCGCAATCCGTACACCATCCACATCGGTCCGATCCACGTAAAGAGCGGCTGGTGCTCGGTGCTGCTCACGCCTCGCGATTTCACGGAATACGGTCTCGGCGTCATCGTCGGCGACCTGATACACAACCTCCGCAGCGCTCTCGATTACATCGTCACCGGCCTCGTCGTGGCGAGCGGGGCCACCCTGACCAACAGACATGAGTTTCCGATCTTCACCGACCCGGGTGACTATGCCAAAAAGGTCGGGAGTGCGACTGTGGCTAGGCGGGGAGGACCATTGGATGGCGTGACCCATGGTCTCGCCGAGATCGAGCGGCTTCAGCCATACCACCGCCAGCCTCAGGCCGACTCCGGCCCGTTGTTTTGCGTCCAGCGGTTCTCGAATGCCGACAAGCATCGGGAAATCAGCGCCTACATGCCGATGCTCGGCAATGTCAAATGGCGCTTGTTGACCGTTGGCCGGATCATCGAGCAGTGGCACCCAACCAGCTTTCCTCCTTGGGAACCGGACCGCGAGTTTGTACTTGGGCGCGTCCGTTTCGCGGAACCCTACCCGACGACGAATATCCGCACGGAGATCGAGATGCGCCTGGATATCATGTTCGGCGTCCCAGCATTCGGGCCATACTCGCTGGGCTACGGCGTCACGCACGAGATTTTCGTAGAGACGTGCGACCACGTCGGCATGGTTATGGATCTGTTCAAGGCGCTGTGAGATTTCGGGCCGGGAATGACCGGCCCGCCCCACCTTCGATGATCCGCCTGGCCGATTGCGTTTCGGCCGAGTCATTCCTGGCCCTGCGGCATCAGCCTTAACTGAGTATCGTTCGCTCTGTGGGACGGAAGAGCCAGGCCAAGAAGGCCGCCTCCGGCAATGGCAGCCCAAGCCAGCGTGTTGGCGTTATGCCTCCCGGCGTCAGCATCATCTCGGCTCCGATAAACGTCGGCGGCAGTGGCAACTTCGTCGGTGCTGGTATCGGCCTGACTTCCATAAAACCGACACAGGAAATCAAAGGCGCAGTCTTGATCGGCGTTGACCCCAAAGCGAAGCCGCTCGCGTGCCCTAAGTGCAGTCGAGTCTTGGCGACCGGCGGCGCGGAACTGCGTTTCCATCAAATGAGCCTTATCTGCCCTTCTTGCGCGACGCCGGTTCCGTTCTCGTAACCGCGTCGCAGAACGTCTGCCAGGCCACGGTGTCGTCGGTCTTGCCGTCGAACTTGGCCCTGAAGTCTCTGATGTCGAGCCGTGGTGGGACCGCCCCCTTTCGCGTTTGTGGGACGGATCGGGGAGCGGCCCCACCACGGCCAGTCCTACTCGGCTTTCGGGTAGGGCCTGATGAGAGCGCGTCAGCCTTCCAAGCGCCCTCTAGTGTAAGTGCGTCAAGTATATCGTTGCCGTAGTTAGGCTCGGCGGGCGGCCTCGACACGTAATGCTCGCTCAGGTGTGGGCCATGTTCCTTCCGCGTCGACTTCGCGTTCGAACCTGCTGAGGAACGCCTCTCGTGCAGGGGCGGTAGCGGCGGTTCGATCGGATGTGTTTGCCCATCGACGATACGCTCCGAGACGCCCACCAAGAACCTGCGCTCTTCCCATGTCGATCCCTGTCCTACGCCGCCGCTGTCGTCAATATATGCCTGGATCAGCGAAAGCCTCGGTGAGCTTCTGAACGTCCTCGGCGGACGAGCCGGTCACATTGAGAAGCTGTCGCATTAAGCGTGGCAATAACGCCGTCTGCGATACATACTTGACGCCTTGAGCGACTCCCCGAGCGACCAGCCGTCTGACCCAGCTCCCACTCCGCCACCTGACGCCGCACCGCCGAAAGAGTTACGTCCGTGGACGCCACCGAGTCAGCCGCCGCCATCGGCCAGCGCTCCGATAGTCCAGCGGCCAAACATTTCACCCGACGGCTTGTGGTGGTGGGATGGCGGGAATTGGCAGCCGACCGATCTCCAACTTCGGCGGGGGCAGGGCCAGCCTCAGCAGCCGCAGTATGGCTATCCGGGCTATGCGCCGCCTGTCCAGGTAACGCAGTCGTCAGGCGCCGGTAATCCGTTTTTCTCAGGCCTGTTTGGATGCTTCGGCGTGGGCGCGGCGGTGGTCATCCTGATCGTATTCGCTGTAATCGCAATGGGGGTTTGCATGTCGGCGGCGGTCCACAGCATCCCATCGCCGTCTCCATAGAGAAGCACGAGGCCAACGACTTCTAGCGGTTCAGGCGCTCCCCGCACTCCACGCAGAAGCTATGCCGTCCCAGGTTGTGGTGGCCGTGTCTCCTAGCCTAAACAGAGGCCTTGTAGGAGGGCAAAAGTTGATCTGGTCCGGGAGGAGGGACTTTTGCCGCCCCACAAGTCCTGAGATCGGATCATAAGGGGCGGTCTGAATCGGAGCCAGCCCCGAGGGTTTGCGACCATCCGCTCACCAAAAAGAAGACACAATGGGCTGCCGTCAATACGATTGGAGATTCAGTACGAGGCGTCGCGGGCCTCCACCTGGATTGGGCAAACGCCGTTGGGATGTAGAGTGTCGATATTGCTCTTGATAATTACTCCCCATGCTGAACACCGGTAGGGGACTCTGAGATCTGTGGGCAATGACAAAGCTGTGCGGCCAACGTTCAGCACTCCGACAAATCCGGCACAGCTGTACGAAGCTATACGTCGATCGGCTGACGTCAATTGGATGCTCAAGAGACGAACTGTTACCGGCAGGTCTGGTTGAGGCTGGCACGGCGGGAGTCGGCAGCAGTAATTGAGGCTGATTTCGTAGGCTGAGGTCGGACCGGGAAAGGCCCGGTTACGAAATGACCCTCCCAGCCTGGACGGGCCGAGAGGGTCGAGCGGGGTGAACCAAACCACCCTTGTCCATCGTATGGCGATGCGCGCTGTCGGTGTCGGAGTACGCGGCTGCGGGCAAGGAGATCGAGGTGCCGGAGCAGCTGTGTCCGGACTGCGAGCGGGCCTTGGGTGGTTGGTCCGGATACCGGCGGCCGGTGCGCGCCGGGCGTGATTACCGGATCTGGATTCGGCGCGGTCGCTGCAAGCCCTGCAACCGGACACACGCGTTGCTTCCTGACTTCGTGCACGAACGGCGATACGACGCGGTCGAGGTCATCGGCGCTGGACTTGAGCTGGGCATTGGTGGCCTCGGTATGCAGAAGGTTGCAGCGGAGATCGGTGTGCCGTACTCGACGGCGCGCGACTGGCGGCGCCGGCACCGGGCTCGGGCGCCGGCGCTGGTGCAACTCTTCGCAGAGCACGCGTCCCGCCTTGGGTCGTTTGGAAGAAGGCACGCGAGTTGTTGGCAGCGGTCGGCGGGCTCTGGCGATTCTGGAACGCGATCTGCGGCGGCAAAGCGTTGGGCACCAACACCAAGCCGCCCTTGTTGGCGACGGAAGGGTCGGCTTCGATGCGCAGATGAACACCGATCCGGCTGAACAGACCGCGCTTTTCCGTTACCGCGTCATCGCCGAGGCCGCCAACCCGCGGCTCTCGGCGGCCGAAAGAGGTCAGCTCGTGCGCGAGCTGGCTGCGCACACCCACGAGTTGCCCGACGGCAGCCGTCAGGCCTTCAGCCGGCCCACCTTGGACCGCTGGATACGTGCCTACCGCGACGGCGGCCTGAGTGCACTCCGGCCACAACCTCGCAGCGACCAGGGGCTGGTCCGCAAGTTCCCCGAGTTCCTTGAAGAGGCCTGCCAGCTGCGCCGCGAGTTGCCGGTCCGCTCCGCCGAGCAGATCTCACGCATCCTGCTCGCCCGCCATGGCGTGCACCTCTCACCGCGCACACTGCGCGGGGTTCTGCGCCGGCGCGGACTCGACCGCGTCCGGCTGACTTCTGAGCGCAAGGTCTACGGTCGATTCGAGGCCGAGCGCGCCAACGAGCTCTGGGTCGGCGACGTGCTGGTCGGTCCCTTCGTACCGCATCCGCGCCGCGAGAAGAGCCGGCGCGCCTACCTATTCCTTCTCGTCGACGACTACTCGCGGCTGCTTGTCTACGGCCGCTGGATGACCGAGGAGAACACCCGCGCCGGCCAGGACGTGTTCCGGCAGGCCATCCTGCGCCGCGGGTTGCCCGAGGTCATCTACCTCGATAACGGGGCGCCTTTTGCCAACGCCGCCATCGAGCGCACCTGCGC
>DATLUC010000006.1:0-33172 GCA_035533335.1 Candidatus Baltobacterales bacterium
CCGAGCGCGTCTGCAGCATGTAGAGCTTGCCGCGCTCGATCGTGAACTCGAGGTCCTGCACGTCCTTGTAGTGCTTCTCGAGCTGCCGCGCGTACCGGTCGAACTGCGCGTAAACCTTGGGCATGTGGCGCTTCAGGGCGCCGATCTGCTCGGTGTCACGCACGCCGGCCACCACGTCCTCACCCTGTGCGTTGGCGAGGTAGTCGCCGTACAGCTCCCTTTTGCCGGTGATCGGATTGCGCGTGAACGCCACGCCGGTGCCCGACGACCCGGCCATGTTGCCGAAAACCATCATCTGCACGTTGACGGCCGTGCCAAGGTCGTCCGAGATGCGCTCCATCTTCCGGTAGGTCTTCGCCCGATCGGTGTTCCAGGACCGGAAAACTGCCTCGATCGCCTCGCGCAACTGCTCGACAGGATCGGATGGAAATTCGGTTTTCGTCTCTTCCTTGTAGATGGCGAGAAATCGCGCGACCAGCGGACGCAGCTGCGAAGGCTTCAGCTCAGGGTCCGTCTTGACCCGTGCACGCTTTTTGGCTTCGACCAGCGCGTGCTCGAACTTCTCGCCGTCGATCCCCTTGACCGTCTTGCCGAACATCTGGATGAAGCGGCGCCGCGCGTCGAGCGCGAAGCGGTCGTCCTCCGTGAGCAGCGCGAGACCCTTGGCCGTGTCCTCATTGAGGCCGAGATTGAGGACGGTGTCCATCATTCCTGGCATGGAGAACTTCGCACCTGAGCGCACACTGACCAGCAGCGGATCTTTCGGGTTCCCGAACTTCTTGCCGGCGTTGCGCTCCAGGACCTTGAGCGCCGCTGTGACCTGGTCCCACAGACCGGGTGGGAACTTGCCGCCGTGGGCAAGGTAAGCACGGCACGCCTCGGTCGTGATCGTGAAGCCGGGAGGCACCGGCATGCCGGCGCGCGTCATCTCGGCCGCGCCCGCGCCCTTGCCGCCGAGCAGGTCGCGCATCGCCGCCGACCCTTCTTTGAACTGGTACACCCATTTTTGTGATTTCGGCATTTCTTACTCAGTGTGATCCAACCCGGCGACGCTACGCTGTTGATCGATGGACGACCTCGGCGCGGTCACAGACGATCATGTGATCCTCGCGTGGCTGCAGGCCGAGATCGAGTCGCTCGACTTCCAGCAGTACATCGTCGGGGATCCCCCCAACCCGGCCTATCTTTCGATGGCTCTCAAGGCCGCCCGCTCGCCCAACCTCAAGGACGCGGAGCAGAACGAGCTGCGGCGCCGGATCATCTCCAAGACGCACGGGTTCGGCGTCGGCGCGGGCAGCTTCCAGGGGTTGGCCAATGACATCCAGTGGCGCCGTTTCCGCCTCACCACCGCGGAGGTCGGCGAGATGCTTTACGCGAGCCACAGCGGCGCCTGGGTGATGCTCGCCCCCGTCACTCGCAAGGTGACCGAGGGCGCCACCAATGTCGGCCACATGTTCACCGGCGACCAGACCAACATGGTGGTGCTGTCGCTCGCTGCGGGGATCTGCCACTCGGAGAAGAAGCTGCCCGAGATCATCGCGCTGCGCCGCCCCGATGGGAGGCTGGTCATCCTCGAAGGCCACGCACGCGCGACAGCGATCTCGCTTGAGGCCCACCGGTTCCCGCACGGGGTCGAGGTCTACGTCGGCGAGTCGACCAGCGTGGCGACCTGGGCCTACCTGTAGGTCAGCTCCGTGGCGTCACCAGGAGGAAAACGGCCGGGCCGAGCAGGACCACCCACACGAGGCTGACCAAGAAGAGGATCCCAGCCACGATGCCGGCCAGCCGCAGCATGCGGACCAGATCCTGCATGCAGCAAGGCTACTACCACTTTCCACCATGTGGGGACCTGGCCTATTGCTTCCCCACCGTGTGGGGAAGGTGGCGCGCAGCGCCGTATGGGGAGATGAAATTTGGACCTCCCCATCCCCGGCCTGCGGCCGGTACTTCCCCGCCAAGCGGGGAATTGGATTCAAATTTGGGCCCAAGAACTACATTAAGGGCGCCATGACCAGACCCCGCAAAATCGCACGTTACGGTTGGATCCCCGACCAACCCGACCAGCGCGACCACATGTACGCCGCCCCGGCCGAGTTCCTCACCGCCCTGCCCAACAAGGTCGACCTCCGCCGCCGCTGCCCCAAGGTCTACAACCAGGGCCAGCTCGGCAGCTGCACCGCCAACGCGATCGCAGGCGCCATCGAGTTCGAGCGCAAGAAGCAGCGGATGACGGACTTCGTCCCCTCGCGCCTGTTCATCTACTACAACGAGCGCGTCATCGAGGGCACGGTGCGCTCGGACAGCGGCGCGCAGATTCGCGATGGGATCAAGTCGGTCGCGAGCCAGGGTGTGTGCCCCGAGCCCGAATGGCCGTATGTGATCGCGAAGTTCACTTCCAAGCCGTCGGTGAGGGCGTACAACGACGCCCAGCTCGACCGCGCCATCTCCTACCAGGGCATCGTGCAGGACATGAACCAGATGAAGGGCTGCCTCGCCTCGGGCTATCCCTTCGTGTTCGGCTTCACGGTCTACCAGAGCTTCGAGAGCGCGACGGTGGCCAGGACCGGGCATGCTCCCATGCCGGGCTGGGGCGAACGGCCGGTGGGCGGCCATGCGGTGATGGCGGTTGGCTACGACGACGCGGCTCAGTGGTTCATCGTCCGCAACTCATGGGGCGCCAACTGGGGCATGAAGGGCTACTTCACGCTGCCGTACTCGTACATGATCCAGCCAGGCCTCTCGTCCGACTTCTGGACTATCCGGCTGGTCGGTCAGTAGCCTGCGGGTAACCCCGGCTTGTATCGGCCGATTCACGGAGGTTCTGGGTTATGGGGTATTTCCGGCGTCTGTTGGTGGGGGCTATCGGCGCACTGAGCCTGGTGGTCGCGGGCAGCGTGAGCGTTGGAGCGCACGACGCGGGAACGCTGATCGAGTTCGTGGATGGACATGGCCCTGACCAACGCGGCCGGGATCCCCACCGTGGCGTTTGGGCCGTCAGGCGAAGGCGAGCATGCGGACGTGGAATGGGTCGACCTGGCGTCTGTCGAGAAATGCGTCGACGTTTACCTGCGCGCCGCCGCGACTATGTGTGCCTGACGGGAGAGAAGGCGCCGGGCTAGCTGTCCTCTTCCCGGTACTGCCGCTTGCCGGTGGAAGGGTCTTCGTATACGCGGGTTAGCTTGCCCGTGGTCGGGTCCTTGAAGACCTCGTTGGTGGGCTTGAGGCCGCCCTGGTTCGAGCCGCGATATCGGCGGTCCCAGATGAAATAGCCCACGACCGCGAAGATGACCAGGATGAACAGCTCGATCACCGCCAAGCTCATGTGGCGCTCCGCTCGATGACCGCGGCCGTGCCATATGCGACGACCTCCGTCATGGTCTGCCCCATCTCGGAAGAGTCGAATCGCATCATCACGACGGCGTTCGCGCCCATCGCTCGCGCGTTCTCGATCATGCGGTCGATCGCGTGCCGGCGCGTGTCCTCGACCAGGCGCGTGTACTCGACGATCTCGCCCCCGCCAAGCGATCGGAGCCCGGCCAGGATGTTGCCGCCCAGCCCCCGGCTGCGCACCACGACGCCGAACACCTGCCCGAGAGCCTGCTTGACCTCGTAGCCGGCAGGCCGTTCGGTCGTGGTTACTAGAACCGGGCCCGGGGACTGCATGTCCGACATTCTGTGCGTTCTTGGATTCGAAGTCACCGAGTGACTGGGTCAGCCGACCAGGGCCTCCAGGCGGTTGGAGAGCTCGGCGATCTTGACCCGCTCCTGCTCGGTGCTGTCGCGGTGGCGGATGGTCACCGCCTGGTCGTTCAGGGTCTCGAAATCGACTGTGACGCAGAACGGGGTGCCGATCTCGTCCTGGCGGCGATAGCGCCGGCCGATGTTGCCGCCGGTCTGGTCGTACTCGACCCGGAAATGACCGCGCAGGGCCTGGATGACGTTCTGGGCCGGCCCGGTGAGCTCAGGCTTCTTGGACAGCGGCACGACGGCGACCTGCACCGGGGCCACGTTGGGATGCAGGCGCAACAGGGTGCGGGGCTCGTTGTTGACCACGTCTTCGTCGTACGCGTCGACGAGAAGCGTGATGAAGATGCGCTCCACGCTCACCGCGGGCTCGATGACCCAGGGCAGGTAGCGCTCGTTCGTCTCCGGATCCAGGTAGGTGAGGTCCTGTTTCGAGCGCTCCTGGTGGACGACGAGGTCGAAGTCGGTCCTGTCGGCGATCCCTTCGAGCTCGCCCCAACCGAATGGGAACTCGTACTCGATGTCGGTCGTCTGCTTCGAATAGTGGGAGAGGCTCGCCTGCGGGTGGTCGTAGAACCGGAGGTGCTCAGGCCTGATGCCGAGCACGTCGGTGAACCAGCGCATGCGTTCCTTGCGCCAGTAATCGAATGCTTCGTCGTCCTGGTCCGGACGCACGAAGTATTCCATCTCCATCAGCTCGAACTCGCGAACTCGAAACACGAAGTTGCCGGGAGTGATCTCGTTGCGGAAGGCGCGCCCCTGCTGTGCGATGCCGAACGGCACGCGCACGCGCGACGAGTTGATGACGTTCTTGAAGTCGACGAACATGCCCTGCGCGGTCTCCGGGCGCAGGTAGACCTCGGACGCTTCATCCTCGAGCGGGCCTACGTGCGTCTTGAACATGAGGTTGAACATGCGCGGCTCGGTCAGCTCGCCCCCACATTCAGGACACGTGTTGCCGGCGACGTGGTCGGCGCGCCAGCGTTTCTTGCACTTGCCGAGGCACTGGCGCAGCGGATCGACGAAGTTGGTCAGGTGGCCCGACGCGGCCCACACGTCCGACGGCATGATCAGCGTCGATTCGAGGCCGACCACGTCGTCGCGCAGGTCGACCATGTGCCGCCACCACAGGTCCCGGATCGCCCGCTTCAGCGCGACGCCGTACGGGCCGTAGTCGTAAAAGCCGGACAGGCCGCCATAGATCTCGCTCGATGGAAAGATGAAGCCGCGCCGCTTGGTGAGCGCCACGACTTTCTCCATGATCTGGTCGCGGGAGACGGTCAACCTTCTTGCAGCACCGACACGATGTTTCCGGCAGGGTCCTTGAACCACGCGATGTCCGGCCCGAGTCCGCTCGCGATGCCCCGCGCAATCCCGAAGTGGTCGGTCATGCCCGGGTACAGCTCGAACTTGATCCCTTTTTGCTTGAGATCGTTGACAGCCTGCTCGATGTCGTCGACCGGAAAGTTGAGCATCGTGTAGGTCGCGGCAACGTGGTTCTGCTTGGGATAGACCAGGATGCCGTTCCCGATCTTCAAGCGCAGGCCCGCTGGTATCTCCTCGACCTCGATCCCCAGCACCTCGCCGTAAAAGTGCTTGGCCGCGGCCAGGGCGTCGACCGAGAAACCGCTGAATGCGCTGGCTGCTTTCAACACGTCGATGCTCCTCTCATCTGGTGGAGGAACTGTAGCGACTTCAGGCGCCGGTCCAGGTGATGCTCGAGCTGGGTCGTGACGACACCTTCGATCGAAGACATCAACGCCATGTCGAGCTTGAGACGCCGGTACGTGTCAAGGTCGCCGGCGGCCATCAGCCGAAGCACCTTGATCGCCGAAAGCGGGACCAATGACATCACGGGGAGCGCACATCCGTCGCACAGAAAGCCTCCCGCCTCCGCGCTGAACGCGGCGGGTTTGGCCGCCAGGGGCTTCTCGCACGACACGCACGCCGACAGCTGCGGCGCATAGCCGAGCAGATCCAGGGCCGCCATGAGGAAGTAGGCCGACGCGCGGCGGGGGTCCGTCTCGCGCGCAAGCTCGTAGAGCGCCATCACGGTCAGCTCGTAAACGCCGTCCACGGGATGGCGGTCCTCGCACACCCGCTCGGCGAGCTCTGCGATGAGGGCCGCGTGAGACATCGTCTCGACATTCCCCTCGATTCGGTAACCAGGCACGCGCTGCACTTGCGCCACCACGTCCAGGTCACCCCGGCCCCTGGCCAGCAGCACGTCGATGTGTCCGTACAGCTCCAGCGACGGCCCCAGCTTGGACTCGGGCCGGCGCACACCCTTGGCGATCGCGCCAACCTTGCCGTGGGTGCGGGTCAGCAGCGTGAAGATGCGGTCCGCCTCGCCGTAGTCGAGCTTGCGCAGCACGACGGCCCGGTCGCTATAGGTGGCCAGATCCATCCTCTACATGTCGCGCGTCGTCATGGTCGCGCCCGAGCGCCTCGTCCGGCCACGGCTGCTCGGCGGTGAGCCGGACGGTCTCGATCCGCCTGCCGACCATCTTCTCCACCGTCCATTTGGCGCGTCCGCCGGTGATCGAGTCGCCCTCCTGCGCGATCTTGCCGAGCACCGCGTGGACGTAGCCGCCCACGGAGTCGTAGTCGCCCGACTCCTCGATCGCGAGCCCCAACCTGGAGTTGAGCTCCTCGAGTGGGAAGCCGGCGTCGACGCGGGCCTCGTGGTCGTTGAGGATCACGAGCTGCTCTTCCTCGGCCGAGTCGTACTCGTCACGTATCTCGCCGACGATCTCCTCGAGGAGGTCCTCCAGCGACACCAGGCCGGCCGTACCGCCGTACTCGTCGACGACGATCATCATGTGGACCTTCTTGGTCCGCATGTCATTCAGCAGCTCATCGACCTTCTTCTGCTCAGGCGTGAACTCGATCGGTCGCAGGATCTTCTCCAGGTCGAACTTCTGCGAGCTGGACAGCGTGTAGAAGAGCAGCAGGTCCTTGGTGTGCAGCAGGCCGACGACATGGTCGATGTCGTTCTCGAACACCGGCATCCTCGTGTGGCGGTGCTCCTTGAAGAGACGCACGATGTCACGCAGGGTGGCATCGCGCTCGACCGCGACGATGTCGGTGCGCGGAATCATGATCTCGCGAACCGTCTTGTCTCCGATCTCGATGATGCCGTGGATCATCTGGTGCTCCTGTTCCTCGATCACGCCCTGCTCCTCGGAGACGTGCAGCAGCGTGAGCAGCTCCTGTTCCGACAGGTAGGGCGCTCGCGCCGCGCGACCCGCGGTCAGGGCCCTCGAGACGATCGTCACCGCGAAAAGAATCGGGCTGAGAAAGGTCGCGAGCCTGTCCACGGGCCCAGCCGCTGCGAGCGCGACACGCTCCGCGTGGCTGATCGCGAGCGTCTTCGGCGTCACCTCAGCCGCGATCAGGAGAAGGATCGACAGGATGAGCGAGACAAGGAGCGCCAACCACAATCGCCACGATGCAAGCACTCCCATCCGGCTGAAGATGGAGTCGGTCAGCAGCGTCGCCGTGCTCGAGGCGATGATCAGCGCGAGCGTGTTGATGAAGAGCACCGTGGAAAGGAAGCGGTTGGGGTCGGCGCGCAGCCGCTGCAGGATCTCCGCGGCCTTCTGCCCCTGCTCGGCGAGGAAGCGCACACGCAGGCGGCCGACCGAGGTGAGGGCCGTCTCGGTGCCGCTCGCGAGCGCGGCGATGAAGAAGCACGCGATCAGGACTACGAGCTCAACCAACTCCTGGCCAGTCATGACGGCCCCGTACTAGCGGAAGAGCTCGCTGACGCTCCGGTTCTCGTGTACCCGGATGATCGCCTCGGCGAGCAGGGGTGCCACCGACAGCACCGTGAGTGGCGGGCCCAGTTTGGCTACGTCGATGGGCACCGAGTCGGTCACGATCACCTCTTCAACGTCAGCCTGCCTCAACCGCTCGACCGCGTTGCCGGTGAAGACGGGATGAGTCGCCGCGACCAGCACGCGACCTGCGTTCTGGTTGCGCAGGGCCTGGACGACCTTGCTGATGGTCCCCCCGGTCGTGATGATGTCCTCGACCACGACGCAATCGCGGCCTTTGACGTCACCTGAGACTGCGATCGTGTCCACGTCACCATCGCTCGAGCGGCGCTTGTAGCCGAACGCGATCGGCGCCTGGAGGTCGTTCGCCACCGCCTCGGCGCGGCGCCCGCCGCCGGCATCCGGCGCGACGACGGTGAGGTGGTGGAGGTTCTTGGTCTTCAGGTAGTCGGCGAAGATGCGATGTGGCGACAGGTGGTCGGTCGGCACGTCGAAAAAGCCCTCGATGGCCTCGGCGTGGAGGTCGAACAGCAGCAGCCGGTCAGCACCGGCGAGCGTGATGAAGTTCGCGATGAGCTTCGCCGAGATGGGCTCGCGAGGCTGTGTCTTGCGCTCCTTGCGAGCGTAGCCGTAATAGGGGATGACGGCCGTGACGCGTCCCGCGGAGGCACGGCGCAGGGCGTCCAGGATGATGAAGAGCTCCATCAGGTGCTCGTTGACGGGGGGCGAAGTCGGCTGGATCACGAACACGTCGTGCCCACGCATCGAGTCTTCGATCTTGACGTTGATCTCGCCGTCGGGGAAGCGCCGCAGCCGGGCGTCGGTCAGGGGCACGCTCAGCTTTTCGGAAATTCGTCCTGCCAGCAGCGGGTTGGCGCTGCCCGCGATGAGCTTGAGGGCGCCCCAGGGCGAGCTCTCCTCGCTGGCGTACTCGACCGCTGTCTGAATTCGCCCGATCACCTGGCGTCCGATTCCGATTCCGAGCTCACGGCTTTTCTCCGTACCACCCTAGCGGGAACTCCGACGGCTGTCGCGCCGGCGGGCACGTCCTTGGTCACGACCGAACCGGCCCCGGTGCGCGATCCCTTGCCAAGTTTGACGGGGGCGACCAGCATCGTGTCCACCCCCACGAAGGCGCCGTCGCCGATCTGGGTCCGGTTCTTGTTGGTCCCGTCGAAGTTGGCGGTGATCGTGCCGGCGCCGATGTTGGCGTCCTCGCCCAAGTCGGTGTCGCCCAGGTAGGAGACGTGCGGCACCTTGCTGCCGCGGCCCACCCTGGTCCGGACGAGCTCGGCGAAGCTGCCGACGTGGACGTCTTCCAAGATCTCGGTGCCGGGGCGAAGCTTGGCGAAGGGGCCGCAATCCGAGCGGTCACCGATGCGCGCGTCCTCTATATGGACGTGCGGACCGATCCGGCAGTCCTCCCCGATGACCGAGTGGCCCTTGATCACGGTGAACGGCTCGATCACCGTGTCCTGGCCGATGGTAACGGTGGCGTCGATGAACGTGCTGCCCGGGTCGACCACGGTTACGCCGCCCAGCATGCACCGGTCCAGGATGCGGCGCCGCATGACCGCGGCGGCGGCGGCGAGGCGGACGCGGTCCTTGACCCCCATCGCCTCTTCCGGATCGGTGAGCCTGACGATTCCCACCGGGTGAATGTGCTGGAACACGTCGGTGAGGTAGAACTCACCGGCCTTGTTGTCGTCGCCAACCTGCTCCAGGGCCTCGACCAGCCTCGTCCCGTCGAAGCAGTAGACCCCGACGTTGAACTCGTGAACGCTCGCCTTGATCTCCGGCGTGGCGTCCTTGCGCTCGACGATCCTCCCAAGCGATCCGTCCGCGGCACGGATGATGCGGCCGTCATCCCGGTCCGGGTCCTCGACGCTCGCGATGGTCGCCGGGTCGCCGCTGTCCATGTGCGCGTGGACGATCTGCGCGATGGTGGCGCCGATCAGAAGCGGCGAATCGCCGTTGACCACCAGGACGAGCTTGCCGCGCAGCTGGTCCGGCGGGATCTGGCGCAGGGCGTGCGCGGTGCCTCTGGGGTCGCGCTGAAAGGTGGGCGCGATGCCCCTCTCGTCCAGGTGGCCCGCCACCTCGGCATGGTGCGGGTTGGCGATCACCTTGATGTCTTTGGCGCCGGCCTCGGTGACCGCGTCGAGGACGTAGTCGATCATGGGGCGGCCGCAAATCGGGTGGAGGACTTTGGGAGTGCGCGACCGCATCCGGGTGCCGTGACCGGCGGCGAGTATGACGGCCGTTATCGCTTGGCTCAAAGTTTCGCCCTTTCGGGCCCCTCGATTATGCCAGCTTGGGCCCGGTTCACCAGCGCCGCCCCGATTGGGTTGGGGCCACGCCGGGGGATAATCCGCTCGTGAGCGAGATGCCGGCCGTCAACCTGGAGGGCGCTGTCCCGTCCCACCTGCCGGTCCTGCCGTTGAAGTCGACGGTGGTCTTCCCGCGCATCTTCATACCGCTGTCGGTGGGTCGCAAGAAATCCCTGCAGCTGCTCGACGAGCTGACCGGGGTCGAGCGTCACATCGCCGTCGCAACCCAGCTCGACGAGACGGCGGAAGACGTCGGCTTCAAGGACGTGCACCACGTCGGCGCGATGGTGCGCGTGCAGCACCTGCTCAAGCTGCCGGACGGGACCGTGCAGCTAGCGGTGCTCGGGATGCGCAGGATCCGGTTGGTCGAGGCGATGTCGGAGGACCCCTACCTCACCTGCGCCATCGAGATGTACCCCGAGTCGACCGAGAACTTCCTGACCATCGAGCGCGAGGCGCTGATGCGCCGGGCCATCCAGTCGTTCCAGCAGCTGGTGACGCTGGCGCCGCACCTGCCGGCGGAGCTTGCCGGCTCGGCTGGGGCCATCGACGACCCACTGCACCTTTCCTACTACATCGCCAACCACATCCGCCTGACCACCGAGCAGCGCCAGGAGATTCTCGAGATGGACTCCGCCAAGGCGAAGCTCGAGAAGCTGCTGGGTCACATGTCGCACGAGCTCGAGGTCCTGGAGCTCGGACGCAAGATCCAGTCGCAGGCCGAAGAGCAGATGGGCAAAGCCCAGCGCGAGTATTTCCTGCGCGAGCAGCTCAAGGCCATCCAGCGCGAGCTCGGCGAGCTGGACTCGGAGCACGCGGAGCTGAGCGAGCTGCGCGAGCGGATCGAAAAGGCCGACCTGCCCGCCGAGGCCAGGCGCGAGGCGGATCGCGAGCTCACGCGGCTGGAGCGCATCCCGAGCGCGTCACCGGAATCGTCGGTCATCCGGACGTACCTGGAACTCATCGTTTCGCTCCCGTGGAACGTGTCGACCGGAGGCGAGGTCGACGTGGTGAAGGCCCGCGGGATCCTCGACGCCGACCACTACGACCTGGACAAGGTGAAACAGCGAATCGTCGAGCACCTCGCGGTCCGGCGCCTGAAGCAGCAGCGCGGCTCGACCGACCGGGGACGCGAACCAATCCTTTGTTTCGTCGGGCCACCGGGCGTCGGGAAGACGTCGCTGGGACAGTCGATCGCCCGCGCGATGGGGCGCAAGTTCGCGAGAGCTTCGCTCGGGGGCGTGCACGACGAGGCGGAGATTCGCGGCCACCGGCGCACCTACATCGGCGCCATGCCGGGGCGCATCCTGCAGGCGATCCGGCGCGCGGAGTCGAATGACCCGGTATTCATGCTCGACGAGGTGGACAAGATCGGCGCGGATTGGCGTGGCGACCCGTCGTCCGCGCTGCTCGAGGTGCTCGACCCGGAGCAGAACAAGGACTTCCGCGACAACTACCTCGACGTGCCGTTCGACCTTTCCAAGGTGATGTTCATCACCACCGCCAACAGCCTCGAGACCATCCCTCCCGCCCTGCGCGACCGCATGGAGGTGCTGAACCTCTCCGGCTACACCGAGGAGGAGAAGCTGCAGATCGCGCAGCGCTTCCTGGTCCCCAAACAACTCGCCGCGCACGGCCTGCGGACCGACGAGGTCTCGATGTCGGAAGAGGCGATTCGCCTGATCATCCGCCAGTACACGCGTGAGGCGGGCGTGCGCAACCTGGAGCGCGAGATCGCATCCGTGATGCGGCGCGACGTGGCCGACATGGCGGTGGGAAAGCGGCCCCGGCGCGGGTCGGACGACGCGAAGCGCGTGCGCGCGGCGCTGGGCAAGCGTCGATTCTTCGACGACGCGGCCGAGCGCATCGACCGGCCCGGCGTGGCGACCGGGCTCGTTTGGACGCCGACCGGTGGCGAGATCATCTTCGTCGAAGCCGCGCTCACCCCCGGCAAGGGCGAGCTCAAGCTGACGGGTCAGCTGGGAGAGGTGATGAAGGAGTCGGCGTCGGCCGCCCTGTCGTACCTGAAGGCACGCGCCGCGGACATCGGCATCGATCCGACGCTATTCGACAAGAACGACATCCACGTGCACGTGCCCGCCGGGGCACAGCCGAAAGAGGGGCCGTCCGCGGGCGTGACGGTGCTGACCGCGATGGCCTCGATCCTCACCGGCCGGCCGGTCCGCGACGACGTGGCGATGACCGGTGAGATCACGCTGCGTGGGCGGGTGCTGCCCATCGGCGGGATCAAGGAAAAGGTTCTCGGCGCGCATCGCGCGGGACTACGCCGCGTGCTCCTGCCGACGCGCAACGAGGCCGACCTCGACGACATTCCGGCCGACCTGCGCAAGGAGATGAAGCTCGTGATGGTCGAGTCGATCGACCAGGTGCTGCGCGAAGCGCTGACGCCGCGAGCTTTGGCCAACGGGGCCGACGGAGCGCGCGCCGCTCGAAAGAATGGCGCCGCTACGCGCTTGCCTGCCGTGGCGCGCGCAGTAGTATCCGGTCGTGCGCGGCCAGCTCGGCCGAGTCGTCCAGCGGCGAAAGCTCGCCGGCGCCGCGACGCTTGAGGGCGTTCCGGATCAGGTAGTCGGCCAGCTGTGGGTTCTTCGGCAGCAAGCTGCCGTGTAGGTAGGTCCCGATCACCCCTCCCTGCAGGCATCCCTCTAAGCCGTCCGACCCGTTGTTGCCATGGCCAAGCCGTACCTTGCCCAGCGGGCGGGCCTTGGCGCCAAGAAAGGTGCGTCCGCTGTGGTTCTCGAAACCGACCAGCGTGCTGGGGGTGAGATCTGCGACCTGGGTTTCCACGACCACGTCGCCGATGAACCGCTTCTTCCCCGCCTCGGTCCGCACATCGATCAGGCCGATGCCGGGAAACTTCCGTCCCTCGCCGGTCTGGTAGTAGTGGCCGAGCAACTGGTACCCGCCGCATACGGCAAGAATCTGCGCGCCCTCACCCACCGCGCGCTGAAGCGGCTCTTGCTTGAACTCGATGAGATCCTCGTAGACCAGCGCCTGCTCGCGGTCCTGGCCGCCCCCGAAGAAGAAGACGTCGACATCCTCCATCTCCTTGTGACTGCCGCGCCCGAGCTCGACCACCCGCGAGTCGAAGTCACGCCATTCCGCGCGCTTGAGCAGCGTGAGGATGTTTCCACGGTCGCCGTAGATGTTCATGAGGTCTGGGTAGAGCCAGCCGACGGTGAACTTCATCTCGCTTAAGTGTCCCAGTACGGCTTGGCCCAGCCTCGCCTGACCAGCTCGGCGCGCAGGTCGAGCATCGCCGTGTAGGTGCACAGTAGGTGCGCGGTCTCGCCCTCCTCGGTGACCTTGATCAGCTGATCGAGGGCCTTGGCGGGATCGGTTTCGGGCTGCTCGGCCTTGACGCCTGCGTACTTGAGGCGCACCGCGAGGTCGTGCGCTCGCGTGCCCGCCGGCACCACGACCCTGGACTTGCCTTTCAGCATCTCGAAGTCCACGTCCCATATCCAGGACACGTCGGTGCCGTCCGCCTTGCGATCGTTCAGGCCGATCAGAAAGCTGTTGCCGTGCGCGAGGTCGACGGCGGTGCGAAGCGTCTCGTTGAAGCCGGCGGGGTTCTTGGACAGAACCAGGTTGAGATTGCGGCCCCGAAACTCCATGCGCTCCTGCCGCCCAAAAGCTGCGCTGAAGGTGCGCATTCGCTCGGCGATGTAGTCCGGCTCGAGGCCAATCGTCTTTGCCGCCGCGAACGCGGCCAGCACGTTGTAGCAGTTGTAGAGGCCGCCAAGCGGGAAATCGATGCGCGTGCCGTCGATCGTCGTGGCGAGGCTGTCGAAGCCGTTGAGCTCGATCTTCGTCGCGGTCAGCTCGGGCTTGGGTCGCGCAAAGTCGCCGTTGGGGCATTGGTACACGCCGTCATGCCCGACGTACACAGCGTCGAAATGCAAGCTGGCGCCGCACCGCGGGCAGGTGCGCGCATCGGCCGCGTGAGGCAGCTCGTGCGCCGCGATCGAGGTGTCGTCGAGGCCGTACCACAGGGGCGCGCTCGGCAGGCCCAGGCCGATCTCGGCGACGCGGGGATCGTCGGCGTTGAGGATGGCGCGCGAGTTCTCCGGGAGCGCGGCCAGGGCCGACTCGATCTTCTTGGCGATCGATTCGAGCTCGCCGTAGCGGTCGAGCTGGTCTCGAAACAGGTTCATCACCAACGTCACGCGTGGTTGGAGCTCGGCGACCGCTTTCGGGAGGCTCGCCTCATCGATCTCGAAAACGCCCCAGTCCGCGCGCAGGTTGCCGCCCGCGTCCGCACGATCGAGGGCGGCGGCGGTGACCCCGAAGATCAGGTTGGCGCCGGCTCGATTGGCGACGACGCGGTGCCCGGCGCCCTCGAGCAGCCAGCTGATCAAGCGCGCGGTCGTCGTCTTGCCGTTGGTTCCGGTGATCACGATCGATCCCTGGTTGAGGTCCTGCGACAGCTTGGTAAGCACGCGCGGGTCGATGGCTCGCGCGATGTCGCCGGGCAGAGTCGTCCCGCCTCCGCGTCCGCTGACGCGGCTCAACGCGCCGGTCGCCTTGCCGGCCCACACTGCGGCCCTCTTGCGAATCGAGCTCACGCCCAGGGCCCGATGGCTCGCGTCACCGCCGTCCAGCAATCAAGGGATTCCGTGACCTTTCGCGCCTGCTCATCGTCCGTACAACGCAGGAAGAAGGCCGAGCCGCTACCGGTCATCTGCCAGCCCGGCCCCAGGCGCTGCGCGAAATCGAAAACGCGCGGCTCGGCGCGCTCGGCCGCGCGCCTCAAGTGATTCGGAGCTTCGCCCTGCACTTCGTCCCACGCAAGGTACACGGACGCGGTCGACAGCTCGATTCCGGGCCAGGCGATCGCGAACCATGCCGGCGCGGTGGGCAGGCGGGTGAGCTTCTCGCCACGACCCTCAGCCCTCGCCGTGCCGCCGGCAAGGAAGAAAGGGACGTCCGCGCCGATCGAGATCGCCAGGTCGCGGAGGTCGACGTCGAGCCGGTGCAGCGCGGCCAGGCCTCTCAGCACCGCCGCGGCGTCCGAGCTCGCCCCGCCCATTCCCGATCCGGGCGGGATGCGCTTGTGCAGGTGGAACCGAGTCGGGATCGCCCGGCCGATCGCTTGCTCCAGCGCACGGTGAGCTTTGAGGACCGAGTTGTCCCGGCTGTTCGCGACGGGCAGGCCGGAGGTCGTAAGGCTGGTCTCGGCGGCAGCGGTCATCTGCAGCAGGTCATGTACATCGATCGCCTGGATCGTCGTTCGGACATCGTGGAAACCGTCGTCCGTGCGCCTGATCACCTCGAGGTCGAGGTTGAGCTTGGCGCGCGCCGGCAGCGCGAGCGTCAAGGGGTCGTGCGCTTGAGCTGGGCCCGGTACCTGGCCGCGCGGTCCTGGTAGTGCTGCGCGGTGGTGCCGACCCAGTGGTTGGATGACCCGTCCAGCGCTTTCTTTACGGTGGCCGGCACCCCCGCCGCCATGTGGCCCGGTGGCACCTCTTTGCCCTCCTGCAGGACGGCGCCCGCAGCCAGCATCGAACCCGCGCCGAGCCTGCTTCGCTGGAGCATCGTGGCGCCCATGCCGACCACCGCGCCCTGCTCCACGACGCAGCCCTCGAGCTGCGCGGAGTGACCGACGCTGGCGTTCCTTTCGATCACCGTCGGAAGGTTTTCAGCGCAGTGAAGGACGGCGTTGTCCTGGACGTTCGCGCCCTCACCGATGGAGATCCTGGCTTCATCACCGCGCAGAACCGCGCCGAACCAAACGCTCGCGCCGGCCTTGACCTCGACATCCCCGATGAGGACCGCGGTCGGCGCGATGTACGCGTCGGGATGGACGCTGGGGCGCTTCCCGCCGAGCTCGAACTCCACTGGCCTCTATAATCCTAGCTTCGTGACTTTGTTCTCCAAACCGGTGATGACTCGTGGCTAAGCGAACCGCCTCCGCCAAGAAGCAGGCACGCTCCGGCGTCAAGCGGGCAGCGCGAAACCGGGCCGTGCGCTCAGAGGTCAAGACGATGGTCGTCAAGGCCAGGCGCTCGATGACGGAAACGGGCGGCGACGGCTCGGATCGCCTCGCGATCACGCTCGATGCGGTGCGCTCGCTCGACCGCGCGGCGTCGAAGGGCGTACTTCACCGCAACAACGCGGCGCGGCGCAAGGGACGGCTGGCCCGGCAGATGGCGAAGATCGCCACCGCGGTTCCGGCTCCCGCCGCCGCCAAGGGCAAGAAGGGCGCGGCTCCGGCTCCGGCCAAGGCCGCTCCGAAGGCTTCGGTCAGGGCTGCGGCCTCGGTCAAGACGGCTGCTCCGGCCAAGGCTTCGGCCTCGGTCAAGACGGCTGCTCCGGCCAAGACGGCTGCAAAGAAGAAGTAAGCCGGACTTCTTTCTACAGCCGGGTCAGGAGCACCTCCAGCCCGAGCTCGGCATCGATCTGGCCTGACTTGACCTCCCACTCGTAGTCGCGGATCTTCTTCAGCGCCTCCTCGAGGCGGTCGGGGTCAGCCTGCTGCGCCGCGTCGTAAGCCTTCTGCACCACGAAGCGGTGCTCGGTCATCTCGGCCTGGACGCGCTGCAGCGACTCGCCGCGCTCCTGCTTCGCGCGTACGTCGAGCACCAACGCTAAGTGGCGCGCCATGCGATATGCGATGGACGTCGGCTGCATCCCGGCGCCCGTCAGGCTGCGCGCTATCGTCAGCGCCTGCGCGGTTGGGCGGGGAAGCAGGTTATCGGTCAGCTTGAAGATCTCGTCCTCTCGGCCACCCGCCAGCAGGTCGGCGATGACCTCTGGGGTGAGCTTTGCACCCGAAGCCCTGTACGCGGCGAGCTTGGTCAGCTCTGAATCGATCACGCCGAGGTCGGGCGGGGTGACGCGGACGACCTGCGCAGCCACAGCGGGAGTCAGCTGGTGATTTTCAACAGCGCGGCGGGCCGTCCAGTCGCTGAGCGCTCGCCCTTTCAGGTGCGCCATCTCCTCGACCGTTCCGCCCGCGGAGCTGATCGCCTTCGCAAGCTTGTTGGTTGCGCCGAGACGGCCCGCCACGGTCACCACGACACGGGTGGTGGGCGGAATCTCTGAGAGCGCCGCGGCCATGCCCTCGGCTCGCATGGCGGGAAGCATGCGCGCGAAGACGACGCGATACGGATCGAGAAAGGGCGCTTGCAGGACTGCGTCCTGGAGACGCGCCACGCTGAGGCCAGCGCCTTCGAGCGTCTCCAACCCGAAGTCGGAGACGAGCTCGGCGCTCCACTTCTGGAGGATGGCGCGCGCCTGTTCATCGACGAGGAAGCGCTCGTCGCCGTGGAGGAGCACGGCCATCGCCGCGGGCCGGTTCGTCGCGCGGGGCATGGTCGCGATCGTACCCCTGATCGGTGATTCTGCTCATGGACCACATGGCGAGCGTGATCGTTCCCTCCTGGTCGGTCCGCAGGACGTTCGGCGGAAAAGCCGGCCGCAAGCGTTCTGATCCGCGCGAGACGACCAGTTGCGTGGTGGCCGTGATGGCGACGCGTTCGAGATCCGGGGAGAGAAGGCTGCGCCCTCCGATGAGCAGCAACACGCCCAGCCGGTTTAAGGATGGAGTGGTTCCGGGAGAAGGATTCGAACCTTCGGTCGAGGATCCAAAGTCCTCTGCCTTACCGCTTGGCCATCCCGGATCGAGCCTGAACACACTACCTCGCAGGATGCGCCTCGTCGGGCTGCGTGACCTAGAGCCGACCTTCAGCGTTGGATCTTGAGATGAGAAGCTTCCTTCTGGCGGCGCTGGTGCTGGTGACGGCCGGTTGCGGCGCCTACCAATTTCCCGGCGCCACGTCGCCTACCGCAACGGGCACGGTCACGGGTCTTGTCACCGCGGTGCCTTGCGCTCCCGTGCAGGCCGCCGGGGACAATTGCGTCGGACGTGTCGTGGCCGGAGTCGAGGTGGATTTCTCGGACGGCCGGACCAGCGCAGCGGCCGTGACAGACTCTCGTGGCTCGTACTCGATCGACCTGCCTGCCGGGACCTGGAAGGCAAGCTTCAAGACCTACATGCGGATCGTTAGCGGGCCCCCCGTCGTGACCGTCGCCGCCGGCTCATACGTCGTCGCGGACTACGTCCTCGACACCGGAATCCGCGTCCCGGTGCCGCAACAATGAGTTAAGGACCACTCCACCGACCACCCCCCGCCCACCCAATGGGGTGTCACGGGACGGTATTGAGGGACCCGGCGAAGGTCAAGCCTGGTGGTTAACGCACGAGGGCGCAAAGGCGGGGTGGCGAGTGCGGGGTGACGGGGTGGAAGGCGGCCGCGAGCCTAAGGAACAAGGTTGATCAGCCGGTCCTGGACGTAGATCACCTTCGACGGATCGCGCCCACTCAGCGCCACGCGGACCTTCTCGCTGGCCATCGCCGCCGTCAGCGCATCGGCTTCGGAGAGCCCGGCGACGACGCTGAGCCGCTCGCGCAGCTTGCCGGCGACCTGGACCACCAGGACCAGCTTCAGCTCCGCCGCGGCCGCGGCGTCGAACTCCGGCCACGACGCATCCGCCAGCATCCCGCTCTCGCCCAACCTCTCCCACATCTCCTCGCAGATGTGCGGCGCCATCGGGTTCAGCAGCCTGACCAGCGTCCGCACCGCCGAATCCCATTCGCGGTCGCGGGAGCCGCCCCCCTGCAGGTAGTCCTGCATGGAGTTGGCCAGCTCCATTAACGCCGCCACCGCCGTGTTGAAACGCAGCTCCTCGTTCTGCTCGGTGACGCGCCCCACCGTCTGCGCGACCTTCCGCCGCAGGGCAGCGACATCCGCGCCGCCATCGCGCCCGGAGCCATCCTCGGCGATCGATTCCGGCTCCAGGACCAATCGCCAGACACGCTGCAGGAACCGTACGACACCGTTCAGCCCGGCGTCCGACCACTCGACGTCTTCCTCCGGCGGGCCGATGAACATCTCGTAGATCCGCCCAGCGTCCGCGCCCTGTGCCGCGACCAGCTCTTCCGGCGACACCCCGTTGCCCAGCGACTTCGACATCACCTGGCCGAAACGTTTGACCATCCCCTGGTTGAACAGCCGCTTGAAAGGCTCCGACACGTTCAGCAATCCGGCGTCGTGGAGCACCTTGGTGAAGAAGCGTGAGTAGAGGAGATGCAGGATCGCGTGCTCGACGCCGCCCGTGTACTGGTCGACCGGCATCCAGTGGTTGGCAAGCTCCGTGTCGAACGCCTGCGTCTGGTCGTGCGGGCTCGCGTACCGAAGGAAGTACCAGGACGAATCGATGAAGGTGTCCATCGTGTCCGTCTCGCGTCGCGCTTGGCCGCCGCATCTCGGACACGTCGCGTGCCAGAACTCAGGAACGTCCGGCAGCGGCCGGTACTCCTTGGGCAGCAGGACCGGGAGCTGATCTGCGGGCACCGGAACGATGCCGTCGACGGGGCAGTACACGACGGGGATGGGAGCGCCCCAGTACCGCTGGCGCGAGATCAGCCAGTCCCGCAGCCGGTACTTGACAGCCGGTTTGCCCTTGCCTCTTGCCTCCAGCCACGCCGTCACCTTCTCGATCCCCGTGGCGGCGTCCAGCCCCTCGAAGTCGCCGCTGTTGACCATCAAGCCCGGGCCGGTGTAGGCCTCGCGGAGCTCGCCCTGCTCGCCTCCGGGCGGCGCGATCACCTCGCGAATCGCCAGGTGGTGCGTCGTCGCGAACTCGAAGTCGCGCTCGTCGTGAGCCGGCACGGCCATGATCGCGCCGGTGCCGTAGGTCATCAAGACGTAGTCGGCGACCCAGATCGGGATGCGCTCGCCGTTGACCGGGTTGATCGCGAACGCGCCCGTCGCGACGCCCGACTTCACTCGCTCGGTCGACAACCGCTCGATCTCGGTCTCCTTGCGCGCCTTCTCGACGTACTCGCGGACGCGCTGCCGATGCTTCTCGGTGGTGATGCGCTCGACCAGCGGGTGCTCCGGCGCGAGCACCATGAACGTCGCGCCGAACAACGTGTCCGGACGCGTGGTGTAGATGCGCATCGATTCGCCGCCCAACCCCTCGACCTCGAAATCCACCTCCGCGCCCTTGCTGCGGCCGATCCAGTTCGTCTGCATGACGCGGACCTTGTGCGGCCACTGGTCCAGCAGCGCCAGGTCGTCGAGGAGCCGGTCCGCGTAGTCGGTGATCTTCAAGAACCACTGCTCGAGGTCGCGCTTCTCCACCTCGACATCAGGGTGGCGCCAGCACCGTCCGTTGATCACCTGCTCGTTGGCGAGCACCGTCTTGTCGACCGGGCACCAGTTGACCGGCGCCATCGCCCGGTACGCAAGCCCGCGTTCCAGCATGAGCAGGAAGAGCCACTGGGTCCAGCGGTAGTAGTCGGGCAGGCAACTGGTGACCTCCCGGTCCCAGTCGTAGAGGATGCCCATCATCTTCAGCTCACGCGTGCCCTTGGCGATGTTGCCCAGGGTCCAGCTCTCCGGGTGCAGGTTTCCGCGCTTCATCGCAGCGTTCTCGGCAGGCAGCCCGAACGCATCCCACCCGAACGGATGGAGCACCTCGAATCCCTGCATGCGCTTCATCCGCGCGAGCACGTCGCCCATCACGTAGTTGCGCGCATGACCGACCGTCAGGTCGCCCGACGGGTACGGGTACATGACGAGGTCGTAGTACTTCGGCTTGGGGGAGTCGTCCCTCGCCTTCATCACGCCGCGCTCGGCCCACACCTTCTGCCACTTGGGCTCGATGTCCTGGGGTACGTAGACGCTACGGCGGGGCCGGCTCTCCATGCGGTTCAAATTTTAGGGATGCGAGTTCATGACCCACGATCGCGGCCAGGACGAGGGCCGCTCCCGCCGCCTGCAGCCAGCCCAATCTCTGTCCTGCCAGGACCACAGCCGCGGCCAGCGCCCAGGCCGGCTCGGTGGTCATGATCAGCGCCGTCCGGCTCGCGCTGAGGTGCTGCTGCGCCCAGGTCTGGATGTAGAAAGCGAGCGCGGACGCGAAGAGGCCGGTGACCACGATCGCGAACCACAGGCCGGCGCTCGGGAAGGACAGCGTGTTCGACCCGCTCGCGGTGAACACGACCGCGCCCGTTCCCATCTGGACCATGGCCAGCGGGGCCGACCGCAGGCCCGGTGACCACCGGCTCAACAGGACGATGTGCAGCGCGAAGAGAAAAGCGCAGGCGACGGTCAACAGGTCACCCAGCCCGAAGCCGCCCGGACCGCCCACCAGCATGACCGTGCCGCCCAGCGCGACCAGCACGGCGATCAGCGTCCACCGGCGCACGGGTACTCCGAACACACGGTCGATGAGCGGCGTGAAGACCACGAAAAGGCCCGTGATCAGTCCCGAGTTGCCAGGGCTGGTCATGGTGAGGCCCACGGTCTGCGTCAGGTAGCCTCCCGCCAGCACCAGGCCGGCCAGGATGCCGACCCGCAGCTCGCGCCGGGAAGGGAGGCGCCGCACCAGCACGACCATCACCAGGAAGGCCAGCGCGAAGCGCAGCTCCAGGAACGTCAGGGTCGGGTAGTGAGAGACTGCATCCTTGACCAGCACGAAGGTCCAGCCCCAGACGGCCGTGACGATGAGAAGGAACAGGACGTAGATCAATGGAGCGACTCTGGGCGCCGTGGCGCATGCAGTACGTCGGCGGCGAACAGCGGCCCGGCTGCCTCTTCTGCCGCGTGCTCGAGGACCCCGACGACGAGGACGCCGCCCTCGCAGTCTGGCGCCCCGAGGGCGCCCTGGTGATGCTCAACAAGTTCCCGTACAACCCCGGGCACGCGATGGTCGCGCCCCAGGCACATCGAGGAAGCATCGAGGACCTCGACGACGCCCAGACCGCAAGCGTCATGCGCGCGGTCCGGCGCACGGTCGCGGTCCTGCGGGCTGCGATGAATCCCGAGGGCTTCAACATCGGGGTCAATATCGGCCGCGCGGCGGGCGCCGGCATCCCGGACCACATCCATCTTCATGTCGTGCCGAGATGGAACGGCGACACCAACTTCATGGCGGTGATCGACGACGTCAAGGTCGTGAACGAGGCCTTGCTCGACACCGCCGCCAAGCTCAAGCAGGCTTTCGCCGCCATCTGACCCTGCCGCCGACGACGGTCGCCGTGACGCGTCCGTTCTCGACCACGGTCATATCGCACAGCATCCCGGGCCGCAGGGCGCCCAGGTCCTTCTCCATGCCCGCCGCATAAGCGGCGCCGGACGTGTAGGCGCGGAGCGCGGCGGAGCGTGTCATCGAGAGCTCCGGATACCAGCCGGCGCTTCGACGCCAGGTCGTCGCCGCTTCGATGCCCGCTAGCGGGTCGGCGCTCTCGACGGGGGCGTCGGAGCCGAACGCGAGCCGCGCGCCCGCGCGCTCGAGCGCGCGCCATGCATAGGAATGACCGGTGACGGCCGGCCACATCGCGTCCGCAAGCTCGCGGTCGGCCACCGCGTGGATGGGCTGCATCGACGCGATGACACCGATGCGCGCGAAGCGTGGCATGTCCTTCGGGCTCACACACTGGGCGTGCTCGATGCGCGGCCGCCACATCCGCCACGCGTCGCGGTGCGGGGCCAGCGCGTCGAGCGCCCGGCGCACCGCGCCGTCGCCAATCGCGTGCAGGCACACGTTGAGCTCGGCGCGGGCGCAGCGTTCGACCATGTCGATCAGCTCGGGCTGAAGCAGGCGAGGTGTACCGGTCCCGTCGAGCATCTCGGCGGTGCGGCTGCCGAGCGACCCATCGAGAAAAGCCTTCACGCCCCAGATGCGTAGCCACGGATCGCCCCATCCCGACCGCGCACCCATCCGCTCCGCGTGCGGCAGGTCGGCCAGCGGGAGGTTGTAAACCACGCGCACCGCCAGGCGTCCGTCTGCATTCAGGCGCTGGAGCGACGCGAAGCCCGCAGCTCTGTCCATTGAGTGCACGGATGTGAGCCCGAGACGGGCGAGGTCAAGCAGCACCCGCGCCATGGCGCCGTCCAGGTCCCCGTCAGAAGGCCTTGGCACGATGTCACCGACCAGCGCCATAGCCGTCTCCCGCAGGATGCCGGCCGCCTCCCCTACCTCGTCCCGGTCGATCGAGCCGCCGGCCGGGTCGGCGGTTGCGCGATCGATCCCCGCCCGGCGCAGCGCTTCGCTCGACACCCAGGCCGAGTGCCCGTCCTTGCGGCGCAGGTAAACGGGCCGGCCGCCGGCCGCCTTGTCGAGCTGGGCGCGGTTGGGAAACGCCGGGTCGGGCCACGAGTCGTTGTACCAGCCTCCGCCCGACACCCAGCCGTCCTTCGGAAGGGTCTTGGCCCGCTGCGACACCAGCCGCAGTGCCTCGGCCCCGCTGGTCGCGCCGCCCAGGTCGAGGCTGAGCTTGCGGTTGGCCAGCCATTCGAGGTGGAGGTGCGAGTCGATCAGGCCGGGCATGGCGTTGCCGTTCAACCGGACGACGGCGGCGCGCCGACCCGCCGCGGCTCGGGCGCCCGCCCCCACGGCGAGGATGCGGCCATCGACTCCCGCTGCAATCGCAGGCACGCAGCCCATGTACAGCGTGGGCTGGATCACGCCGCCTTCACAGGCTGTAGGTCTTGGCGATGATCTCCTTCATGATCTCGTCGGTGCCGGCGCCGATGCGCGCGAGGCGGGCGTCGCGCCATGCGCGCTCCACTGGGAACTCGCGCATGTAGCCATGGCCGCCGAGGATCTGGATCGCCTCATCCGCCACCTCGCACGCGACCTGCGTCGCCAGCAGCTTGGCCTGCGAGATCTCGCGCACCGGGTACTCGCCCTTATCCCATTGCTGGGCGGTCTGATACACGAATGACTGCACCGCCGCGATCTTGGTGCCCATGTCGACGAGCTTGTGCTTGATCACCTGGAACTGCACGATGGGCTGACCGAAGGCCGTGCGGTTGCGCGCGTACTCCATCGCGTACTCGAACACCCGCTGGGCGCCGGCGATCGCGCCGGCCGCAGCGATCATCCGCTCCCCCTGCAGCTCCCACATCAGGTTCTTGAAACCGTCGCCCTCGTCGCCGATTAGGTTCGCCACGGGCACATGGCAGTCCTCGAACAGGAGCTCCGCCGTGTCCGAGGAATGCATGCCCAGCTTCTGCAGGGTGCGAGTCACCGTGAAGCCGGGGGTCCCCTTCTCGACCAGGAGAAGGTTGTAGCCCTTGTGCCCCCGCTCGCGGTCGCCCTTGGTCACGACGAGGACCCAGTGGCATCTCGCTCCATTGGTGATGAAGATCTTCCGGCCGTTGACGATGAACTCGTCCCCATAGCGGCGCGCCACCGTAGTGATCCCCGCGACGTCCGAGCCCGCGTCCGGCTCGGTGATGGCGAGCGCGGCGATCTGCTCGCCCCGAATCGCGGGCACCAGCCACTTTCGCTTCTGCTCCTCGGTGCCGAAACGGAACACCGGCGGCGTCGCCATCTCCGCCTGAACCGCGACCGCCATGCCCAGCCCGCCGCAGGCGAGCTTCGCCATCTCCTCCGACAGGACAACGGCCGAAAAGTAGTCCCCGCCCTGGCCGCCGTACTCCGGCGGGTAGCGAAGCCCCAGGAAACCCAGCTCGCCGAAGCGCTCGAAGATGGAGTCGGGGAAGGTCTCCTCCTCCCATTCGTCCAGGTGCGGCTGCACCTCTTTCTCCAGGAACCGTCGGATGTGCAATCGCAGCTCTTCGTGGGCGTCGGTGAAGTACATGCGTGCCGAGTTTAAGCTCGGACGCGAGGCGACCGGCTTACGGTATGATTCGCCGCCTGAATCCCCTTCGGGAAATTTCGTATGTCTACGCCCCACGAACTCGCCGGCAAGCCGTGAGTTCGCGGGGACCCCTTGATAGGAGTTGGATTGGGCTCGGTAATCAAGAAGCGGCGCAAGAAGATGCGCAAGCACAAGCACAAGAAGATGCTGAAAAAGACGCGATGGGCGCGTCGCGCTCACGCCTAGGCCGAGTCGCGTTCACGCCCTCGGGCGCGTAGGATAGGGCCGCCGTGATCTGGGTGGTCGTAGTTGTCGTCGTCCTCGTCGTCCTTTGGCTCGTCTTCACCTACAACGGGCTGATCTCGGCCCGCAACAGGACCCAGGAAGCGTGGTCTGAGATCGACGTCGAGCTCAAGCGGCGCCACGATCTCATCCCCAACCTGGTCAACACGGTCCAGGGCTACATGGGACACGAGCGCGGCACCCTCGAAGCGGTCACCAACGCGAGGGCAGGTGCAGTCGCCGCGGGCGCGACCGGCGATCCGGCCAAGATCGGCCAGGCCGAGAACGTCCTCAGCCAGAGCCTCCGCAGCCTGTTCGCGGTGTCGGAGAACTATCCCGACCTGAAGGCCATCTCCGCCTTCACCAACCTCCAGGAAACCCTGACAGCGACCGAGGACAAGATCGAGTTCTCTCGCCGCTTCTACAACGGCAACGTGCGCGACTACAACATCAAGCTGCAGACCGTCCCCACCTCTTTGATCGCGGGGATGCTCGGGTTCAAGCCGTTCGGCTTCTTCCAGGCCGACGACGCCGACCGCGCCGTCCCGCAGGTCAACTTCGGCAACACGCCGGGCTCGGGCTCGCTCCCCCCGTCGACCGGCGCCTCAGGGCCTCCGCCGCCGGGATCATCGGGGCCACCTCTCCAGAGCTGAGCTTTCGCCCGGCGGCTCAAACCGCCGGCGCCGCGCTCGACCTGGTCCAATCCGCCTCGAACCTGGCCGCGTATTCAGACACCGCTCCGGGGTCGCTCGTCTCGATGTCCAGCTCGTGGTTCACGTCGAGACCGCTGCGCGTCCAGTTGGCCGAACCCAGGACCAGCTCACCGTCGAACAGGCCGATCTTGGCGTGGAGCAGGGCGCCCCTGGGAACGGGGTACCAGCGGGCCTGGACCCCGCCGGCGACCACCACCGCGTAAGCATCGAGGTTGCATGCCTGGTTCGGGTCGAGCACGACTCGCACGCCAACGCCCCGGCGGTGCGCGAGCACGAGATCATCGATCACCACCGGGTCGGTGAGCGTGTAGATCTCGACCAGCGCCCGCAGCCTGGCGTGCAGGAGCGCTGCCTCCAGCATCGAACGGGTCTCCTCCCCGGGCGCGGTCTGACCGATCTCTCCCGGCGAACCCGACAGCGGCGACGGCCGCCCACCGGCCAGGCTCCAATCCTGCTCGAAGATGCTCACCAGTCGGCCGATCTCGGCCCTCACCCCGGTCTCGAGCACGTAGTCGTGGTTGCAGTCGCTGTGCGCGCCCCAGTTCATGCCTCCGACCACGGCCTCGTCATCCGCGATCAAGAGCTTCACGTGGTCGATCTGATGGAGCCCGTCATCGACCGGATAGACCCGCTCGGCGACCCCGAGCGAATCCAGGTGCGCCGCCGATCGCCGGCTGGCGGTCACGGTCGGGTCGGTGATCACCCGAACCCTCACCCCTCTCGCCACGGCCGCGCCCAGGGCGCGCACCAGGTCCGCCCGGCCGAGCTCGTACATCTCGACCAGCACCCGCCGGCGCGCCGAGCCGATCAACCCTCCAACGAGAGCGAAGATGCCGGAGTCCTGCCACAGCCGCACCGGCTCGGACACGGCGTGCGCGACTCCCTGAGTGACGACGGGCGGCGCCGCCGCCGCGGCCTGCGCAGGGTTCGAGCAGCCCACCAGGCCGAAGGAGAGGAGCAACGCCCAAATGCAGGCCACTCGAACCACAGCGCACGTCAAGCTACCGGCGCCCGGCGCAGGCGCCAACCCAGGGTGCTAAGGGCGGATCAGAGCAGCTCGACCTTCATGCCCGGTCTTGCTCCGAGCAGCTTGTCCGCGCGCGCCTCGCGCACGGCGACCTCCAGGTAGCCCATGCTCCCGACGTAGACGAAAGGCTCGTTCGGCCGTCCTTCCGAATACGTCGTGGCGATGGCCGTGATGTCGTGGTTGTGAACCCGCATCCTTCGTGGTGGGGCCTTGATGTTCGTCACCAGGTTGCCGAAACCGTCGGTCCACAACACGCGTGGCCCCAGGTCCGGGAGTCCGACGGGCGGGTCCGCCGGCGGCCCCAGCGAGTCCATCGGGACCCCCGACGCGAGCGCGGCCGCGGCCGGCGCGAACACATCACGTCCTTCGAACGTCGGCGCGCCGTGCGGCCTCGGCGCCAGCTCGACGACGGCCTGGATCCCGACCTCTTCGATCACGATCGCAAAAAGCCCGTTGTCGGGCCCGATGTAGTACCTGCCGCCCGCCCGCACGACGAGCCGCCGCCTGGTGGTCCCCACCCCCGGGTCGACCACCGCGAGGTGAACCGACCCACCTGCGAAATGGCGGGTTCCCGCGAACACCATGAACGCGCCCGCCGAGACGTCGAAGCGTGGGACCTCGTGGCTGACGTCGACGAGGACCGCGTTGGGGCACCCTGCGAGAACCACTCCCTTCATGGCCGCGACCAGGGGCGAGCCGGAACCGAAATCGGTCGTGAAGGTGACGACCGGCGGAGCCTCTAGCGGCCCGCTACCAGTACCGTGTCTCCTTCCATGGGTCGGCTTCGTCGTGATACCCACGCTGCTCCCAGAATCCAAGCCGGTTGCGCTCCATGAACTCTAGCCCCCGCAACCACTTGGCCGACTTCCACAAGTACTTTGAGGGCACGAAAAGGCGCAAGGGCCAACCGTGGTCCGGCGTCAGGTCCTCCTCGTTCCATGCGTAGCAGAGGAGGTTGTCCTGCGCGTCCAGCACGCTCAGCGGAACCGAGGTCGTGTACCCGTACTCGCAATGCGCCATCACGTATTTGGCCTCAGGACGGGGCTTCACCCGCTCGAGGATCTCGCGTATCGGCACACCGGTCCACCGATCGCCCAGGCGGCTCCAGCCGGTGACGCAGTGGATGTCGGCGACCACGTCTTTCGAAGGCAGCGCGCGAACCTCGCCGTAATCGAGCATCAACTCGTTCTCCACCGCCCCGAAAACCTTGAAATCCCACCTGGCGATGTCGGTCTTCGGCACCGGGCCGAAGTGCAGCAGCGGCCAGCGGTCGGGCGCGGTCAGCGTCTGGCCGGGCGGAATTCGAGATGCGTCCACGCCTTCCGGCAGCTTCTTGCCCCTGGAGAGAAACGACATCTGGCGAGTATATGAACAGCCTGCGGTGCGCGGGTTGTTCCCGCCCAAGGCGCCGTTCGGGGCCCGGCTATACTGGCCCTTCGGTCAACTCCAACCTGCGATGGGCCCGTGGCGCAGCTGGGAGCGCGCTTGAATCGCACTCAAGAGGTCAGGGGTTCGAATCCCCTCGGGTCCACTTTCTTGCCCTGTCTCAGGACAGTGCACTTCCGGCGCCAAGATTTGTGCACATCCACCGCAAATGCCGGGCATGCATTTTGCCCCGTGCATCGCTGCCTTCGAGCCCAGGATCCCACTTGCTGATCAGGTGGACCCTGCGGTTATTCTGTTGAGCACCATTGCGGATTGGCGCGTGAGAGGAGTGTTCGTAAACATTCGCGGTCGCCTGTTGGCATGTTCGAGCGTCGCCATTCTCACGGTCGCCTTGGGCACCCCTGCGGTGCTTGCGTCAACGCTCGCCCCCGCGTGCGGCCACGCCAATCTGAACAACCCGGGGAATCACTACGGCTTGATCAAGAACGGTTGCGTGCAGCAACCTCCGCCACCGTCGCCGTCGCCCGTGCCGCCCCCGCCGCCAACGGCCCATCCGTCGCCTGTACCCTCCCCCAAACCGGTTTCGAGCGGAGCCACCAACACCGCCGCAAATGGCGCCAACGGTATATCCGACGCGAGCGAGGGCCGATCGATGGCTCCCGACCTCGCGCCCGCGCCCCTGGATTTGACAGGCCCGCCGTCGCGTGCAGTCCGAGCCAATGCACATGTGACCAGTAGTGCTCCCAATTGGTGGGACGCCATTGGGCTGGTCGGATGGGCACTCATCTTGTTGCTTCTGATCGCTCTCGCGGCAATCGTCTATCTCCGCCGACGCCAACAAGGAACCGCGACTCCCAGCCACTGACGGCGCCGAATCCGCTTGAAGCGGGAGACTCGTGCCACCCGGCGCAGAACGGGTGACGCAGCCAGGCAGCCCCGCGCGTCTTGCTCTAAATGTGTCGGTCCGCGACGCCAATCACCAGGCCCACCGGTTTCGCCGCCAGCACATCGCCAAGCCCGGCGGCCCACCGCCGCGCCCTCTCGACCTCGCCCAGCGCCAGCCTCTCCAGCTCGTGCCGGCGCGTGTGCCCACGCAGCGCCTCGTCGGGCAGGATGAAGAAGCTCTGTGGCTCGTCGACCAGGCGTGCCCCGCCCGCCGCATGACGCGGACGGCGTCCACCGCCGCAGATCCCGCCAGGAACATCGAGACCCGGTAACGGGTGTCGAACGCGGCCGCCGAAAGCCCGGTCAGGGAGCAGCGCGGGAGGCGATCGAGGAACGCCTGCAGCCGGTCTCCGGCGTGGCGCCGCTGGGTCGGCCCTCCAAGGACCAGCAGGTCGATCGTGGACAGGTCGGATGCCTGGGCGAAACCAACTCGTAGCAGTCGCACACAGTGATGCCCGCCAAGGCCGTCGGCGACCGCACGGGCGACATTCTCCGTATTGCCGTAGGTGGAGTCGTAAACGACCAACGCACGCATGCAGCACACCTCCGACGCAAAGTGTCTGTTCACATGCCCGGCCGGCCAAGGGGCGATCGGCCCAGGCGGTCGGAGTCTTAAATGGAGGTCGGCTCGGCCGTGCGTTCGGGCGCAGGGGCGGGCGTGGAGCGGCGACGCGTCGCGAGCACCGAACCCGCGATCACGAGCACGAACCCGAGCGCCATGCCGAAGGTGAAGCTCTCGCGCAGCACGGTGACGCCCAGCACCGCAGCGACTGCAGGGTTGATGTAAGTGATCACGGTCGAACGTACCGGCCCGACCTCCGCGATGAGCGCGAAGAAGAGCAGGAAAGCCACGGCCGTGCACACCACGGCCAGGGTCGCCACCGACGCCAGCACCGACACGCTGGGCACGGCGTGCGGCCACTGAACGATCGCCGCAGGAGCGTAGGCGAGCGCGCACAGGGTGAGCGATATGCCGATCACGCTCACAGACGGCATGCCAGTGAGGTAGCGGGACAGGATCGCCGGCCCGACGGCGTACCCGATCACGACGATTCCGATCTCCACCAGGGCGAGCGGGGCGGATGCGCGGAGGTCGAACCCGACGATCGCGGCCACGCCGGCCATCCCGACCAGCAAGCCCACGACCCCGGTCGGGCCGATCCAGTCGCGATTGCCGAAAAGAGGGGCGATCAACGTCGCCACCAGCGGCACGGCCGAGATGAGGAGGCCGGCCAGCGAGCTCGAGAGCTTCTGCTCGGCGGTCGCCAGCATCAGCCACGGGATCCCGACCTCGGCTGCCGCGAACGCGACCAGCGGGACCCACCTGGCGCCGATGCCGCGCAGTCCTCCGCGCGCGATCACGACCGGCATGAGGATCAGCGCGCCGACTCCGGTGCGCAGGAAGACGAGCGTGGCGGGCGACAGCTCGCCCACGGCGACTCGAATCAGGAGGTACGGGATGCCCCAGATTACGCACATCACCGCGAACAGGAGCAGGCCGCGGCGTGTCATCACCAGACTTATACCGCGGATGGGTTCTCCGACCTTCCATCATCTCCAGGAGAGCCCTGCGCCGACGCGCCTTCGGCCTGATAATCCCGCTTGAAAGTTGGGAGACTGGAACCTCTTTTTCGCCACCTCGGGGGGCAGCGCGGCCACGCTGCTCGGCTTGATCTTTGTGGCCACGCAGCTTCACGTCGGCGTGTTCGCCGACCAGGCCAACCGCTGGGCAGCGCTCGCTCAGTCGACGCTTTCGATCCTTTCGATCGTGTTCGGGCTTTCGCTCGTGGCGCTGATGCCTGGCCTCAGCCTGCAACTGCACGGCGAGATCATCGTGCTGGTCGTAGTCATCGCCCTGTGGCGCGTCTTCAAGACATGGTGGCCGGTCTTCCGGATCACGGAGAAGGGCGGCTTTCACCGGGTCGCGCAGAGCTTCTGGCTCCTCATCGTTCCGGTCCTGGCCTACATCTACCTGCTGGTGGGGGCGATCGAGCTCCTTCTCGGAGACACGACCGCATACGTGGTCGTGGCCGGCGCCTTCATGAGCCTGTTCGCCGTCGCCCTGCGCAATGCGTGGCGCCTCGTGGTAGCGGTAGAGCGAAAACCGAGCTGACGGTCGGGTACTGCGAGCACCGCTGACCGTTTCCCCATTGAGATGTTCAGATTCCGATTCACACGACTTCTGATGTGGATGGGCCTGGCCGCTATCGCAACCTACCTCCTGGACCCGGACCGCGGCGGAAAGCGCCGCAAGGACGTCCGAAAGCAGGTGGAGAAGATGCGGAAGATGGGCAAGAAGGCCAAGCTGCAGGCAGGGCTCTAAAGCAAACCCCTCCCCGCACCGACCGTGTTTTCACAGCCGGCCACGGGGCTATACGGCGATGTCCTTGCGCACGAAGCGCGCGGAACCGAGGGCCAGCGCCAAAACGCCGACCGCCACGAGCAGCACCATGTCCGCCAACTGGAGGCCGTGGACCAGCGGCGTGCCGTAGTAGTAGAAAGGCGAGAGCCGCAGCGTGCCGTCGGGCAGCTTCAGATCGGGGCCGATGAAGCTGATGAAGAACCAGGCCGCGAGCAGAAAGCTCAGGAGTCCCGTGTCGGCAGCGGTCCGGAGCCAGCCGGCCGCCAGGTAGCCGACGGCGGCGACCAGCAGCCCCATCGGGATCATGCCCAGAGTCGCGGCGGCCAGATTGCCGGTGTCGAGCCTCAGGCCGGCCGCCGAGGAGGCCAGGGCCGTGGCCGCAAGGGTTGCCACGCCGATGACGATCGTCGCCGTGGTGAGCGCTGCGAAGCGGCCGAGCAGAACGAAGAGTCGCGATTGCGGTGTCGAGAGCACGATGTCGAGACGGCCCTCGACCTCATCCGAGGACCATCGGCTGACCTGGGTCACAGCGAACGCCATCAGGAGAACCGGGAGGATGAGGAAGGCCGCGCTGAGGAGGCTGGCGTTGAAGCCGGCGTTCGAGCTGCCGAATTGGTCGAGCAGCGTCCTGAAGAAGCTCGAGCCCGTAGCGAGCCCTTGCAGCTTCGCCTCGCTCTGCTTGATCACCACGACAAACCAGGCCGCCCCTCCGGCGATGCCTAGCGTCCACCACAGAGTCGGCATGGCCACCATGCCCAGGCCGCGCGCGTAGATGGAGCCCAGGGACCAGCCGCCAGCCGGCATGACGTTGGCCCGGCGGCCCCGCTGCGGCAGGCGAAGCCAGGAAGGAAGAGCCACGGTGTCGCCGACGTCGCGTCGCGCAAAGAGCCATACGGCCACGGCCGCAAGGCCCGCCGACAGGACGGCCAGCACCAGCATGCCGCCGGCGCTGGCGCCGTAGCTCGGCACCAGCGCCTTGCTCAGGTTGTAGTAGTAGATCGGCGAAAGCTGCGAGATCCACACCGTGTTGGGGATGACCCGATGGACCATGTCCAGCGCGATGAAGACCAACAACAGCGCCGCCGTCAAACCCGCGGCCGTACCGCGCTCCCGGGTGAACTGCGAGATCAACAGCGCCAGGCCTCCGAACACTGCGCTGACGAGCGCCAGGTCGAGACCGAAAAGCATGGCGTCGAGGAGGTTGAAATCGCCCTTGAACTGCTCGCCGCCTGCAAACGCCAGCAAACCGATCAGAACGCCCATGGCGAGGAGCGCGACCCACATCGCCGCCACCTTCTCGACTGCCACCCTCACCCGGCTGCGCGGCAGCGACAGCAGCACGTCCATCGACCCCCGCTCCTCCTCGCCTCGCAGCATGCGGCTCGCCGCCAGCAGCGGCCAGACGCAGATCAGGAAGATGAAGGTCCCGATCTTGAAGGTCGCGTAGCCGCCCACGGTCGGAGCGACGAGCTCCGCGTTCCACGCGAACGATGCCGCAAGGCTCACGAGCTCGGCGCGCTGCTGCGCCGTGGTGATGAGCGTGGACACGGTCGCCATCGGCGACACCACGACCAGCCCCATGCCGATGCCCCAGCCGAAGATCGCGACCCGGTAGTCGCGCAGCGTCTTGACGAAGACGCTCCTAAACCACACTCGCCGCTTCCTCGGGCACCTTGCCGTCGGCCTGGTAGTAGCGCAGGAAGATGTCTTCGAGGCTGGGCTCGTAGCTCGTCAGCGAGACGACGGGAAAGCGCGCCGCGGTCTTGACCACCGCGTCAGCCGAACCCTGGATCGCGAGGCGCACCGCATGCCCGTCGTTGAGCACCTCCACCTTCTCGACCCCTTCGACCGAGGCGAAGGTCTCGGGCGGAACGGGGGACGCGAAAACGATCGTGATCTCGTATCGCTTGATCGCTTTCACGTCGGCGATGCCGCCGAGCCTCACCAGCCGCCCTTCGCG
>DATLUC010000007.1:0-7075 GCA_035533335.1 Candidatus Baltobacterales bacterium
CGGCCGAATGGTCAGGTCTCCGTTCTGGGTTGCCAATGCGCAACTCCCGACAGCGCAGTTCCGCCGTCGAACACCAGCCCATCCGGCTCGCGCCGCAGGACCTCTTCGAGGATCGATCTTCCGGCCGCCTCGTCCCATCCCTCGCCGTACAGCGCGCGGCAGTCGGCGAGGGCCTCCTCCATGTCGGTGTAGCGGGTCGTGATCGGATAGCTGAGGAAGGCGACGTCGGCCGCAATTCCCATCTGCAGCAGCAGCATGAACAGTTCGCTGAAGCGAGGCAGCCGCGGGCCGGTATGCCCGGCCAACCTGGTGCGGATGATTCGCGCCGGGTGGGGGAGGTCGGTCTCGCGCAACATCACGAAGACGCGCTCGCGCGCAGACCTGTCGAGCTTGGCGATGAAGGGGGCCGGGTCTGCGATGCCGTACAGGACGTGGCTGCAGATCACGAGGTCCGCCGGCGCGACCTCGGCGTCCTCCCACGTGCTCGCGACGATCGTCATGTTGTCGCGCGGCGCGATCATCGCGCGCATCCCCTCCGACGGCTCGACCGCGGTCACCCACTCCACCCTTGCCGCCAGCGGCACCACGTGCCGGCCGGTCCCGGCGCCGGCGTCGATGACGGTCTTGTGGGGTGAGAGGAACGGCTCCAGCACGGCCAGGAACTCGTCGCTGCGTGTGTGGGTCGAGCGTGCGAAGCTCTTGGCGCGACGGTCCCAATAGCCCGGGTCTGCATGCGTGCCGGCGAGCGTGGCGCGGTCCTCGACCACGGTGCGCCAGCGCGCGGCCCAGTCGATCTCGCTCATCTTATCCATGCTCAATCGAGGCTAGAGCAACGTCAGGATCGTCGTTTTGCAGGCGGTTTTTAACAGGGCTGGGGAGAAGTCGGGGACAACTCAGCCCATCCTGGTCCATATCGTGGGGACGATCGAAACGAAGCCCCAAGATGTTGTGTCGGGACTAGGATAGGAGGCCTTGGCAGAGCAGGAGTTCACCGCCGCCGAAGCCGCTGTTCTAAGGCGCTACTTCACCAACCTGGACCGACCGGTCTTCGCCCTCCGCAACCTGCCCGAGGTGGTCAAAGGCGCCCTGTTCTCGCGCTATTCGAGGACAGAGAAGAGCCTGCGGCGCGTGCTGCTCGACGAGTTCATCAACGAGCCTGACTCCGGCTTCGAGCATCTGGCCGGCGCTCCGACCGGAGAGGACGACATGGTCGCCGTCCGCCGCGCCGAGGAGTTCTACGAGCGGGTGCTCGTCGGCTACGGCGACGACTCGGTGGCCGAGCTGGCCGGCGCTCACGTCGCAGTGGAGCGCACGTCGACCCTCGCCGCCAAGGCGCTTGAAGACAGCCGCATCGGCCTGTCGCCGCTGGAGAAGTCGACCCGCTACGTGCGCTTCGACCGGCCTGGTCCCGACGGCCGCCACCTCTACTACCGCGGAACCGAGCTCGCCCATCCTGCATACGAGCTCGCCGCCGACGCGCTTTTCGCCGCGTACGGCGGACTCATCGAGCCCGCGACCCAGGCGATCAGGGAGCGTTTCCCGCTCGAGACCGGCGAGACCGACAGGGCCTGGAAGTCGGCCACCCGGGCCAAGGCGCTCGACCTCCTGCGCGGTCTGCTGCCGGCCGGCACCCTGACCAACCTCGGGCTTTACGGCAACGGGCGAGCGTTCGAGTACCTGATCACCAAGATGGCCGCCCACGACCTGCCCGAGTGCCGCAACCTCGCGAGCGAGCTGCACCGCGAGCTGGCCCTGGTCATCCCCTCGTTCGTCAAGCGCGCGCTCGACGAGCGTTACGGCCGGCCCGCGGCGGAACGGATCGAGCGGATCAACAGCGCGATGAAAGGCCTGGCCAAGCGGGGCACGGCCCGGCGAGCGGAAGGCGGTCCGAGCGTGCGCCTGGTCGAGTCCGAGCCCGACGCCGAGCGCAAGGTCGTGGCGGCCGCGCTCTTTCCGCATTCGGACGTCGGGTTGCTGGAGCAGGGCGGTGACCCCGCGGCTGTCCTGGAGGCGCTGCTCGCCGATAGGTCCAACCGCCGCCAGCGAGCCCCGCGGGCGCTCGAGCACGCGACCTATACCTTCGAGATCGTCGCCAACTTCGCCGCCTACCGGGATCTGCATCGCCACCGCATGCTCACCCAGGAGCGCCAGCTGCTCGGCTCAGGGCTGGGCTACGACACCCCTGCGGGCCTTCACGAGCTGGGGATGGAGGGCGCGTTCGAAGCCGCGGTCGAGGCCGCCGCCGCAGCGCACGCGAGGCTGGAGCGCGAGCTTGGGCCGGCCCTCGCCCAGTACGTCGTACCGCTGGCCTTTCGAGTGCGCTGGTACTTCCGCGCCAACCTGCGCGAGATCTATCACCTGTGCGAGCTCCGGACGACGCCGCAGGGCCACCCCGACTATCGCTGGGTCGCCCAGGAGATGTTCCGCCGGGTCGGCGAGGTCCACCCGCGGCTGGCACAGTACGCCCGTTTCGTCGACCTGGGACCCGGCGACGAGCTGGAGCGACGGCAGGCGGAGCGCCGACTCGACGAGAAGCTCGATGCGATCGACCGCCGCGTGCGATAGCATCTCGAGCGGAGGAAGAGGGTGGAAGAAAACCTGATGCCGCGCGGGCCCGAGAGGCGCGCCGACGGACGCCGGTCCGGCGTCGAGCGGCGGTTCGCCGAGCGGCGCGACCCGGTTCGCGCAGCGGCCGGTCGTCGCGTGCTCTACCCGTTCGACAGGCGCGTCGCAGAACGCCGCTTTGTCGAACGGCGCACCGACTGGCCCCAGCCGCAAGCGCTCTAGAGCGCTCACCGACGTGGTGCAGGCGGCGCTGATCGTTCACGGAGGCGCCGGGCCCATCCCCGAATCGGAGCGCGCCCTGCGGCAGGCCGCTGTCGAGCGCGCCCGGGACACCGGCTGGTCCATGATCGGCGACGGCGCCCTCCGCGCGGCGGTCGCCGCCGTGCGCCATATGGAGGACGAGCCGCTGCTCAACGCCGGGATCGGCGCATGCCTGAACCGGGACGGGGTAGTCGAGCTCGATGCCGGGGTCATGCGGGGCGCCGACCTTGCCGCCGGCGGCGCCGCGGGCCTGCGTGACGTACGGCACCCGATCAACCTCGCTCTGGCGGTCATGCGCGACGGCAGGCACGTTCTGCTGGCGGGGGAGGGCGCTTCACGGTTCGCCCGCGATAACGGGCTCGAGATGTGCGACCCCTCGATCTTCATCACGGACCGCAAGCGCCAGGAGCTCCTTCACGGTGCAGACACCGTCGGCGCGGTGGCGCGCGACGGCGAGGGCCACCTGGCGGTGGCCGTATCGACCGGCGGCGTCACGGGCAAGCTGCCCGGGCGGATTGGCGACTCGCCGATACCCGGCGCGGGCTTCTACGCGGACGACCGGTTCGGCGCGGTGTGCGGGACCGGCAAGGGCGAGGCCTTCATCAGGCTGGGCCTGGCTCGCCTGATGGTGGTCGAGCTCGAGCACGGGATCGATGTCGAGAAGGTGGCCGAGGGCGCGGTCGCGATGTTGGGGCGCGCGCTCAACGCCCAGGGCGGAGTGATCGTGATCGGCCGCGATGGCCCTCCCCAGGCTGCGTTCAACACGCCGGCCATGCCTTTCGCGATCGCGCAGTAGGACGGCGAGGTGGCCGACTCAGCGAACGCCGGCGAGCTGATTGCGCTGGCGCTCAAGCGTGCGGGGGTAAGCCACCTGTTCACGCTCAACGGCGGTCACATCTGGCCGATCCTGATGGGCGCCGAGCAGCACGGCATCCGGATCATCGACGTCCGCCACGAGCAGTCGGCCGCTTTCGCCGCCGAGGGTTGGGCGAAGGTGACGCGGCAGTGCGGCGTCGCGGCGGTGACAGCCGGCCCGGGGGTGACCAACTCGACGTCGGCCCTCGCGCAGGCGCAGTCCGGCGACAGCCCGCTGTTGGTGATCGGCGGCCGCGCGCCACAGGCCCGGTGGGGCATGGGATCGCTGCAGGAGATGGACCACGTCGAGCTGGTGAGGAGCCTCACCAAGAAATCGGTCACGTTGACCGACGCCGAGGACGCCTACGCGATGGCTTCGGAATGCCTTCGCACCGCCCTGAGCGCTCGTACCGGCCCGGTGTTCATGGACATACCGCTCGACGTGTTCTTCGGCGCCGCCGACCTGCCCGAGGCGACCGAGCACCTGACCCCCGACCTCGGCGCCTCGCCCGACCCTGACCTGGTCGCGCGAGCCGCGCGCCTTATCGAAGGCGCGCAACGCCCGGCCGTGATCGCCGGCGGGAGCGTGTGGTGGGCGCATGCCGAGGACGAACTGAAAGACCTGGTCGAGACAGCGCGCCTTCCGCTGACTGTCAACGGCATGGCGCGCGGCGCGCTGCCGCCCGGACATCCCCTGTTCTTTCCCCGCGCGCGTGGACCGGCGCTGGGCGAGGCTGACCTGATCGTCGTGGTCGGGGCACTTTTGGACTTCCGCCTCAACTTCGGCCAGCCGCCGGTTTTCGCCGAGGACGCCCGCCTGATCTTCATCGACGTCGACAGCCACCGCAAGCACCGAGCCGGAGAGGTCTCGATCTATGGCGACCTGAAAGCGGCGCTGGGCGCGCTCGCAAAGGCCGTTCACGGTGGCGCCGAGCGGCCCGAGTGGCTCGGCAGGCTGCGCGAGGCCGAAGCCACATCGCGCCGGCGGGACGAGGCGATGGTGCGCTCGGACTCGTCGCCGGTCCACCCAGCGCGGCTGATCGCCGAGGTGGATCACTTCAGCGATCCGGACGCGATCATCGTCGGCGACGGCGGGGACTTCGTCTCCTTCGCCGGCCGTCTGATCGAGCGGCAAAAGCCCGGGCTCTGGATCGACCCGGGACCTTTCGGCTGCCTCGGCTCGGGCCCCGGCTACGCCATGGCCGCCAAGCTCGCGCACCCCGACCGCCAGGTCATCCTGCTCTCCGGGGACGGCGCCTTCGGCTTTTCCGCGATGGAGTTCGACACCATGGTTCGCCACCGCATCCCCGTCGTCTGCGTGGTCGGCAACAACGGCATCTGGGCGCTCGAGAAGCACCCCATGCAAAGCATGCTCGGGACCAGCATCGCGGCCGACCTCGGCCACCGGACCAGGTACGACAGGGTGGTCGAGTCTCTGGGCGGCCACGGTGAGCTGGTCGAGCGGCCGGACGAGATCAGGCCGGCCCTGGAGCGGGCCTTCAAGTCGGGCCTCCCCGCCTGCATCAACGTTATCTGTGACCCTGGGGCGGAATATCCGCGATCATCTGTGTTGATGTGAGCGCCGCCCAGCTCAAACCCGTCGTCGAAGCAGATGAATGGCGCACCGCCCAGTCGCAGTTCGACGAGGCGGCCGAGATCATCAGGCTCGAGCCCTGGCTGCGCGAGGTGCTGCGCGAGGTCCAGCGGGAGTTCACGTGCCACTTCCCTGTGACGATGGATTCGGGTCACCTGCGGATGTTCACCGGTTACCGGGTGCAGCACAACATCAATCGGGGGCCCGCCAAAGGCGGTATCCGCTATCACCCGGGCGTATCTCTGAACGAGGTCAAGGCCCTCGCCATGTGGATGACCTGGAAGTGCGCGGTCGTCGGCATCCCTTACGGCGGCGGCAAGGGCGGCGTCATCGTCGATCCCAAGAAGCTCTCGCTCAAGGAGATCGAAGGCCTCACGCGCCGCTTCACGACCGAGATCAGCGTGCTCATCGGCCCCGAGCGGGACATTCCCGCGCCGGACGTGAACACGAACGCGCAGACGATGGCCTGGATCATGGACACCTACTCCATGCACGTCGGGTACACCGTGCCGGGCGTTGTGACCGGCAAGCCGATCCCGCTCGGCGGCTCGGAGGGGCGCCACGAGGCAACGGCGCGGGGCGCCGTCTACAGCATCGTCGAGGCGGCGAACCATCTGGGCATGGACCTGCATGGCTCCAGGGTCGCGGTCCAGGGCTTCGGCAACGCCGGTTCGATCGCGGCCCGGCTGATCTCGAACGAGGGCGCGACGGTCGTCGCCGTGAGCGATTCAAGCGGCGGCATCCACAACCCGGCCGGCCTCGACATGGAGCGGGTGATCGCCTGGAAGGCCGAGCACGGCACGGTCGTCGGCTGCCCGGGCGCGACCGAGATCACCAATGCCGAGTTGCTCGAAGTCCCGTGCGACGTCCTGATTCCGGCGGCCCTCGAGAACCAGATCACCGCGTCGAACGCGCACCGGATCAAGGCGAAGCTCGTCGCCGAGGCCGCCAACGGCCCGACCACGCCGGACGCCGACGTGATCCTCCACGAGCGCGGCGTCTTCCTCATCCCGGACATCCTGTGCAACGCCGGCGGCGTCACCGTGAGCTACTTCGAGTGGGTGCAGGACCTCAACCGCGACCATTGGAGCGAGCCGATCGTCAACGCCAAGCTGCGCGAGATCATGGTCAGGGCCTTCAACGAGACGCTGGCGATGAGTCAGCAGGCGGACGCGAACATGCGCCTCGGCGCGTACCTGCTCGCCGTGCAGCGCGTGGCCGACGCGACCGCCATGCGCGGCCTCTACCCGTAGGTTCGCCGCCGACGCCGGAGGAACCCGGCGGCCTCCACGTCGTCCAACCACCCGCCCACCGAGGTCCGAGGCGCAGCTCCGCGACGCCATCGGCCCGAGGTTGCTACCATCGCTGCCATGCTCGACCACGAAGAAAAGTTCCTGTTCAAGGAGGAGATCCTCCACCTCGCCAACGCCGTCGCCGAGCCCGGCATCCTCGACAACGTCGAGGATCTCCTGACCGACGTCATCACCAGCCCGCGCTTCGATTCGGAGGTCTTCACGCTCGAGCGATCGCTCCAGGTGATGCTCGGGCCGCGAGCCGGGACAACGCTTGTCGGCCTGCTGACCGTCGAGCCGGAAGTGTTCGACGAGGTCGCGGAGGTTCGAATCCCGCCGGAGGTGCACGAGCGCCTCGTGGCCTGGCGCGCGCGGTTCGGCCTCGCGATCGACAACGCCCTGAACTTCCTGAACAACCCCGACGGCATCCAGGGCCACAATTTCGCGACGCAGATCGCCCATGTCGAGGAGCGGCGCGTTCTCCAGGGCCGCCTGACGCTCGTCCGTT
>DATLUC010000008.1:0-8560 GCA_035533335.1 Candidatus Baltobacterales bacterium
CCGGTGAGCGCACGCGCTCCGAGGCGCAGCGACTCGCTGACCTGTCGCTCGAGGTCTTCGACCAGGTCGCCGCGGGCGAGCGGGCCGACCTGGTTGGCGCGGTCCATCGGGTCGCCGACCTTGAGGGCGGCCACCGCGGCCGCGAACCGGCGCTCGAACTCGTCGGCCACGGCTTCCTCGACGATGAACCGCTTGGCCGCGATGCAGCTCTGCCCGTTGTTCTGGTTGCGGGCGCGGCACGCGACGGTGGCGGCCGCGTTGAGGTCGGCGTCGGCCAGCACGATGAACGGGTCCGAGCCGCCGAGCTCGAGAACCGCCTTCTTGAGGGCCTTGCCGGCGCTGGCCGCGACCAGCGCGCCGGCGGTGTCGGAACCGGTGAGCGTGACGGCCGCGACGCGGTGGTCGGCGATGATCCGTTCCACGGCGCCCGAGCCGATGAGCAGGGTCTGGAAGACTCCTTCAGGCACGCCTGCCTCGCGGAAGACCTCCTCGATGGCCAGGGCCGACTGGGGGACGTTGGACGAGTGCTTGAGCAGCATCACGTTGCCGGCGCTCAAGGCCGGCAGCGCAGCGCGGAACGCCTGCCAGAAAGGGAAGTTCCACGGCATGACTGCTAGCACGACCCCGACGGGCTGGAAGCGAACGTAGCTGCGGGTTGCGGTGCTCTCGACAGGCTCGTCCGCCAGGAGCCGCGCGACGTTGTCGGCGATCCACGTGGCCGTCCAGGCGCACTTCTCGATCTCGGCCTCGGCCTCCACGATCGGCTTGCCCATCTCCGACGTCAGAAGGGTCGCAAACCGCGCTTTGTCGGCGCGCAGCACGCCGGCGACGGAGCGCATCAACTCTGCGCGCGCCTCGAGCCCGACGTCACGCCACGGGTGTCGGGTCGCCCACGCTCGGCCAATTGCGGCCTCGACTCCGGCCTCGTCCAGCTCCGCGAAAGAGGCGAGCTCTCGGCCGGTGGCCGGGTCTATGGATCTCAGCACCCCGGCAAATCATGGCACGATGGACATGTGGCCCGAGTACCGGTGAAGAGACTGCTGGGCGACCAGGCCGCCCAGCCGCCGACGACACCGGGCGGCTCGCCCGACGGGCGGACGCGAGTGGTGATCGAATCGGTGATGCCCGAGATCGACGGCGGCCGCTTTCCAGCCAAGCGGGTCACGGGCGAGACTGTGACCGTCGAAGCCGACGTCTTCGCCGACGGGCACGACGCCATGGCGGCGGTGGCGCTGTACAGGCGCGCGGGGACTGAGGCCTGGGTCGAGACCCCCATGAGCTCCCTGGTGAACGACCGCTGGCGGGGCGAGTTCACCGTCACCGAGCTGGGGCGGTACTGCTTCACCGTCGAGGGCTGGGTCGATCACTTCGAAACCTGGAAGCGCCGGTTCGCGAAGCGAGTCGAGGCCGGCCAGGAGCTGGCTTCCGAGCTCGAGGTCGGGGCGCGGATGGTGGGGGCAGCTGCCATGCGCGCGGGCGACCCGGTCGAGGGGACGAGCTTGCGGGCGCACGCCGAGTCGCTGCGCAAGGGACGCGGCGCCGCGGCCGCAGCGCTTGACGCAGGCCTCGCAGCCTTGATGCGGCGTTACCCGGACCGCAGCTTGGCCGTGCGCTACCCGCGAGAGCTCGTGGTCGAGGTCGAGCCGGTGAAGGCGCGGTTCAGCGCGTGGTACGAGCTGTTCCCGCGGTCGGCCGGAAAGCCCGGCGCCAATGGGAGGTTCCGCGATGTCGAGGAGCGCCTCCCCGAGATCTCCGGCATGGGGTTCGACGTGCTTTACCTACCCCCCATCCACCCGATCGGAAGCACTCAGCGCAAAGGCGCCAACAACAAGAAGGCCGCACGTGGCGAGCCCGGCAGCCCATGGGCGATCGGATCTGAGCTGGGCGGGCACAAATCCGTGAACCCCGACCTGGGCTCGCTGGAGGACTTTCGACGCCTGGTCCGAGTCGCGGCCGAGCACGGCCTCGAGATGGCGTTCGACCTCGCATTCCAGTGCTCGCCCGACCATCCGTACACGCGAGAACATCCCGAATGGTTCAGGCATCGGCCCGACGGCACGATCCAGTACGCCGAGAATCCACCCAAGAAATACGAGGACATCTTTCCATTCGATTTCGAATCGGAGCAGTGGCGCGAGCTCTGGGCCGAGCTGCTGTCGATCGTGGTGTTCTGGATCGACCAGGGCGTTCGGATCTTCCGAGTCGACAACCCGCACACCAAGCCATTCGCTTTCTGGGAGTGGCTGATCGGCGAGGTCAAGCGCGAACACCCCGAGGTTCTCTTCCTGGCCGAGGCTTTCACGCGACCCAAGGTGATGTTCCGCCTGGCCAAGCTCGGTTTCAGCCAGTCCTATACCTACTTCGCCTGGCGCAACACCGCGCCGGAGCTGTACCAGTACTTCACCGAGCTCGCCAGGCCACCGATCCGGGAGTTCTTCCGTCCAAACCTGTGGCCGAACACCCCCGACATCCTGACGGAGTATCTCCAGACCGGGGGGCGTCCTGCATTCATGGCAAGGCTCGTGCTAGCGGCCACGCTGGGCGCCAGCTACGGCATCTACGGCCCGGCTTTCGAGCTGTGCGAGGGCCGCGCGAGGGAGCAGGGCTCTGAGGAGTACCTCGATTCTGAGAAGTACCAGCTCAGGTCATGGGACCGCGAAGATCCGGACAACCTGCGCGAGCTGATCACCCTGGTCAACGAGATCCGGCGCGAGAACCCCGCGCTGCAGACCGACCGTGGCTTGCGCTTTCACCCCACGGAGAACGACCAGCTGCTGGCCTACACCAAGAGCACGTCGGACCACGCCGACGTTCTCCTGACCGTGGTCAACGTCGACCCGCACCACACCCAGACCGGCATGGTGACCTTGCCGCTCGGTGAGTTCGGAATCGAGACCGAGCGGCCGTACCAGGCGCACGAATTGTTGAGCGGCGCACACTACCTGTGGAACGGCCCGCGCAACTACGTTGAGATAAATCCGCACTCCATGCCGGCGCAGATCTTCCGATTCCGGCGCCCGGTGCGGCGCGAACACGATTTCGAGTACTTCTTGTGATCCAGTCGACCACCAAGCGGCGCAAGGTCGAAAGCCTCCGTCTCGAGGACGATCCACTCTGGTACAAGGACGCCCTCATCTACGAGGTGCACGTGCGCGCGTTCAGCGACAGCAACGGCGACGGCAGCGGTGACTTTCGGGGCCTGCTCGACAAGCTTCCCTACCTGCAGGACCTTGGCGTCAACGCGGTCTGGCTGCTCCCGTTCTACCCCTCGCCGCTGCGCGACGACGGCTACGACATCGCCGACTACGACAGTGTCAACCCGATGTTCGGGACGCTTAGCGACGTCAGCGCTTTCGTCAGGGAAGCGCACCGCCGCGGCATCAGGGTCATCACGGAGCTGGTGTGCAACCACACCTCTGACCAGCACCCGTGGTTCCAGCGCGCGCGGCGGGCGAGGCCCGGGAGCGCGGCGCGGGACTTCTACGTGTGGAGCGACACCAACCAGAAGTACCAGGACGCGCGCATCATCTTCAAGGACTTCGAGGTCTCCAACTGGACCTGGGATCACGTCGCCGGGGCCTATTACTGGCACCGGTTCTACTCCCACCAGCCCGACCTGAACTTCGAGAACCCAAAGGTCAAGGACGCCATCCTCAAGGCTCTCGACTTCTGGCTCGACCTCGGGATCGACGGCGTGCGCCTCGACGCGATCCCCTACCTGTATGAGCGCGAAGGGAGCAACTGCGAGAACCTGCCCGAGACCCACAAGTTCCTGCGCGAGATGCGCCAGCACGTCGACACCAAGTATCCGAACCGCATGCTCCTCGCCGAGGCGAACCAGTGGCCGGAGGACTCGGTCGCATATTTCGGCCAGGGCGACGAGTGCAACATGTCGTTCCACTTCCCGCTCATGCCTCGTCTGTTCATGTCGATCCGAATGGAGGATCGCTTCCCGATCGTCGACATCCTGGCGCAGACCCCCGCCATCCCCGAAAGCGCGCAGTGGGCGCTGTTCCTGCGCAACCACGACGAGCTGACCCTCGAGATGGTCACCGACGAGGAGCGCGACTACATGTACCGCGCGTACACGCAGGACCGCATGGCACGGATCAACCTTGGGATCCGCCGCAGGCTGGCCCCTCTCCTCGGCAACGACCGGCGCCGAATCGAGCTGATGAACGGCCTGCTCTTCTCGCTGCCCGGCACCCCAGTCCTCTACTACGGCGACGAGATCGGCATGGGGGACAACATCTTCCTCGGCGACCGCAACGGGGTGCGTACACCGATGCAGTGGAGCGCGGACCGAAATGCGGGGTTCTCACGGGCCAACCGCCAGCGTCTCTACCTCCCGGTGATCACCGACCCCGAGTACCACTACGAGACCGTCAACGTCGAGGCCCAGCAGGGGAACCCACATTCGACGCTCTCCTGGATGAAGCGCCTGATCGCGCTCCGCAAACGCCACCGCGCCTTCGGCCGCGGCACGCTGGAGCTGCTCCGGCCGGAGAACCGCAAGGTGCTCGCCTACATTCGCGCATACCAGTCGGAGCAGATCCTATGCATCGCCAACCTCTCGCGGTTCCTGCAGGCGGTCGAGCTCGACCTGAGCAGGTGGAAGGGCCTCGTCCCTGTCGAGCTCTTCAGCGGCAACGAGATGCCGGTGATCGGCGACGCCCCCTACTTCCTGACGCTCGGCCCGCACTCCTTCTACTGGTTTTCGATGCAGCCGCGTGCCACCCCTCAGGTGCACAGCGACGGAGCGCAGCCGGCCAAGGCCACCGTGCCCGAGATCCCGGTCGTGGGAGGCTGGGAGACGGCGCTGGACGGCGCATCGAAGGAACGCCTGGAGAGCGTGCTGATCGGTTACATCCGACAGCGCCGCTGGTTCGCGGGCAAGGCGCGCAGGTCGAAGTCGGCGACGATCACCGACGTGGTTCCCATCCCGGGCGCCGAAGGCGTCGCTTATCTCACGACGGTGCAGATCGGGTACGGCGAGGGCGACCCCGACCTGTACATGCTGCCGCTGGCATACGCCAGCGCCGCCGAGGCCCCGCACATCCTCGAGCGCTGGCCCAACTCGGCCGTTGCGTGGATCACGGGCCACGACGATGGCGCCCGAGGTCTGCTTTACGACGCTCTCGGCCCGCCCAACTTCGGGGAGGCCCTGCTCGGCGCCATCGCCCGCCGCAGGCGCGCGACGGGCAACACCGGGACCCTGATCGGCTCGACGACCCGGGCGTTCGCCAGGCTGCGCGGGTCCGAGACTGTCCGCCTCGAGGCGCAGGTTTCGGTGGCCGAGCAGAGCAACAACTCGATGATCTTTGGGGAGCGCCTGATGCTCAAGGTGTTCCGGCGCATCGAGGACGGCGTCAACCCCGAGCTGGAGGTCGGCCGGTTCCTGACGGAGAAGACCACGTTCACGCAGGTCGCGCCACTCGCCGGCAGCCTCGAGTACCGGCGTCCCATCGGGGAGCCTGCGACGATCGCGATCGTCCAGGGCTACGTTCCCAACCAGGGAGACGCCTGGCAGTACACCCTCAACACGCTCGCTCACTTCTTCAACTCCCCCGACCTGATCGGCGCCGTGCCCGCAGCCTTGCCACCCAACCTCGTCGAAGCGGCCGCGGCCGAGCTGCCGGAGATCGCCACCAGGACGATCGGCGGATACCTTGAATCGGCGCGGATCCTCGGGCGGCGCACCGCCGAGCTGCATGCCGCGCTGGCGTCCGACCCGACCGACCCGGCGTTCGCCCCCGAGCGCATCTCGCAGCAGGACCAGCGCTCCATCTACCAGTCGCTGAGCGGCCTGTCCATGCGGGCGACCGAGCTGCTGCGAGCCCAGATGGGGAGCCTGTCGCCGCAGGCGCGCGAGGAGGGCCGGCAGGTCCTGGACCTGGAGCCCCGCATCGCAGCCGCGCTGCGCGCGTTCCTGGCGCGCCGGCTGACCACGACCAGGATCCGGGTGCACGGTGACTATCACCTCGGCCAGGTTCTTTACACCGGCCACGACTTCGTGATCGTCGACTTCGAAGGCGAGCCGACGCGCACCCTGTACGAGCGCCGTTTGAAGCGACTGGCCCTTCGCGACGTCGCGGGGATGCTGCGATCCTTCTCGTACGCCGGCCAGGCGGCATTACGATCAGACCAGATTGCTCCGGAAAGGCTGCCCGGGCTGGAGGAATGGGCGCGCTTCTGGGTCGACTGCGTGTCGGCGGCCTACTTGAAGAGCTACCTCGCCACGGCCGGGAGCGCATCCTTCGTTCCGCAGGCCAAGGAGGACCTAGAGCTGCAGTTGACCACCATGCTGCTTGAGAAGGCGCTTTATGAGCTCCGTTACGAGCTGAACTTGCGGCCCGACTGGGTGCGCATCCCGCTTCGTGGGATCCTCGACCTGGTCTCGCCCCTGTGATCGCGCGCTCGCTGATCAGCCCTTTCGATCTCCATCTCTTCAACGAGGGCACGCACAGTCACCTCTTCGACAAGCTCGGCGCCCACGTGTCGAGCCAGCCCGATGGCACCTATTTCGCGGTCTGGGCGCCGAATGCCGACTCGGTGAGCGTGATCGGAGACTTCAACAACTGGGACAAAGAGGCAAACGGCCTGTACCCGCGCGAGCAGTCGGGCATCTGGGAGGGATTCATACCGGGCGTCAAGCACGGAGCCCTATACAAGTACTACGTCCATTCGCGCGTTACGCACGCGGGCGCCGACAAGGCAGACCCGTTCGCCGCCTTCTCGGAGGCGCCTCCGCGCCAGGCATCGATCGTGTGGGACCTCTCCTACCAATGGGGCGACGACGGCTGGATGTCCAACCGCCGGGCCGCCAACGGGCGCCAGGCGCCATGGACCGTCTATGAGATGCACATCGGCTCATGGATGCGCGTCCCCGAGGAACAGAACCGATCGCTCACCTATCGCGAGCTCGCTCCGCGCCTCGCCGACTACGTGAGCCGCATGGGATTCACCCACGTGGAGTTCATGCCGGTGATGGAGCACCCGTTCTATGGGTCGTGGGGCTACCAGGTCACCGGCTACTTCGCACCCACATCGCGTTACGGCACGCCGCAGGACTTCATGTTCCTCGTCGACTACCTGCACCAGAGCGGTATCGGCGTGATCCTCGACTGGGTCCCTTCGCACTTCCCCGCCGATGAGTTTGGCCTGCAGAACTTCGACGGCACGCACCTGTTCGAGCACGCCGACCCGCGGCTTGGCGTGCATCCCGACTGGGGCAGCTCGATCTTTAACTATGGCCGCAACGAAGTTCGCGGATTCCTCTTGAGCAGCGCACTGTGCTGGCTCGACCGCTACCACGCGGACGGCCTCAGGGTCGACGCGGTGGCCTCGATGCTGTACCTCGACTACTCCCGCAAACACGGTGAGTGGATCGCGAACAAGTTCGGCGGCAACGAGAACCTCGAAGCGGTCGATTTCCTGCGTCGCTTCAACATCGAGGTGTACAAGGAGCAGCCCGAGATCCAGACGGTGGCCGAGGAATCGACTTCGTGGCCGCAGGTTTCCCGCCCGACCTATGTCGGCGGTCTCGGGTTCGGCATGAAGTGGGACATGGGCTGGATGCACGACATGCTCGGCTACATGTCACAGGAACCGGTCCATCGCAAGTTCCACCACCAGGAGTTGACCTTCCGGATGCTCTACGCGTTCGGCGAGAACTTCATGCTGCCGCTGTCTCACGACGAGGTCGTGCACGGCAAGGGCTCGTTGCTCGCGAAGATGCCAGGCGACGATTGGCAGAAATTCGCCAACCTGCGCCTCCTGTACGGCTACATGTATGCGCAGCCGGGCAAGAAGCTGCTGTTCATGGGCGGCGAGTTTGGGCAATGGCGCGAATGGGACCACGAGCAGAGCCTCGACTGGCACCTGCTCGACAACCCGATGCACGGCGGCCTGCGCTTGTGGGTGGGCGACCTGAATCGGGTGCTCCGCGAAGAGAAGGCCCTCCACGAGATGGACTTCGAGCCCGGTGGGTTTTCCTGGATCGACTGCACTGACGCCGACCAGAGCGTGGTCAGCCTCATCCGGCGCGGCCGGCTCGCCTCGGACCTGGTGGTCGGGATCTTCAACTTCACACCGGTCCCGCGGCACAACTATCAGATCGGTGTCCCGCAGGCCGGCTGGTGGAGAGAGCTTCTGAACGGCGACGCGCCGGTCTACGGAGGCAGCGGGCAGGGCAACCTCGGTGGCGTGGAGGCCGTGCCGGTGAGCATGCACGGTCACCGGCACAGCCTGACCTTGACCCTGCCGCCGCTGGCCGCGCTGTTCCTCAAGCCGGATCCCGAGGTAGGTGGCTAAGCCGCCCACGCCCGGACCCGACCCGTCACGCCCGGCCTCGGTGGAGTGGAGTCCCCAGCTCGTGCGGATCACCGCCGGGCTGATGCTCGCGATGCTCGTGGCGGCAATGGACGCGACGATCGTCGCGACCGGTCTCCCCACCATCGGGAAAGACCTCCACGGCCTCTCGCTCTACCCCTGGATCTTCGCCGGCTACCTGCTGACCAGCACGACCACCGTTCCGCTCTGGGGCCGCCTCGCCGACATC
>DATLUC010000009.1:0-25827 GCA_035533335.1 Candidatus Baltobacterales bacterium
CCCAGCATATCCATAACCACTAAAATCGTAGCGCCAGTTATAATAACCAGTGTTAGTACTACGCTAGTTAAGGAGGGCCGGATGTACCAGTACAAGCAGGAAGAGGTCGCCTGGGAGCGCGTGAAGGACCTGCAGCGGGAGATCGAGAACAGCCGGCTGATGGCGGCCGGCCTCGGACGTAGCTTCGCAGCGCTCGGGCTGCTGGCCCAGCGGGCCTGGCTCCTGGCCGGATTGGCCACGCGCCGCCCGCCCCGGCCGCGCTCGATGACCGTCGAGCGGGAGATCGAGGAGGCCAACGTCACGCTCGACGCGGCTTAGGCCTCGCCAGTTGCCTGCCCTGCCAATCGCCGCAGGACCGCGATCTGCTCGGCGTCGGGCCCTTCGCCCGCGCCGGGCACTTCGAGGATGAACGGAAGCTTCGCGAGGCGCGGCTCGTGAAGCAGCGCCCGGAACCCCTCTTCGCCGATCTGTCCGGTCCCGATGTTCGCGTGCCGGTCCCGGTTCGACCCCAGGCCGGTCACCGAATCGTTGCAGTGGATGACCTCGATCTTCGACATGCCCACCACACGATCGAGTTCGTCCAGCGTCTTCGCCACGTCGACCTCCGTGCGCTCGTCATAACCGGATGCGAATGCGTGGCAGGTGTCGAAGCACACGGTGACGCGGGGGTCGTTCAAGGCGCTCAGCATCTGCGCGATCTCCTCGAATCGCGCGCCCACGCAACCACCCAGGCCGGCGTTGTTCTCGATCAGCAGGTGAGCCGACTGCGGGTCCGCCCTCTGCAGGACGTGCTGCAAGTGCTCCGTGATGCTGGGCAGGCGGGCCTCGAAGCCCGCACCCTTGTGCGAGCCGGTGTGGAAGATCACGCCGTTGATGCCGAGCTCGTCCGCTGCTTTCAGGTAGCCCGCCAGCGTGCTCTCGGAGCGCTGGCGCAGCGTCGGATCGTCACCGGCCAGGTTGATCAGGTAGACCGCGTGGAAGTAGAAGGGCGGCCTGCCGTGCCTGGCGGCCGCTTCTTTGAACGTCGTGATGCGAGTCTCGTCCAGCTTGGGCGAGCCCCAGAACCCCGGCGGTGTGGGGTGGACCTGGATCGCCTCGGCGCCCATCGCGGCGGCGCGGTCATAGGCGAGGTGCAGGCCTCCCGACGAATCGACGTGGGCTCCCAGCAGTGGCATTCATCAGAGAGTAAGGCGGGTCCCTTCTGCCATGCTGGAAGCGCCTTGATATTCGTCATGGGCGACCTCGACCTGGCCGTCCGCGGACGCACTTACCGCGAGCCCGAGGGCCCACATTCGGTGGTCGTGCGAGGGAAAGACCTTGACGCGGCGCTTCAGCACATCGAAGCGCGCGACGACTGCCGAGCGCTGGCGGTGGTGGGCCTGCCCGAGCAAGCGCCCGACATCTCCAGCCTGGTCGGAAGGCGGCTGCTCCTGGTCGACGGCGACAACGCGCGGCTGCGCGGGTTTGCCGAGGTGGCGATCCGGGCGGGGATCGAGGTCGAGTGGATACGCTCGGCGCGCCCGCCGTTCGATCGCCTGGCCGCGGCCCTCCTGCCGGTAGGCGCCATCATCCTCGCCGCGGGCTCCGGCACGCGAATGGCCGGCCCGCAGAAGTTGCTGCTCGACCTCGACGGCACCCCGATGGTCAAGCACGTCATCCACGCCGCCTCCGAAGGCGGCTGTCACCAGACCGTGGTGGTCTACTCCTCCGACGACGTGAAGGCGGCGGTCGGTGGGGACGCGGAGCTGGTCCACAACCCCCATGCCCGCACGGGGATGGCCTCGTCTCTGCAGGCGGGCCTGCGCGCCATGCGGCCCGAGATCGAAGGCGCGGTGGTGCTGCTGGGAGACCAGCCGCTGGTCGGCTCGCGTACCGTCGCCGCGCTCCTGCGGGCCTGGAGACGTGAGGGTTCGCGCCCGGCGGTGGCCGTGTCGCAGGGCCATCGCGAATGGGCGCCGCCAGTCGTCCTGTCGCGCGACCTGTGGGAGCAGCTTTTCGCGCTCAAGGGCGACGCCGGAGCGCGCCAGGTCCTGCAGGGCCATCCCGAGCTGATCGACGTGGTGCCGGCGCCCGGCCGGGGCGATGACATCGACACCCCGGACGATTACGCCAAGATCGTGCGCCTGTTCCCGCGGCGCAAGCCCCGCCAGCGCGCCTAGCTTCCCACCAGTGGGAACGGGCGCACGTCTTCGCAATCCGGCGTACCATTGAGGATAGTGCTAGCGATTGCTCTAGGAGTGTCGACTTGAAAGGTCAGGGCGCGTCCGGCTGGGTTCGGTCCGGGGACTACGAGGACGTCATCTACGAGACGTGGGACGGCATCGCCAAGGTCACGATCAACCGCCCGGAGGTCCGCAACGCGTTCCGGCCGACCACCGTTTTCGAGATGTCGCGGGCTTTCGAGGCGGCCCGAGACGATCCCGAGATCGGCGTGGTCATCCTGACCGGCGCAGGCACCCAGGCCTTTTGCTCCGGCGGGGACCAGCGCATTCGCGGCGACGACGGGTACATCGACCCCAAGGGCACCGGGCGCCTCAACGTGCTCGATCTGCAGATCCAGATCCGCCGTCTGCCCAAGCCGGTGATCGCGATGGTCGCCGGCTACGCGATCGGAGGCGGACATGTGCTGCACGTCGTGTGCGACCTGACCATCGCGGCGGACAACGCGCGGTTCGGCCAGACCGGACCGCGAGTCGGCAGCTTCGACGGTGGTTACGGCGCCGGACTGCTGGCGCGCATCGTCGGTCAGAAGAAGGCACGCGAGATCTGGTTCCTGTGCGAGCAGTACGACGCTCAACAGGCGCTCGACATGGGCCTCGTCAACAAGGTGGTTCCACTGGCGGAGCTGGAGAAGGAGACGGTCGCGTGGTGCCGCCGGATGCTCGAGCTGAGCCCCCTGGCGCTCCGGATGCTGAAGGCCGGCCTCAACGCCGCCGACGACGGGCTGGCTGGCATCCAGCAGCTGGCCGGCGACGCTACGCTGCTCTACTACCTCAGCGAGGAAGCCCAGGAGGGCCGCAACGCGTACGTGCAGAAGCGCAAGCCCGACTTCAAGAAGTTTCCCAAGCGCCCATGATCGCTACCGCTGCGCCGCTGAGCTCCACGCGCGTGTGGTGGTCGGCGGTGCGGCCCGCGACCCTCGCGGCCTCTGTCGCACCGGTGCTGGCCGGCACGGCGATCGCGGTCCACATGGGCGGCGCGCGGTGGTGGGCCGGCGCCGGCGCTGTCGTGGTCGGGCTCGGCATGCAGCTCGGCGTCAACTTCGCCAACGATTACTCCGATTTCGTCCGCGGCGCCGACAACCCGACCCGCGTCGGTCCGGTGCGCGCGGCCTCGTCCGGCGTGGTAGCGCCGGCCCAGGTGCGCATGGCGGCGATCGCAGCCTTCGGCGTGGCGGGGCTGGCAGGGCTCCTGCTCAGCGTGGCCCTGGACTGGCGGTTGCTCGTCGCCGGAGCCGCATGCCTGCTCGCCGGCTGGCTCTATACCGGCGGCCCGCGGCCTTACGGCTACCTTGGGCTCGGCGAGCTGTTTGTCTTCCTCTTCTTCGGCCTGGTCGCCACGGCTGGAACTGTGTACATCGAAACCGGACGGATCACCCCGCTGACCTTCCTGACCGGATGCTCCTTGGGCTTCCTGGCCTGCGCCATCCTGGTCCTCAACAACCTTCGCGACATCCAGACCGACAGGGCGGCAGGGAAGAGAACGCTCGCCACGCGCATCGGCCTCCAGCGCACCCGGGTTCTCCTCCTGGCCCTGGTCTGCGGCGCCTTCGCTGCGCCGGTGGTCGCCGTCGCGCTGAACGTCGCCGGCATCCCCACTCTCCTGGTCCTGTTCGCGATCCCGCCGGCCGTCATCCCCTTGCGCATCGCTCTCTCCAACCAGGCAGGGCCGGCGCTGGTCGGAGCGCTCAAGCGCATGGCGGTGGCCGAGCTGATCTTCGCGCTCATCTTTGCCCTGGGCATCCTCCTGTGACGCCTGCTTACGTCACGTCAAGCCGACCGGCCGGGGTGGCCCGGGAGGTCGAGGCTCTCGCCGCAGCCGGCTGCAGGGACTTCGTCCTCCGAAGGGTGGATTCGGGCGGGACGCTCGACCTCGAGCGCCTCGGCGCGGCCAGGTACGCGGCCGGCTTTCAGTCGGTCGTCGTGCTGGAAGCGGCGCCCGCCCCGGAACCGTCATCCGTGCCTGAGGCGGCAGCGAGATGAGCCGCCAGCACCCTTGCGAACGCATCGGGCCGCTCCTGGTGCACCGCGTGGCCGGCCCTCTGCACGATCTCAAACCGGCCGGCGGGCACGGTGGCCGCCAGCCGGCGGGCAGACGCGACGTATCCATGGTCGAGCTGGCCTGCGACGAAGGTGCTCGGCACCCTCAAATTGCCCAGCTCCTCCCAGACGGGCTCCATCACGCCGGCACCCATCCCGCGCAGCGAGCAGGCGAGCCCGGCGACATGATTTTCGAGCCGCTGCGCCCTCACCTGGGCGACGAACGACGGCCCGCGACGTTCGAGCCCGGCGAACAGCGGCAGGCTGCTCCAGTAGTCGACGAACGATTCGAGACCATCCTTTTCGATTCGCTCGGCGAGCGCCTCGTCACCGCGCCTTCGCCCTTCGCGCGCCGACTCGTCGAGTCCCGCATGAGCTCCGATCGTGAGCAAGGAGAGGATGCGTTCGGGATGCCTGGCGGCGATGTGCAGGGCAAGCCGTCCGCCCATCGAGTAGCCGGCGAGGTGGGTGCGCTCTACGCCCAGGTGGTCCCAGAGCATCAGGAGGTCGTCGGTGCAGGCCTCCATGCTGCAGGGCGCGCCCGCCCTGGTCTGCGTCTCGCCGTGTCCCCTGAGGTCGGGCACGATCCATTTGAACCCCAGGCCGAGCCTCGCGATGACCTCGCGCCAGCTGCGGCCGCTCTGCGTGAAGCCGTGCAGGAGGGTGACGGGCGCGCCGTCCCCTTCCACGAAATAGCTCAGCCGCACGTCCTTTCCGTCGAGAATCACAGCGAGATCGTATGGATGTAACGCAGTCTTTCGCCGCAACCTTCGTCGATGAGCTCGCGGCGCAGGGAGTCGAATACGCCTGCGTGTCGCCGGGATCCCGCTCGGCGCCGATCGCCATGGCGCTGCAGCACCATCCGCGCATCAAGGTCGTAATGCACATCGATGAGCGCAGCGGATCGTTTTTCGGGGTGGGCCTGGCCAAGGCGACCGGGAAGCCTGTGGTGCTGCTCTGCACGTCCGGCACAGCCGCAGCGGAGTTTCACGCCGCGGTGGTCGAAGCGTCCTACTCGCGGGCTCCTCTGATCGTCCTGACCGCGGACCGGCCGCCGGAGCTGCAGGGCGTCGGCGCGAACCAGTCGATCGACCAGCAACGCATCTATGGCACCGCCGTGCGCTGGTTCGTCGACCCCGGTGCGCCGACCGAGATGCCGAATGCCGCTCGCGCCTGGAGAAGGCTCGCCGCGCGAGCCTACGCAGAAGCCGCCACCGGCCCCGTCCACGTCAATCTTCCTTTTCGCGAGCCACTGGTGCCTGAGCCGGGCCACATCGCATCCGCGATCGGGACGGCCGGTCAGTCGATCTCAGTTGGTCGCGCCCTTCCGTCCCCGGCCCAGGTCGCATCGCTGGCCATGGCCCTGCAGCGAGCGCAGCGCCCGCTGGTGGTGGCAGGAGAGATGCGCGACGGGGACCGCCTAGCCCCCGCGCTGCACCGCCTGGGCCTGCCCGTCCTCGCCGAGCCGACCTCGCAGCTCCGCCGCGCCGAGACCGGCTCATCTGTGGAGTCGTACGAGGCCCTGCTGCGGGCGGGCTGGTCGCTGCAGCACGGGCCCGACCTCGTGATCAGGCTCGGCGCGACCCCTACGTCGCGCGCACTCAACCGGTGGCTGGCGGCCGCGTCTGCTCCGACCTTTCTGATCGACCCAGACCGAGCGTGGCGAGACCAGGACCAGGTTGCCACCAGCATCATGGCCTGCGACCCCCAGCCGCTCCTCGAGGCGCTGCCGCCGGTCGACCGCTCGGCTTGGCGCGACCAGTGGGTGTCGGCGGGCAAGCGCGCGGCGGCGGCGATCGCGGCGGCGATGGTCTCGACCCCGCTCCACGAAGGCCACGTGGTCCGCGCGTTGAGCGCGCGCCTGCCGGATCCAGCCCAGGTGTTCATCGGATCCAGCATGCCGATCAGGGCAGCGGAGAGCTTCTGGCCGCAGGCCAAGCCACAGCAGCGCTTCTTCGCGAACCGGGGCGCCAGTGGAATCGACGGACTGGTTTCGAGCGGCCTGGGGGTGGCCACGGGCCGCTCGCACGCGCCGACGGTGCTGCTCCTCGGCGACCTGTCGCTTTATCACGACATGAACGGCCTGTGGGCCATGACGCGGCACGGCATTCCGGCGACGCTGGTCGTGTGCGACAACGACGGCGGCGGTGTTTTCAACTTTCTGCCCCAGGCCGAGCACCAGGACGTCTTCGAGGAGCTCTTCGCGACGCCGCTGGGGCTTGACCTGTCGCAGGTCGCGCGACTGTACGGCATCGTGCACAGCCCCGTGACCGACCGCTCCGGCCTCGAGCCGGCGATCGCGGAGGCGATTGCGGCGCCCACACCGACCATGGTGGTGGTGCGCTTCAAGCGCGAGGACAGCGTCAACGGCCATCGCGTTTGCTGGGAGGCCGCTGCTTCCGCCCTGAAGGGCTAGCGGCCGTTACCGTCCACTAACGCTCGAGCAGGAAGTCCAGCACCAGTCGGTTGAACTCTTCCGGGTGCTCGAGGTTCGGCAGGTGCGCGGCGTCGTGGATCACGGCTTTGCGCGCGTGCGGTATCGAGCTCATGAGCAGGTCGGCCGCGTCGAAAACCATGGGCACATCCTCGTCACCGACCACGACAAGCGTCGGAGCCGTGATCTCGTGCAGGCGTCCGGGGGCAGGAGGTTCGAGCTTGATGATCGGCGCCTTTTCGTAGTCCGCCCCGAAATTCTTGCCGTTCATGTCCAGAAACAGTTCTCTCAGCGGCTGCCGGACGTAACCACGTGGGCGGCGCGGGCCGTCCAGCCAGAGATGCATCTCGGCGGCGTTGAGGGCGGCGAAGTCGTGCGCTTGGTCGGCGGCTTCGACCTCGGCGAACAGCTCGGGGTACTTCGGACCGAAGTGGACGCCATTGATGCCCGGCCCGACCAGGACCAGCCTGGACATGCGCTCGGAATGCTGGAGAGCGAAGTCGATCGCCGCGGCTGCGCCCATCGAACAACCGACCAGGTGGGCCGGCTTCAGCCCCAGCTCGTCCATCAGGGCGAGCAGGTCCTCGACCGGCGACCAGGGCTGCGGCGGCAGCTCCGAGGTTCCGAAGCCGCGGAGATCGGGCCGGATCACCTCGAAGTGCTCGGCGAAGGCGTCGACCTGCGGGTCCCACATTCGGTGGTCGGCGACGCCGGCGTGCAGGAGGATCAGCGGGAACCCGGCCCCGGTCCGCTCGTAGTGGAGGCGCGCGCCGTTGAGCGTGACGTCCATCAGATCAGCGCAGTGAGCAGGGCTTTGAACTTCAACTCGGTCTCCTCCAGCTCTCGGGCGGGGTCGGAGTCGGGCATCACGCCGACGCCGGCATAAAGGCGCGCCCCGTCCTCCCAGAGCAGCCCGCATCTCAGCGCCACCGCAAACTCGCCGTCGCCGCGCCCGTCGATCCATCCCACGGCACCCGCATACCAGCCGCGCTCCAGGTCCTCGAGCTCGTCGATCAACTGCTCCGCGGCCTCGCGCGGCCAGCCGCCGACCGCTGGTGTGGGGTGGAGGGCCGAAGCAAGCTGCAGCGCATCCGCCGCGGGGTCGAGCAGCTGCGCGGAAACGTTCGTGGCCAGGTGCTGGATGTTCGTGAAGCGCACGACCTCAGGCGGCCGCGCAGTGACGCTGAGCGCAAAAGGACGCAACGCCTCGACGACGAAGTTCGACACCACACGATGCTCGACGGCGTCTTTCGCGCTCTGCTCCAGCTCGCGAGCCAGGCGGTCGTCATCGTGGTCGGTGGCGCCGCGGGCGACCGACCCTGCCATCGGCTGCGACGAGGCCCGATCACCCAACCGGCGGATGAGCAGCTCCGGCGACGCGCCTGCGAAGGCTGTGCCATCGGCCCCCGTGACGAGGTAGGTGAAGCACGACGGGTACGCAGCGCGGAGCGCGCGCACGACCATGGCCGCGGAGACCACGCCGTCGCCTCGGGCGATCACCTCTCGTGCCAGGACCACTTTCTCGGCCGCCCCGGCCCTCAGGCGGGCCGCGGCGGTCCCGACCGCGGCGGTCCACGCAACCGGGTTGCGGACCGGGGCGACGTCGAGGCTTCGCGCCGAAGGCGCTCGCACGCTCGCCCCGCTCGCGGCCGCACCCGTTTCCAGCAGCTCCTCGGCGTCGGGTGTGAACGCCGCCGTGAACGTCCGGCCACGAGTGCGCGTCACCGCGAGCGCGGGCACGCGCAGGAGCAGCGCCGGAAACCCGGACCAGGGGCCACTCGGGTCACGTTCGGGTCGATACGCGAAACCGCCGACCGCGACCAGTCCGGTGGCGGGCAGTCCTGCGTCGGGTCCTTGCAGCGAAGCGGCCAGGCGGCGCCACAGGCGCGAGGCCGCGAGGATGCGATCCTCATCGGGTTCGAAATCGAGGGTCTTCCCCGAGGCATCTTCGAGCGCCACACCGCCAGGGGCGGCCACGATGTCGTAGGCGCGGCCCAGCGCAGCGACGCTGACCGCGTCTGGCATCGGCCGCTCGATCAGCAACACCTCGTGACCCGCGTCGCGTGCCGAGCTGACCAGGTCGACCAGGTCCGGCGTGCGGTCGAGCTCCTGGACCCGGACCTCCACCGCGGTGATCACTGTCGCCGCTCGATGTGCTCGCGCGCCGCGCGCAGCAAGGTGCGCTGGAAATGGTGGCGCACCAGCGTGCCGCTCGCTTCCAGAAGGTCGTTGAAGGTCTGCAGCAGCCGGCGTTCGGCGGCCTCCGCGGCGCCGCCCTCCGCCTGGATTCGCTCCCGCACGTAGTGGTCGAACAGGTCGACCGCCTGTCGCGCCGTACGGTCCACCGCCGCGGAGTAGTCCTTGCCCAGCTCCAGCAGCGAACCCAGGGGCACACCCGCCGCGATCAGCTTCATCCCCGCGGCGATCGCCTCGAGGTCGTCCGCCGGGTAGAGCGGTTCGTCGCCACCCTCGACCGGCACCAGGAGGCCGGCCTTCTGGAGGCTCATCAAGAGAGGCTCCGCGACCCCACTGCGTTCCGCGAGCTCGCCCATGGTGACCGTCTGCGGCGCAGGCGGTCGTGTGACCGCCGCGACCAGGGCTTCGTCGGAAGCCTCCAGCTCGCCGGCCAGGAACCGCTGGATGACGGTGAGGCTGAAGCCCTGCTGCTGGAGCTCCTTGATGCGCCGGAGCCGGTCCATGTGCCCCTCGCCGTACCAGGTGACCCGGCCCTCGCGCCGCGGGGCCTCGAGCAGGCCTTTGCCCTGGTAGAAGCGGATCGTGTCGACGGCCACCCCCGCTGCCCTGGCCAACTGTTCGATCCGATACTCCATGAGTGTTTACTCAGGATACGTCGTGTTGGGGCCAGCCGGCCGCCCATGGATTGGGATGGTCTTCAAACTGGGAATTTGAAGGTGGCGGCTCGAGGCGGGGCGGTATAGACCTAGACCATGTTGGCGCGCGCCGGCGATTACGTGGATGAAACCTACCTCTCGATTCGCTGGGACGGGGTCCACAAGCACGTCTTCTCGGAGTGGAAGGCGTTTGCCAACAGCGCCGAGCTACGCGCGGGCCTCCTCAAGGGCATCCAGGCGATCCGGGACCACGGCGCGTACGCCTATGTGAGCGATGCGAGGAAGTTCAAAGTCATAGTGCACGCCGACCAGGGGTGGATCCGGGACTCGTGGTTGCCGCTGGGCTTTGCCGCCGGCCTCAGGAGGTTCGCGTTCGTCACCGCACCCGCCGGGCTTGGGAAGCTGACGATCGAAGACGTCTCGGGACTGGTCGGCGAGAACGGGCTGCAGTCAAGGACCTTTGACTCGATCGCCGCAGCCAGGCGCTGGATCTCCGAGCCCCGCGTCCAGGCCGTGACCGCGAGGCGACCCCAGGCGGCCGTTGGCACAACGGTCGTGATTCGAAGCTCCACGCCGCTCGAGCGGGGCTTCTACCGCGGGGCGTTGAGGTAGGGCCCGTGGCCGCTGCAGCCGTTCCAGATCGCCGCGACGAAACTTACCTGGACGAGCCCTACCTGTCCATCCGTTGGCGCAGCGTGCCCAGGATGCTCTACGCGGAGTGGAAGGGATTTGCGACGAGCGCCGAGCTGCGGTCCGCCCTGCTGACAGGAATTGAGGCCATACGCGAGCGGCATGTGCTCGCCTACGTCAGCGACGCTCGAAAGGCCAGGGTGATGCTCCCCGAAGACGAGCTTTGGGCAAGGGACGTATGGCTGCCCCAGGCGGTGGCCGCCGGGCTCAGGCGCATGGCGATGGTGACCGCCAAGACCGGACTCGCCAAGGTGATCCTGGAGGATGTCGGCAGAAAGTTCGACCAGCACGGGTTGGAGATGCGCAGCTTCGATTCCGTGGCCGCGGCGACCACCTGGGCGCTGAGCGGCCTCTCGGAACGCTAGCTAGGGGGTCGTCGAGCAGGCAGCCGACGCGCTGGCGGCCGGCCGATCCGAGAGCGTGAGGGGCACTGTGCTCGTGCTGCCGCTGCGAAGCACTGTCAGCTGCACCGTGTCGCCCGGTGCGTGAGGCTGGATCACGCCTCCCAGGGTTTCGCCGTTGTTGAGGTCGACGCCGTCTACCTTCTCGATCACGTCCCCCGACCGCAGGCCTGCTTTGGCCGCGGGCGCGCCGGCGACCGTCCCGGTCACCACCACTCCGTAGCCGCTCACGTCGGCGCCTCCCGCCAGCGCCGTGTCCTCCGACTGATAGCAGACCCCCATGTACGGGTGCCCCGGGGTGCGCCCGGCGATGAGGTCCTGCGCGATCCGTTTGGCGATCAGGCTCGGGATGGCGAAGCCGATGCTCTGCGCGCTCGAGGAGGTCGCCGTGTTCACGCCGATCACGTTGCCGTCGGCATCGGCCAGGGGTCCGCCCGAGTTGCCGGGATTGATCGCGGCATCTGTTTGCAGCACGTCGGGCAGATCCTCGGCGGGCGAGCCGTTGTCGCCGCCTGCAGAGATCGTGCGATGGAGCGCTGAGATGATGCCCGCCGTCACGGTGCTCTGGTTGCCGAGCGGGCTTCCGATCGCGACCACCTGCTGGCCCGCCACCAGCCTGGTCGAGTCGCCGAAGTGGGCGAGCGGCAGCTGACCATTGCTCACCTTGACCACGGCGATGTCCTGGATGGGGTCGGTGCCCTGCACCGAGGCCGTGAAGTGCTGGCCGTCCGGCATCAAGACGACGACCCTGGTCGCGCCGGCGACGACGTGGTTGTTGGTGACCAGGTAGCTGGCGCCGTTCTCGTGGGCGATCACGAAGCCGCTGCCGATCCCGCTGCCGCTACCCAGCGTGACGATGATCTCCGCCACGGCGGGTCCCAGCACCTGCACCACGTGGGCAGGATCGAAGGCTCCGCCCGCCACCGGCGCCGGGCTCACCACCGGGATCGTCACCACCGGGCTGGGGCTCGGCGAAGGTGAGCTGCGACTCGAGCCGAGCGGGTGCGTCGTGCATGCGGCCAGCAGCAAGACGCCGGCGAACAGGGCTGCGACTCGCATCGAGTTGAGCTTAGCCATATGTATTCCAGTAATACATCCGGTCGAGCCATCCGGGATTGGTTCGGAACGCTCGGGCGAACGACTCCACCGAGTCGACGTAGTTGAAGTCGAGGTTGTAGTGATAGATCGCGTTGCGCATGTCATAAGGCGCGCCGTTGTGGACCAGCAGGCGCGCCGCGGCCAGGATCGCGTCGTGCGGGTCGTTGATGTTGCCTCCCTTCCCGTACTCGGTCCAGGTGCCCGGCTCGAATTGCATGGGCCCCATGGCGCCCGCTGACGAAGGGCCATTGACGCGCCCGAAGTTGCTCTCGATGAAGTTGATCGCGGCCAGGTAGCTGCCGTCGATGCCGTATATCTGCTGCGCCTGGAGGTAGTAGGAGCGCAGCGCGCTCAAGGGCCTTGCATCGGAGTAAGGATGGATGAAGTGCACGTTGACCAGGTAGTACTGGTCGATGCCGGCCAGGATGTAGAGGGACTGCAGCGCGGAAATGGCATCTTCGATCGCAGCGCGATAGCTAGGCGGCACCAGCGGAAGCACGGCGGCTTCCACGCTTGCGTAGCCGGCCAGCTCGTAGACCCTCAGCTCCTCCTGTCGTGCCGCCACACGGAAGTCGTACTCGGCCGCTTCCAGCGCGAGCTCCGTGCGGAGGGTCTCCGCCAGGGTCGAGGGCCGGGTGGCAATGAGGGCCTGGATCCTGCCCGACGCGTCGGCCATGGCCTGCTCCGAGGCGATGATCCGTGCAGCTTCGTGATGGGCACTCGGCCCCGCGTCCGGGTCCTGGGCGTGCACCTCGACGGCGGGCGCGGCCATGAACAAGGCCAGGAGGGCCGCCGCAGCGAGCCTGATCAGGCTGTCTCCGAGACGGCCGAGATCGAAGGGCGCTGCTGCTCGGGGACCGTCGGCAGGTCCTCGGGATAAGGATCTTGGTCAGTCGCCTCGCGAAGGCCGACCGAGTCGAGGACCCCGCTGATCTCGTCTCCCATCAGCTCGCCTTGAGCGATCAGAGCCTGGGCCGCGAGATCGATGGCCTCCTTGTTGATGTTCATCAGCCGCCAGTCGTCCATGTAGGCATGCCCGAGGAGCTGCGCTACGGTGCGCCGGCTCCGTGGATTGCTCAGCACCGCGCCGACGCCGGTTCCCTGGACGAAGGTCCCCTGGGTCACCTCTGCCACAGATATGAGCTGCTCGCCGATGTTCGCCGCCTTCATCGACATCTGGGGATCGAGCCGGTCGGGTCCCATGCCGACGATGCCGACCATGGTGCATGCGGTGCTGGTGGCCTGGATGAGGTCCATCGTGACACCGGTCGTGTTCTCGCCATAGAAGACATGCTCGCAAGCCAGGGAACCCAGCGATGCGCGAATCCGAGCCGCGAGCTGAGAACGGAATCTCAGCCACTCCTCCTCCTGGGGCAGTGACTTGTGGTAGCCGCCGATCTCGCCGAGCTGTGGATCCGCCCGCCGCCGAATGGAGAGACGCACGTGGGAGCGGTCCTTCTCGAAAAAGTGCGACGCGATGGCGTGACCCAGCTCGTGCCGAGCCACCGCGATCTTGTCGCGCTCGGTGTATTCGACCGGGATCGCAAGCCCTGCTTCGACGTTGCCCATGGCTTCGCGGATGTCCCTCCACTGCAGGCTGTCCCGCGCATCTTCGAATGCGTAGAGCAGCGAGAGGGAGAGGACCTGCTCGATGTCGGCCGGCGAATATCCGTCGGTGATGCGGGCGAACTCCTCGCGACGGCTTGGCGTGTCGAGCGAAGGGTCGTGCTTCTTCTTGTCGAAGTAGAGTGCGGCGATGTCCTTGCGGTCTTCGCGGTTCGGCAACCGGAACACGATCTGACGGCCGAACCTGCCCGGCCGCGTCAGAGCCTCGTCGAGGACCGAAGGGCGGTTGGTGGCGCCGATGAACAGGATGTTGTAGTTGGGTGCCTTGAGCGCTGGGATGCGCAGCTGAAGCCTCGTGCCGTTGAAGGCGATTACGCGCGGTATGAACAAACCATCGAGAGTGAGGTTCACAAGACCTCGCAATTGGCGAACGATCATTCCCGGGTTGTCGATTCCATCCATCAGAACCAGCAGCATGTTCAAGCCCAGCTGGCCGCCCCCGAACATGCCTCCCATGCCTCCCATCATTCCGCCGCCGGCGCCGGTGCCGGAACGGCGCTGACCCAGCGCATCGATCTCGTCGATGAACACGATGCAGCCGCCCCATGTCTTGGCCTTCCTGCGGGCTGCTCGGACCATCAAGTACACGCTCAGGGCATCGATGCCAAGGAACATGCCGGCGAACGAGCCTCCCGCCGCGATGTAGATGGGCACCTGGAGCGATGAGGCGATGGCTTTGGCGAGCATCGTCTTGCCGGTTCCCGGCGGGCCGACCATCAGCACCCCGCGCTCGCGCTTGCCGCCGGCCTTGACGTAAAGGCGGCCGTGCTCGATGAGCCGCAGGATGCGCCGCATCTCGGTGACGGCGGCTTTCTGGCCGCGAACGTCGTCCATGCTGACCCCGAAGTTCGCGTCGTCGGGGTTGATCATGGTCTTGCCGATGCGCGTGTAGATGTAGAAGGGCCCCAGGAACAGCGCGAAGTTGGCGCCCAGCAGGAACAGCACGTAGAGAAGGTTGGTGAGACCCGCCACGATGGCCTGGGGCAGGGCGGCGAGCGCATCGGCGGGCTGCAGGCCGAACAGCACGTCGGCCCCCGTGAAGTAGAGGACCGGGATGGCGGCCAGGAAGAGCGCGCGCTTCCAGAAGATCGCCCGGTTGGTCTCCACCGTGCGCGTGAGGACGTCGGATTCGGGAGAGATCCGCTCGCGCAGGATGAGCGAGCGCCGCACCATGCTGAGGATTCCGCGGCAGATGAGCATGGCGACCAGCGCATCTGCGACCGACCACGCCATCCCCAGCTGCAAGAAGATGAAGGTGAAGGCGAAGGTCGAGGCGCCGACAAAGAGCGTGAGGATCCAGAAGATGATCACGGCGGGTCACTCACTATACGGCGGGACGTTTCGGCGCCATCCGTCTCTGCTCGAGTCGGTCTCCTGGTGATGAAGAAGACGACAACGGCCAGGCCGGCTGCGATCACGACGTCGCCCAGGCTGTAAGCCTCGGGAAAGGGCGGCACCGAGATCCAGTCGCCCAGGCCGCCGAGGTTGGTCCCAGGACCCATCAGCGTGTACTGGGCGACATCGCCATGAGAGAGCAGCGGGCCGGCCAGGGCCGGGGCCACGGGCATCCGTGCGCCGTTGACCCCGATCACCAGCAGGTTCAGCGCGCCACCCGCCGTGACGAGCCACACCCCGGGCAGCAGGTCGAAATGCCAGATCGTCCACGCCACGATGGCGGCCAGCGCCACCACGTAGACGTATCGCATGGCGTCCAAGCGGTTGAGGGGGGTCAGGAGCACCGCTTCCCTGATCACCACGGCGGCGAGCAGGACGAGCGGCCGGCGAAAACGCACGCTGGCGAAGCTGTCGATGCTGCCGCCGGTGACCAATCCCACCACGAGACCAAGCGCTATCGCGACCAGCCACAGCACGTGCGGCTTACTCGGCGGCGAGTCGGGAGGCTGCTCCCGCCAGGACCTTGACCCCGACCGGCAGCGCCGCCTCGTCGATGCGGAACCCTGGCGAATGGTGGGCCGCCGGCGCTTCTCCGGACGGCATCGCACCGAGCATGAAGTAGCAGCCCGGGATCCGCGTCAGGAACTCGGCGACGTCGTCGCTAACGGTGAGTGGGCGACCGAGCACGCTCGCCTTGTCGCCGATGAGCTCGCGGCCGACGTCGAGCACCGTGCGAGTCACGTTCGGCTCGTTCATCAGCGGCACCGTCCCGTGCACAAGGTCGACGTTGGCGCGAACCTCGAACTCGCTTTCGGCCTCGCGCAGCAGGTCGTGCAGCCGGTCGAGGGCTTGCTCGCGCAGCGAGTCGTTGAACGTGCGCAGGCTTCCCTGCACCAGGACGCCGCGGGGAACGATGTTCCACGCCCCATCGCTGCTGATGTTGCCGACCGTGGTGTGGCACTGCACGCCTTCATGCTCGAGACCCTCCACCACCGTGTGAAGGCGCTCCACGAAGAACGCCTGAGCCGCCAGCACGTTGCCGCGCCGGCCCATCATCCCGCCGTGGCCGCCCGGCCCGGAGAACCTGATGTCGAATGCATCCGAGCCCGCCCACATCAGACCGGGTCGCGAGATCACCGTGCCCGACTCGAGAAAGCTCACCACGTGGAGGCCGATGACCGAGTCCGGATGGTGGTCGTCGAGCAGCCCGCGGGCGATCATCTCTTTGGCGCCCGCCACGATCTCCTCGGCAGGCTGGAACACGAAGAGGTACTTGCCCTTCACATCCCAGATATGGTCGACGAGCGTCCGCGCGACGCCGACCATGATCGCCATGTGCGCGTCATGGCCGCATGCGTGCATGCGACCGTCGATGCGCGATGTGAAGTCCACGCCGGACTCTTCGTTGATCGGAAGGCCGTCGATGTCAGCGCGGAGCATCACCGTCTTGCCTGGCCTTCCCGTGTCGAGCAGCGCGACGACGCCGGTCTCGGTCGGGCATGTCTTGAGCTCGAGGCCAAGCTGCCTGAGGCGCTCGGTCAGCTGCCGGGTCGTCTCGTGCTCGGCGAAGCTCACCTCGGGATGCCGGTGAAAGTGGCGCCGGAGCTCGATGACCTCATCGATCACCGAGCGGCTAGGCAGGGGGCTCGCGACCTGGTTGTCACTCATGGATGGAGACCAGCCCATACCCACGCGCAGAAGCCCGCACGAAATTGGGGCCCAGACCCGGCTCGAGCTCGTCCAGGCGCCTGCGCAGCGTCAACAGGGCCGAGTGCACCGTCGAGTGCGCGGCATTGTTGCGGAACAGCCCGGCTTCGATGAGGTCCCTGGCGGTGGCGGGCTTGGAGCCCTGCGCGAGAAACAGGACGATGGCAGCCTGCTGCTGGGTCAGTCGAATCTCCTTGGCGCCCAGCTTGACGCCGCGGCGCGTGGGATCGAACTCCAGGCGCCCGAACTGGTACGTGCCCGGGCGCCCCGTGCCACGCTCCACGAGGCGGGCCGCCAAATCGGAGTAGATGTGGGCCATAGGCACGTTGCCCTTCACGAAGTAAGAGCTCGCGCCGAGCTCGTACGCCTTTCGGATCGCGGCCGAGTTGACCTGGGCCGCCGACAACACGATCACGGGCAGTCCGGGGTGATGGCGGCGGATCCACGTCAAGAGCTCGAAACCCGACTCCTCTCCCTCGTCGAGCACCAGGTCGAGGAGCACGGCGGCGACCCGTTCGCCCTCGAGCAGCTCCATTGCCTCGGGCGCCGACGATGCGACGGCAGGACGGTAGCCGAGGTCGTGGAGGTCGATGCGCAGCTGCTGCTGCATCGCGGCCTCGTCCTCGACCACCAGCACAGACGAACCGAGGACGTCCACGGGCCGGTAAACCTCCAGCCCAGGGGGAAGCGGAGGCAGCCGCACCTCGCGAGCACGGGACGGGACGGGACGCTTTTTATCGATGCTCTGATTTTCCAAGGTCTTGCTCTATATAAGTTTTTACGATAATTCTCGCGATCTGAACACTCAAGCTCAAAGGCCGGAATTCATACTTTCGTCTGGGTCTTTCATCAGTTGGAAAAACAAAGGGGAAACATGGGGATGACTTGGAGGGTTAGGGTCAGAGGACTCGTCGTCGTGGTGGCCACTCTCGCCGCTCTTGCGATCGCGTCAGGCGCCGATTGGATCGAGACCCTGTCGCGTTTCGGTACCTGGTAACTCAGGGGCAGACCACCTAGGAATCCGAGCTCTGGCGCTCGCGTGAGCGCCGGATCGCCGGAGGCAGAAGGGCATATAAGTCGGCCCTGTCGACGGCTTTGCTCATGTAGCCGACCACGTCGGGGTCGTCGGTCCCCGAGGGGAATACGGGGTAAGCGGTGTAGAAGATGACAGGCACCTTCTGCCCGCGGGCCCTGAGCTCGTTCAGCAGGCCCCAGCCGTCCATCGGCTCGGGGAGCATCAGGTCGATGATCGCCACCTCCGGCTTCTCGGTGCGCGCCAGCTCGAGCGCCTGGTCCGCGTCTTCGGCCATGGACACGCGATAACCGAGCATCCGGAGATCGGTTTCAAGGATCACCCGCCACGCGCGCTCGTCATCGACCACGAGCACCGAGGAGCCCCGAAGGTCGGCCGGCGTGGGGGCGATTGGCTTGGGTGGAGTGAACGGCAAGGTGATTCTGGGGCAGTATATCGGTGCCAATGCCCACTCCCGCCCGGCCAGGCGCCAGGCCGCACCCTAGTGCCGGCCGCATCAAGTTGGCCCAGGCCAAGCCGAAGGCGCGCCGCCCGGCCGCCGCGGTGGTCTCCGCCATCACTCCCAGCACGCTCCTTCATGAGCTCGGTAGCTGCTTGACCGAAGCCGACATCGTCCAGGTCCTCTACCGCGCCCTGCAGCCTCAGTTCGGATACGACGTGATCCTTCTGCAGGTCCTGGACCGAGAAGGCTGGACCCGTTCGCTCCCAATCGACTCCGGCGTGCTCCAGGACGTGCGCCGCCGGCCCATCAGCGGATCGGCCTTTGCGAAGCAATACGCCAATCCACAGACCACCGTCCTGCCTGCCGCAGGTTCACAGGTCAGCGGCAGAGGGCCGGGTACAGGGCGGCGCGTAAAACTCGCCATCTGGGTGCCGGTAGAACACCAGGGCGAGCTGATCGGCGCCGTCGTCTACCAATCCCATCGCAGCCACCGCGTGACGGCGGCCGAGACGGCCTTCCTCGAGGAGGTGCACAGGCGCCTCGGCGTCTTGCTCGCCAACGCGTCTCTCAACGAGCTCACACGAAACCAGGCCCGCCGCCTGGAGGCGCTCAACAGCATCGCGCGAGCGATGACCGCCACGCTTGACGAAGCGAGCGTGCTGACCGCGCTGCACAAAACATTGAGCGAGCTTCTACCGGTCGACACGCTTGAGATGGTCGCGCTCGATGATGACCATCCCGATCGCGCGCGTCTGCTCCAGATCGAGGCGGGCGCGGCTCCGAGATCTCGATGGTTGGCCATGACCGCGTCACCGATCGCCACCGCGCGCCGCGTGATGCGCGATTCGAAATCGGTCGTGATCCAGCATCCGACCTCAACGCTCTGGGTGCCGATCAAGGAGGGGGGCGTGGTTCGCGGCGCCCTCGGCATCACGTGCGTTCGGCCCTACGCGTATGAGGCTTCGACCGCCGCCTTCCTCGAGCCCGTGGCGGACGAGGTCACCCTGGCCCTTCGCAACGCGCGAAGCTACGAGGCTCTCGAGGACCAGAAGAGGCGGCTCGAGGTCGTCAACACGATCGGCCGCCGGCTCGCATCCAGCCTGGACCGGTGGTCGATCATGCGGACGCTGCGGGAGGAGCTCGGCAGGTTCCTCGACTTCGACGGGTTCATCCTCGCGACCATCACGCAGACGGCCGAAGGCCCCGTGGCGGAGGGATACCAGTACGTCGCCGGCGCCGAGGAGGTGGTGCCCCCGGTCGCCCTGGCGGTGACCGGCCCTTCGCGCGAGGCATACGAGTCGGGCCAGCCCGTCCTGGTCAGGCATTCACCCTGGGCGAGCTCGTTCGAGCGGACCGAGCTCGAGCGCGAGGGCTGGACCGTGGGTCGAGGCGCGGCCGTGTTCGTTTCCGGGCCGCGGACCGACCGAAGGCTGGTCTCCCGGTCGTTCGTTTGGGTGCCAGTGCTGAGCGGCGAGCGGATCACGGCTCTGCTGTCCCTGCAGTCCTATCGCGAGGGCGCGTTCGAGGAGTGGCACGTCAAGCTGCTGCAGGACATCGCTGCGCACGTCAGCCTGGCGCTGGCCAACGCCGACCACTTCGCGCAGGCGCAGGCCGAGAGCGCGCGGCTCGAAGCGCTGCACGTGCTCGAGATGGGGGTGGCAAGCGCGTCCGACGAGCGCGAGCTGGCTGACGCCGTCTTCGGAGTCGTCGGCGAGTACCTCGGCGCGACCCACATGGTGCTCGCGTATCTCGACGTGGCCGGAAACATGGCGGCCTTCACCGGCGAGCACGGCGCCAAGACGACCGGGATCGGCCCGGTGCCGATCGGTGAGTCGCCGTTCTTCCGCCGGATGATCGGTGAGGGCGGCCAGATGCAGGAGCCCAAGCCGGTCGGCCCCCCTGAAACAGACGACCCGATCGGGGGTTATCTCTTCAGCCGCTCGCCGAGCCACATCGTGTGGGCTCCCATCACCCAGGACGATCGCGTGATGGCGGGCCTTGTCGCGATGCGGAATGACGGCGGCCGGTTCCTTCCGGCGCACCTCAAGCTGCTCGAGGCGGCCGCGCCGGTGGTCGGCATCGCGCTTCGCACGATGCGGCTTCACCACGCGAACCAGATCGCGCTGGCGCAGTCGGTGCGGATCCAGGAGCTCGCTGCGCTGGCGGGCCATGAGCTGATCAGCGTCGCCAGCAACATCGCCGAGCAGGCGAGGACCATGCTCGAGTCGCCCGGCGCGGTGTGCTGGGCCTTCGACACCGAGGGCCGGATCACGGCGACCCGTGGGAGCGGTGAGCCGGCGGCCGAAGAGGTCCTGGCCTGGGCCAACCTGAACAACGAGGACCGACAGGCGCCCGCGGGCCTGGTCAGCGGCACGACCGGCGGCCAGGCCTGGAGCCTCATCCCGCTGTGGTACGGCGACCGGCTGGTCGGGGCCATCGGCGCGGTGCACGCTTCGACGCTGGTCGCCGAACCGGGCCCGGCGGCGCTCGAGTTCGCTCGCCACGCCGCGATCGCCATCGAGAACTCCCGGCTGGTCGCCGAAACGCGCGGCCGCATCCGCACCCTCGAGGCCGTGGCCGCGTTCGCCGAGCTGACCCCGACGGAGCCCGACCGGGCCCGCGGGGAGATGGGCCGGTTGGTGAGCCGGGCGCTGGCGGGCTCGCAGGGCGAGCTCTGGCTCCTCGAGGAAGGTCAGCTGGTGCGCCGCTCCGACAACGGCGAGGAGCAGCCCCGCGTGCCGGTGAACGACAGCGCTCAGCTGCTGCGGGCCCTGGCCGCCCCGACCGGGGGCAGGCGCCTGAGGGCCTTGCTCGACCTGCTGGGGGCGCCGCAGGATGCATTCGCGATCCCCATCCAGGTCGAGGGCCGGCTGGCCGGTCTGCTCGTGGCCCGGATGACCGGCGGTGGCGCCGAGACGCGAAGGCTGGCCGGCGTCCTGGCCGGCCAGGCGGCGGTCCTCGTCGGGCAGCTCGAGCTGGTCGACGCACTCGACCGCGAGCGAAGGATGATGAACGCCATCCTCCGACACTCGCCGGTCGGGGTTCTGCTCGAGGATGCGGCCGGCGTGATCGTCTACGCCAATCCCGAGGTGGAGTCGATCTACAACCTTCAGGCGTCCGAGATGCCAGGGCGGACTCCGGCCGAGATCTATGCCGCCGCCGGGGCGCTTCCAACCGAGGACGGCGAGTCGAACGGCACATACGAGCTGCGCATGCGCGATCCCGAGCGCACCGTCCAGGTCCGGCGGGTGGTGATCCCGGGACTCGAGGGCGAGCCTGCGGGCGTCCTGACCCTGCACGAGGACGTGACTGCGCAGAGCCTTGCGCTCGAAGCCAAGGACCTCATGCTCCGCGCCATCGGCCACGAGGTCCGAAGCCCCGCGGCGGCGATGAAGAACACGCTCGCAGGCATCATGCAGTGGGGCGACACGATCGACGCAGGTGGGCGGAAGGAGCTGCTGCAAGAGGCGTACGAGTCGTCCGACCGCCTGCTGAGCCTGGTCGAAAGCCAGCTGATCATCGCCAAGCTCGAGACCAGGCACTTCGAGCCCAACCCCGAGCGCGTCGAGCTCGGCCCTGCGCTCGATGCCGTCATGGGGGTGCTGCTGCACCGCTATCCCGAGCGCTCGGCCGCGGTCGAGGTCCACCTGCCCGCGGCCTTGACGCCTGCTTTCTGCGAACCGGCCCACCTGGCGCAGGTGCTGACCAACCTCGTCGGCAACGCGCTCGAGTACACGACCGGCCCGGTCATCGTGGAGGCGCGGCCGGCTTCGCGCGGGTGGCTGGAGGTCACGGTCAGCGACCGGGGCCAGGGGTTGCCCGCGGCGAGCCTCGACACGCTCTTCGAGAAGACGGGGCCCGCGGGCCGGAACCGCTCGCAGGGCGGCCTTGGCCTCGGCCTCTATCTCTGCCGCCTGGTGGTCGAGCGCTCGTTCGGGGGCCGCATCTGGGTGGAATCGAGCGACCGCCGCGGCACCACCTTCAAGTTCACGGTCCCGGCCCGGGTCAAGGAACCAGCTTGACGCCAGGCGTTTCATGAGCGCCGCCGAGCCGGTCTGGGTGCGGGTGGGTGGTGGCTTCGAGTCCCTGCCGGACCGTCTCCGTCACGGGCCGGCCGACCTCGAGTTCCCCCCGCCCGGTGGTCCGTGGGAGCCGCTGATCCTGAACGGCCGCCTGGTCGGCTGGGCGGCCCGCGCCAGCCTGGGCCGGGCCCGCAAGAGCGCGGAGCTTGGTCAGCAGCTCGCCGCGGAGCGCCGCGACCACCTGCTCGGGCGCCTCGGGCACAAGCTGAGGTCGTCGGTGCTCGCACTACAGGAGTCCGCGCGCCAGGCGGCCTTCGGGCGCACCGAGCTGCTCGAGGGCGTGTTCGAGCAGGCCCAGGAGGTGGGGCGCCGGGCGGCCGCCCTGGAAGCGGCCGCGATGGAGCCCAAGGACGGCGCGCGCGGCGTGGTCCTGGGCGCGGTGTTGAACCTCGCCCTGCCCTCGGTCCAGCGGACGCTCCCGCCGGGCGCGGCGGTGGTGGGGTCCGAGCCCGTGCTGGTCGAGGCGTTCGCCCGCGCGCGCGACTGGTTGGAGGGCGACTCGCTGAGCATCGCGGCCCAGCCGGTGGGCTCCTGGTGGCGGATTAACATGGCGACGGCCGGCCGGCGCAAGGCCCAGGCCGTTCCGGAGTTGGGCGAGCCTCTGCTGCGGGTCATCGTCGACCTTCACCTCGACGGTTGGCTCGACGTCCACCCGGACGGGGCGGACATCTACCTGCCCGCATACCGCCAGCCTTGACGATCGAGACCGTGCCTTGGCTGTAGTCCACCGCGTCGTCGCGCCCAACCCCGGGCCCTACACAGGGCCGGGCACCAACACATGGATTGTCGAAGCCGGGCCGGTGGTGGCCGTGATCGACCCCGGCCCTGACGACGAGGCGCACCTGGAGGCACTCGACCGACGGCTCGCCGGGGCAACGGTCGGGGTCGTGCTGGTGACTCACTCGCATCCTGACCACCTGCCGCTGGCCGAGCGTTTCGCCCGGCCGCATCACGCCTCGGTGCGGCGCTACCCGGAGCTGGGCGACGGCGACGTGGTCAACGTCGGCACCCTCAAGCTCACGGCGCTGCATACGCCCGGCCACAGCGCCGACCACCTCTGCTTCTTCATCCCGGGCGATCGCGCGCTCTTCACGGGCGACCTGATCCTGGGGCGGGGCAGCTCGATGGTCACCTATCCCGAGGGCGACGTCGCGGCATATCTGCGGTCCCTGGACCGCGTCGCCGCGCTGGAACCCACGATCCTGTTCCCGGGCCACTGGGATCCGGTTACCGACGCCATGGGCAAGATCGCCGAATACAAGAAGCATCGCCTGGAGCGCGAGGCACAGGTCCTGGACGAGGTGAGGCGCGGCCCCGGGTCTGCGGACGAGCTCACCAGGCGGGTGTACGGCGACCTGGACGATAGGCTTATGGTCGCTGCCGAGATGACCCTCCGCGCCCACCTGCGAAAGCTCGTCGACGAAGGCTCGGTCGCGGTCCACGATCGCTCCGGGAAAGAGGTCTACCGGGCGCCGGTATCGTGAGCGCGATGATCGATCCCCGGCCGCCGGTGCTCTCGCTGCCCGCTCGCGACCTCGAAGCCTGGATGGTGGCCAACGGTGAAGCGGCCTACAGGAGCCGCCAGGTCTGGGGTTGGCTCGCGCGCGGGGCGATTTCGTTCGACGCGATGCACGACCTGCCCAAAGATTTGCGCCTCGCGCTTGGCCGTGACTTCCGGATCACCTCGCTCAAGCCGGTGGCGGTCTCCGACGCGGACCGCAGCCTGACCACCAAGACGCTGTTCGAGCTCGACGGAGGGCACTCGGTCGAAGCGGTCGTGATGCGGTACGCCGAACGATCGACCCTGTGCATCTCCTCGCAGGCCGGTTGTCCCATCGGCTGCCCCTTCTGCGCGACGGGCAAATTCCCATTCGGCCGCAACCTGAAATCTCACGAGATCGTCGAGCAGGCGGTCGACGCGGCGAGGATCCTGGCCGGCGAGGGCCGGCGCCTGTCACACGTCGTCTTCATGGGCATGGGCGAGCCGATGGCGAACTATCGCGAAGTGATCGACGCGGTGCGCCGGATCGCCGACCCCGACCTGCTCGGCATCAGCCCGCGGCGCATCGTGCTCTCGACGAGCGGGCTCATTCCCCGCATTGCGCAGCTCGGCGAGGAAGGGCTGCCGGTCACGCTCGCCATCTCGTTGCATGCGGCGCGTGACGATCTGCGCGACGTGCTGGTGCCGATCAACAAGAAGTACCCGGTGGGCGAGCTCGTCGGCGCGTCCCAGGCTTACGCGGAGAAGACCGGGCGGCGCGTGAGCTACGAGTGGGTCCTCCTGGCGGGCGTCAACGACACGGAGCGCGACGCCAGGGAGCTCGGCGCCTTGCTGCGCCGCAAGCTGGCGCACGTGAACCTGATCCCATTCAACCCGGTCGAGGACACGCCGTATCGCGCGCCCGACCGGGCGTCGATCCGCTCCTTCAAGGAGAAGCTCGAGGCCCAGGGTTTGAACGTCACCGTCCGCGACACGCGCGGCCGCGAAGCGGACGCGGCCTGCGGGCAGCTTCACGAGCGCGTGATGCGCGGCCGGCAGGCGGCCGGGGTCTCCTAAGACGCTCTACGCCGGCACCTCAGGATTCAGCTACGCGACCTGGAAGGGAAAGTTCTACCCCGCAGCGCTCTCAGGCGCGAAGATGCTCGGCTACTACGCGCAGAGGTTGAACGGGCTCGAGCTCAACGGCAGCTTCTACCGCACTCCGCCGCCGGGCGCGCTGGCCGGCTGGGCGTCCGAGACGCCGCCCGGCTTTCGCTTCTGCATGAAAGCGAACCGCGGCCTGACGTATTCGGCGGAAGGTTTCGACCGGGTCGGGCTGGCGCGAATCTTCAGCGAGCGCATCGCCGCGCTGGGCGAGCGGCTGGGCCCCGTCCTGTTGCAGTTCCCGCCGGCTCGCAAGCTGAACGTCGCCCTGCTCGATTCCCTGCTGGGTGCGCTGGGTAGACCGGCCGCAGTCGAGTTTCGCGATCGGTCGTGGTTCTCGGACGACACGTACCGCGTGATTGGCGACCACGGCGGCGCGCTCGTGGTCACCGACGAGGAGAAATGGCCTCGCGCTCCGACCCTGGCCCTGGGCCGGATCGCGTACTTCCGGCTCCGTCGCGGCTACACGCAGGCCACGCTGCGGCCGTGGGTCGCCGAGGTGGGGTCGGCGCTCGCGTCTCACGACGAGGTTCACGTGTACTTCAAGCACGACCCCGAAGCTCCCGCCCTGGCGCAGCGGTTGCTGAGTTCTGCGGCTAAGACTCCGCGACCGTGACGGGCGTGGCGTGGCCTGCGCGCGAGCGCCGGATGAGGATCGGAATCGCAACCAGCGCGATCAGCACCATCAAAGCAGACCCCAGCTGCGCCTGGCGCAGCCCGATGAACCATGCCGGGTCGAGGCGCAGGTAGCTGAGGAAGAAACGGCCCGCGGCGAACAAGCCGAGGTATAACAATCCGACCACGCCATCCGGCAGGCGCGCCTTCAACCGCTGGTGGAAAGGCAGGATCGCGGCGAGGAGGAAAAGGGTGAGGATCATCTCGTAGGCGACCTCGGGGTGCACGACGACGCCAGGCTGACCCAGAGTGTTGGCGTTGACGTACTCCACGCCCCACGGCAGGTTGGTCGGGGACCCGTGATGCTCACCGTTGATGACGTCTCCGATGCGGCCGATCGCCAGGCCCATCATCGTCGCCGGCCCTGCGGCGTCCATCACCTTCCAGAAGGAGAATTTCCCGCGGCGCGCCCAGATGTACGCACCCGCCATCGCCCCGAACAGGCCGCCCCACTGGCTGATGCCCCCCTCGGTCAGAGCGAAGACGCGC
>DATLUC010000010.1:0-21722 GCA_035533335.1 Candidatus Baltobacterales bacterium
CGGCTCAGGCAGCATCACTGGTGACCAGCTGCTTGTGGCGACCGGCCGAAGACCACGAATCGACGGCCTCGGCTTGGAGAACGCAGGCATCAGGGCGAGCGCGAGTGGGATCGAAGTCGACCAGCGCCTGCGCACCACCAATCCGAACGTCTATGCCGCCGGTGACGTGGCCGGATCGCTTCAGTTCACTCACTACGCGGCCTGGCAGGGCTTCGTTGCCGCGCGCAACGCCCTCTTCCCCGGAAGCTCCCGCGGCACGCGCGGCGGCCTCCCATGGGCGGTGTTCACAGATCCGGTTGTCGCTCAGGTTGGCCTCGACGAGAAAGAAGCTCGGGACCACTATGGCGAGGTCCAGGTGCATCGTCTGGATGTCGCGCGGGTGGACCGGGCTCAGACCGATCAGTCCGATCTCGGCTTTATCAAGCTGGTTGCACGCAAGGGTCGGCTGCTCGGTGCCTGTGTCGTCTCGGTCAACGCAGGAGACATGGTGAACGAGCTCTCAATGGCCCTCGACGCACGACTCGGGCTACGTGAGTTGGCCGACACCATCCACGTCTATCCGACGTTCGGGATCGGCATCCAACAGATCGCCTCCGAGGCCAGCCTTGGGCTTTGGACCACAGGCTGGCGACGCCGCCTTGCGAGCGTGCTGCGGACTAGAAAGTGATGACCTCGTATACAGGCGCCTAGATTGCTGCGGATAAGGGACGTCCGTAAGGATCCATTCCGAATCGCGGTTCCTTCCGAAAACAGCGAGCCCGGCTTCGAACCGGGTGCCTCACGGTCCTGCCCTGTGCGTCCGCCAGCTTGGGACGCTAGGTGGCCACCGCTCGGTGTCCAGCGATCTCACCCTGGCCTACGACAACACCGTTTACACCGCCTCGGTTTGGTTGCTCCGTAGGAAATTGTGATCCAGCTGTGTGCCGCTGACTCCACAGAGACTCGGAAATCGCCGATTTCGAATACAAAAATGGTCGGCCACTCTGGACGTTATTAGAACTTTGCTCGCTGGGTGTTCCGATTCATCTCAACCGGCAACGACCGCCTTTCGCAGCGTAGCCTCGGTTCGGCCTCCGTCGGCCGGCGTGTAGAGATAGAGGCGCAGCGAGGGCTGCTCGGCGACGTGCAGGATCGTGAACTCGAGTTGTCGGGACTCCACGCCAAGGTTCGGGGGTACTTACGCGGGTCAGGATCATCAGCCAGGCGTGGCGGGAAGTCCGACGGCATCGCCTGAGCGAGCGGCCGTTGATGGTAGTCGCCGGTGGCGCTCGCCCACCGAACCGCACACTTACAACGTGGAGCCAAAGCAACTGGAGGCGACCCTACGCGCCGCCCGGGCAGCCCTGCGCGCGGCCGACCGCGCAACCGAGAGTGCCGCCGCGGTGGGAAACAGCCAGGCGGAAGCTCTGAGCCGTGACGTCCAGCGGGCGGCCGAGCGGTTGGTGCGGCACCTTTCGGTGCTCGAGGCCCGGCATCGTCAACGGTCGCGTCGCGGCCTCCGCTGAGCTAGTGGACCTGGCCCCAGATCATAGTCAGCGGTCGGGTGGACTGCGGCGCCTGCCAATGGAACATGCACCTGCACTGTCTGAATCACACCGCCAATATCTCGCCGCAGCTCGAACCTGCAGGCCTGGGCCGGTTGGGCTACACCCAATCTCACTACGTGAGTCGCAGTGAACCTTGAAGATGCGGGCGCCGCCGGCTTGCGGGCGGCTTACTAAGATTCCGGTGCCGGGGTGATTCTGGTCATCGTTGATAATCACGGTGGCATCGAGCATGCGGTCGACACTTGGCACAAGGCGAGTCTAGTGAGCCACCCATCACAAGCGCCCGACCTAAATTTAGTACGCCAAACCTTCTGTCTCCCACCGCCACCGGCAACATCGCTGGACGCGGGACTTGGTTCGAGCGTATCGACCTCTTCCTTACCAAGGAAGTGCTGGACAACCATTTCCCAATCGATGCTCCGCTGAGATCAAAGTCAGCGGCTATTGCCAATAATCGCTGCCTAGCAGCGCTTCCTAGGAATCGCCTCGCCGACTATGGAAAAACTCCTGGAGCATTCCGAGCTAACAGACTTGGAAGGTGGCCTGCCTGCGCCAAGGAGGCCAACATGGGCGCCGCGAGACGAGCGGTTGGAGTCCTTCCCGGTGGGCCTGGGATTCTATAACGCGAACCGAGCACTGACTGTGACCGGCAAGCCCATCCCGCTGGCATGACGTGGCCACGCACGACTGAGATTATTGGGGGGTCGTTCAGCCGATAATGCGGATCTGCGCTACAGCCTCCGCCACCGAGTCAACAATCAGCGTTGGACGGAAGGCCGTTAGAGGCCATGGACGGCCACGGCGAAGCCAAGCGCTTCGGATGCCAGCTGCTTGGGCGCCTCCGATGTCAGCCTCTGCGGAGTCCCCAATCATCCACGCGTACCTGAGATCGACGCCGCACCTGTGAGCGGCGAGTTGGAAAATGGCCGGCTCAGGCTTCCGCACGCCGTCGACCTCAGAGATGCACCAAGCGTCGACGCATTGAACGACCCCGGTCGCTTCCATTTTTGCGAGTTGGGCGGGCGACCCGTTAGTGACCACTGCAACCTTCCAGCCCTGCCCGCGAAGCGACGTCAGCGCGTCGGCGATCTCGGAACTCAAAGGCTGGAAGTACCCAGCAATGCTCGAGTCGAAGTCCTCGACCAGCATGCCGACATCGACCGGAGAGCGGAGATGCCGGTTGACGATCGCGAAGAATTCTCGGCGCCCTCGAAAGCCGTGGCGATCTTCTTGCGTAAAGCGGCGAATGACGTTTTTGTCGAATCCATGTTGCTTGGCGAATTCTGCCAACCAACTCGCGAAGGCACGGTCACGGTCAATGAGAGTGTCGTCGAGGTCGCAAATCAGAAGGCGCACGATGGCTATGTTGGCAGCATTAGCAGCCGACGCCTGCGCACGCCCAAAGGGTTCGCAGCTGGGGGGTCGCCCGAGGGGTCGCGATGGAGGGGCACTGTCAATTCGGAAAACACTGTCTAAACGTCTCTGTGACTGAAAAGCGTCAGGCGGTCGTGACTGGGCCCATTCGCGGCGGCGGCGAGAGTCCCGAGTCTGGCGGGACCTCCCTGCAGGCCGCTTCTCCCGGACGCTCTCGAGCTGTTGCACGACCAGTCTGACAATGCTCCCGTTGGCGGTTCAGGCGACCCGCTCGCAACGTAGGATGTGGACGTCAACGCCGGATAGGCGCGGACCAGTTCACTTGTGGCGTCGCCTGGCAGCCAGCGGGCGCGGCGCGGTGGCGATCCCGTCCGCGACCGCCTTCATCTGGCGTCCCCTAACTTGTATGGAAATCATTACAGGATGCTATTATGCGAAGAGGACACCTTGGATTGTCAAACTTGGATCCCGTTAGCGATGACCTACCGTCACCCGAACCGGTGGCTGCGATGCCAAAGATCGACCACGGCTCGCCCCTCCCCCTCTACTACCAACTGAAGCAGCACATCTCGGGGCAGATCGCCACGGGTGAGCTGCTGCCGGGCCAACAGCTGCTAGGCGAGCATGAGTTGTGCAAGCTATATGGTGTCAGCAGGACCGTGGTTCGTCAGACTTTGAACGAGCTCGGCTACGAGGGCCTCATCGACAAGCAGCGGGGGAAAGGCACCTTCGTCGCCAAGACGAAGGTAGTTGAAGGCCTGATCAGCGGACTCACCGGTCTCGCCGACGACGTCGCGCAACGTGGCCAGAGCCTCGAGAGCAGGGTGCTGACGCTCCGAGAGGCACCTGCGACCGCATCCGTGGCGGCCATGCTCCATCTCGAGCCGGGCGAACCGATCGTCGAATTGGAGCGCCAACGCTTGATCGACGGCCAGCCGTGGGTCCTCGTGGTCACCTACTTGCCGGCCGCACTCGTCCCGGGACTCGCCGAGCGCGACCTCAGCGGCACCAAGTCGCTCTACTCGATCATCCGCCACGAGTACAAGCTGCCGATCATCTCCAGCACCCGCCGCGTCGAGGCAGCAATCGCCGACGACCGCGAGGCCCCCTTGCTCGGGATCCGGCGAGGCGATCCCGTGATCGTTCTCCGCAGCATCAGTTTCACCGCTGGCATGCGACCGCTGGAGTACTTCGTGGCCCATCACCGCGGCGACCAGAGCGCATTCGAAGTCGTGCTCACCGCAGACGCCGGCCAGCAGATCGCGCAAGCATCCAAGGTGATCCGCGTCCTGCGCACCAACGACTAGCCGTGGAACTGCTCGTCGGCGTCGACGTCGGGTCGCAAAGCACGAAGACCGCCATTTACGACATTGACGGTCGCACCGTCGCCGAGGCGGTCGTCGACACGCCGCTGAAGTGGTCGGGATCACAGTCGGTCGAGCAAGACCCGGAGGGGTTCTACAGTGCGACGCTCCGGACGATCCGCGAGTGCGTCTCGGGGGCAGGCATCGCGCCGGACTCGGTCCTCGCGATCGGCATTGCCGGCCAGATGGCGGGCGTCCTCGGCATCGGAGCCGACGGTCTGCCGACGACCGAATACGATTCGTGGCTCGACGCGCGCTGCAAACAAGAAGTCGAATTCCTCGAACGCAATGCAGGCGACCTGATCATTGAGCGTACGGGTTGCGCGGCGATGATCGACCACGCGCCGAAGATCCGCTGGTGGGCGCGGCAGCACCCGGACGTGTTCTCGCGAACGGTCAAGTTCGTAGTACCGAGCGCGTACGTCGCGGCGCGGCTTTCTGCCCTCCCTGCCGAGGAGGCGTACGTCGACCGGACGCATCTCCACTTCACAGGACTCGCCGACGCGGCCAAGTGCGCCTGGTCGGAGGAGCTCGCGGCCTTAGTCGGCGTCCCGCTCGATAAGCTCCCGCGGATCGTCGACCCGACCGAGCTTATCGGAACATTGAGCCCCGAGGCCGCGTCCGAAACCGGTCTACTCCCAGGTACGCCGGTCGCGGCCGGGCTCGGGGACACTGCTGCCGGAGCGCTCGGCGCTGGCATCGTGGAGCCGGGTCAGGTGCTCGACACGGCAGGCACCGCCTCCGTGCTGGCGGTCTGCACCGACGGCTTCCGGCCCGACACGCGGACAAGGACGCTAATCGCGATGCAGGGGGCCTTACCGGGGCAGTGGATCTCGCTCTCCTATCTTGCGGGCGGCACCCTCGTGACCTGGCTGCAAGGCCTGCTTGTCGGCCACGCCGACGACGCAGCTCTTCAGCTGCTACTAGACGAGGCGGAGCGGGTATCGCCGGGGGCCGACGGCGTTCTCTTCTGCCCCTACGTTGGTGGGCGAATCTTGCCGGCCGCTCCAGCCGCGAGAGGCGGCTGGAGCGGCCTTAACTTTCACCATGGGCGCGGCCATCTCGTTCGCGCAGCGCTCGAGTCGGTCGCCTTCGAGTACGACCGCTACCTATCCGCGGCGCTCGATCTCTTCCCCGAACTCAAACCCTGTGAGGTGCGGGTGATCGGGGGCGGCGCCAGTAGCCAGCTGTGGAACCGGATCAAGGCGTCCGTACTAGGGCTCCCGTTCCTCCGGCTCGACCGCAAGAACTTCACTTGCTGGGGCGCTGCGATCGTCGCTGGCAAGGCGACCGGAGCGATCACGGACATGCGCGGGACGGCCCTGCGGAGCACGAGTGTCGAGCACGTCGACGGTTCCGATGACGAGGCGCACAGCCTTTACCGTGCACACCTCGTCCGGTATCGCCGATGGACGAACGCAGCTGTCGAGACACCGGACAGAACGGATCAAATCGATAGAGAGGTGATCGGGCTGTGACCCAACTCCGCATCGCACTGATCGGCGCTGGCCGTGCGGGGCGGCTGCATGCCCGGAACGTCGCATCCAGCATATCCGACGCAAGACTGACAGCGGTCGTCGACACTGAGGCGACCGCGGCTGCGGCGCTAGCCCACGAGCTCGGCGCCCCGGCGCACGGGAGTCTCGAGGATGTGCTCGACGAGTGCGACGCGGTCGTGATCACGACACCGACGTTTACCCACGCCGACTACGCGGTGCAGGCCGCAAAGGCCGGCAAGCACGTCTTCTGCGAGAAGCCTCTCGCTCTGAACCTGCACGACTGCGACCGCATGATCGAGGCCGCTCGGTCCGCCGGCGTCGTCCTACAGGTCGGCTTCGTCCGTCGCTTCCAGCCCGAGTTTGTCGAGGCACGGCGCCGGATCGAGGCCGGTGGAATCGGAGAGCCGATGGTGGTGAAGTCGCTCACCCGCGGCCCGGGACTGCCGCCGCCATGGGCCTGGGACATCGAACTCTCGAACGGGATGCTGGCGGAGGTCAACAGCCACGACTTCGATTGCGTCCGGTGGCTTGTCGGGTCGGACATCCACCGCGTGTACGCCGAGACATCGAACGTCAAAGGTGCCGCTCGTGGCGTCCAGGTCGACGGTTTCTACGACAACGCTGTTGTCGCGCTTCGCTTCAAAAGCGGCGCGATCGGGACGATCGACGGCACCTGCCCCGCGGACTACGGCTACGACGCCCGCGTCGAGATTCTGGGCAGCGAGGGCTTGCTCGTGATCGGCGACCTGCGGAGTCAGACGCTCATCGAGGTCCGTGATCGCGACCACGGCGCTGTAACGCCCGTCTTCCGCAGCTGGCCAGAGCGCTTCGAGTCCGCATATCGGGCCGAAATCCGGGCATTCGTGGCGGCGGCACTCGGCGGCAAGAAGCCGGTCGTCGGTGGCGAGGACGGCCGCGCGGTGGTTCATGCCGTGATCGCCGCGAACCGATCGTGGCGGGAGGAGCGCCCTGTCCTGCTCTCGGAGGTTCAAGGAATCGACTAATGCAGGCACTCGTATTCCGTGGTCCGACTGAGTTCCGGGTCGAAGAGCGGGAGATACCGCAGCCCGGTCCGGGCGAGGCCCTCGTCCATGTGGAGGCCTGCGGCATCTGCGGCACCGACCTCCGGATCGCCGCGGGAGTGCACCGCGCCTACCTTCCCGGAACGATTCGCGTCCCTGGCCACGAATTCGCGGGAACGCTGGTGTCGGTTGGCGACGACGTTGGTCTATCGACCGGCAGGCGCGTCTTCATCGCACCGAACATCGGCTGCGGAACCTGCGCTGCCTGCCGCCGCGGGCGAGTCAACCTCTGCGTACGGCCGCAGGCGCTGGGAATCACCCGCGACGGTGGCTTCGCCGAATACGTCCTGCTCGGTGCCGACCTCATCCAGCAGGGAAACGTCCTCCCGCTGCCGGATGATCTGGACGCCGCCTCGGCTGCGCTCGCCGAGCCGCTCGCGTGCGTCCTGCGGGGCTCGAAAGCAGCCCGGATCACTGCGGACGATCTCGTCGTGATCTTCGGGGCCGGCCCGATCGGCCTCCTCCACGTCGCCATCGCCGCACTCGGGTCGCCCCGCGCGATCGTGGTCGTCGAGCCTAACGAGAGGAGGCGCGAACGGTCGTCGTCGTGGGGTGCGACCCATCTTGTCGATCCGACGACCATCGATCCCCGCGTGGTGGTCGACAAACTCTCGGACGGTGTCGGCGCCGATGCAGTGATCGTGGCGGCGCCCGTTGCGGCCGCGCAGAGACAGGCACTGGAGCTCGCGGGTCCGGGCGGGAGGGTCAATTTCTTCGGCGGTCTGCCCAGCAATGGCTCCCGCGTCGAGCTCGACACGAACCTCATCCACTACAAGGAGCTGATCGTGACCGGAACGAGTGCGAACACGAACGACGACTGCCGGGAGGCGCTCAACCTCGCTCGGGGGGGCAAGATCGACCTCGGCGCGCTTGTCACCGCGCGCTTTGCGCTGCCCGATGCGAAAGCCGCTTTCGCGGCGGCGAGTTCCGGCGAGGCACTGAAGGTAGTGATCGAGCCGTGACCCCGATGGAGCCCTTCGCCCTCGCCCTCGACCTCGTCACCGGTCGCCTCGCGCCGCACACCTCACGCACCGTAAGGCGGATCTCCGAGATGAGCGGCATGTACGCCGACGCCGACGCTCACGAGCAACTCGCGGGCACCGGTGATCCCGTCGTCTACGAGGTCCTCCAGTACGACGTGCCGTTCGACAATGGGCAGCTCGTCTGCTGCACAACGGTCATCTACGCCGGCCTGGTCGGTGAGGAGTACTTCATGACCAAGGGGCACTTCCACGAGAAACGGAGCACTGGCGAGGTGTACCTCGGAATCAGCGGCCACGGCTACCTGCTCATGTTCGTCGACGGCCGAACGGCCGAGCTCGAAATGGGGCCCGGTACGCTCGCCTACGTCCCACCTTACTGGGCGCACCGAACGCTCAACGTCGGTGATGAGCCCTTCAGCTTCCTGGCCGTCTACCCCGGCGACGCGGGGCACGACTACAGGACGATCGAGCGCACCGGCTTCCCGCGCCGCGTTATCCGCGCCGCGTCTGGGCCCATCGTCGTTTCCGCCTTCGGGGAGACTCCGCGATCAATTGGCTAGGCGCCCGGGTCGATCACCGGCCGACTCGATCGTTCTCGTGACGCCGCGATCGCTCGTGGCCGAGCCGTCTCGCTGTGTGCGCCTGGAGCGAAGTGTGGGCGAAGTGCGGTACCGCTCCGGGCCACTAGGGTCGGACGAGCTCGCCGAGGCCCTCGTCCAGGTCGACGCGGTCCTCGCAGGCCTCGACCGCTTCGACGAGAGCGTCTTTGCACGAACGCCAAGGCTCCGAGTGGTGGCCCGGTACGGCGCCGGCGTGGACAACATCGACCTCGTTGGGGCGGCTCGAAACGGCATCGTGGTCACGAACACCCCAGGCGCCAACGCGAATGCGGTCGCCGAGCTAACAATCGCCCTACTACTCGCGCTCGCCCGGCCCCTCCTCCGAGCTGTCGAGTCCGTCCGGTTGGGAGAGTGGACCGCCCCCCGCGGTTTCGAGATAGCCGGCCGAACGCTCGGGCTCGTCGGACTCGGCGCCGTTGGCCGGCTGGTCGCTACCAAGGCCTCTGAACTCGGCTGCCACGTCGTCGCCTGCGACCCTCTCGTCGGCGAAGCCGAAGCCCGCGCGGTTGGTGCGCAACTCGTCACGCGCGAGCATGTCGTGGCCGTCGCAGACGTGCTCTCACTCCATGTGCCGCTTACTGCCGAGACTCGGGACATGGTGGACCGCAGGTTGCTCCAGTCGATGAAGCCAGGAGCCGCCCTGATCAATACCGCCCGCGGCGAACTCGTGGTCGAGGAGGATCTGCTGCGAGCTCTCGAGGAGGGCCACCTCCGAGCAGCTGCCCTTGACACGCTTCGCGAGGAGCCGCCGCCTCCCCAGCATCCGCTCCTTCGGCGCGAGGACGTGATCGTGACACCGCACATGGGCGGGCAGACCGACGAAGCTGTCGAAGAAATGGCGCGAGAGGCGATCGACGACCTCCTTGCCGTGCTCTCCGGCGAGCCGCCACGCCATCCCGTGGAGGTCGTCCTTGGCTGACGTCCTACAGCGCCTGCGCAAAGCGCGTGTCGTGATTGTGGTCCGAGCCGACGACGCCTCCAACGCTGTCGCAATCGCGGAGGCACTCGTCGATGGCGGCCTCGTCGCGGTCGAATTGACCTATACGACACCTGGAGCCGGAGCGGCGATCGAGAAAGCCCGGTCGCGCCTGGACGACAGAATCCTGCTCGGGGCAGGCACGCTGACGACGCCCGAGCAGGTAGGCGAAGCCGTTGCTGCGGGTGCTGACTTCCTAGTCAGTCCTCACCTCAATCGCGGCCTGCTGAACACCATGCTCGAGAGCGGCCGGCTCGCGCTCCCGGGCGTACTCACACCCTCGGAAGTTGCCGCCGCCTTCGCCGACGGAGCCGAAGCGGTGAAGCTCTTCCCCGCTTCGAGCGGAGGAATAGCACACCTGCAGGCGCTCTTCGGCCCGTTCCCCGAGATCAAAGTGGTGCCTACAGGAGGCATCGCGCCCGAAGACGTCGGCGCCTGGCTCGAAGCAGGCGCTTGGGCGGTCGGTGTCGGCGGCAAGCTCGCTCCGCGCCGACTGGAGAACGACGAGTCGCGTTCCGAGCTAGTCAAACGTAGCCGCTCGCTTTGTGCGCAACTCCGCCAGGACTCGACCCGATGAGACGGTTCGTGTTCGTCGGCGTCGAGACCCACGGATCGTCAATCCGGGCGATCTTCCCAGCCTGGCGTGATCGCCTGGAGCTCGACGACGATGTTTCGCTCGACGGCGTCGACATCCCCGTCGGGGCGCCGCCGGACCGTTACCGGAAAGTAGTGGAGACTCTGCTCGCCGACTCGTCATTCCTCGGCGCGCTCGTAACGACACATAAGGTCGCAATTTACGAAGCCGCACACGATCTCTTTGCCGAGCTCGACCACTTTGCCCGCCTTTGTGGCGAGGTTTCCTGCCTGGCGAAAAGGGACGGGAAACTGCTCGGCTGGGCGAAGGACCCGATCACCGCCAGCCGATCGCTCGACGACCTGCTGGGCCCACTGTACTTCGAGCAGAGCGGCGGCGACGTCCTCTGCCTAGGAGCGGGTGGGGCCGGGACCGCGATCATCCTATGTCTGATGACACGGGCCGCGGTGAGTGACATGCCTGGGCGGATTGTGGTCGCAGACGCAGTTCCGGCGCGCCTCGACGCGGTGCGCCGACTGCACCGCGAGCTTGAGGCCACGGTACCACTCGTGTGCCATGCCACCGGTTCTCCCGCCGAGCTCGACCAGCTGCTGGCCGCCCTCCCGCCCAGGTCAGTCGTTATCAATGCAACGGGCATGGGCAAGGACCGGCCCGGCTCACCGCTGAGCGAAAATGCCCTCTTCCCCCAAGGCGCGATCGTCTGGGATCTCAATTACCGGGGTGCTCTCGACTTCCTCCACCAAGCCCAGGCGCAGGCAACGGTCCGCTCGCTGCGCGTCGAGGACGGCTGGCGCTACTTCATCTTCGGCTGGACGTCCGTGATCGAGGAGGTCTTCCAAAGGCCGATCTCGGCCGACGAGATCGAGATTCTCGCCACGGACGCGGACTTCGCCCGTCCGCTACGGGCCTCCGTACGGGCGGGGGACGGCACAAGCGGATCCTCCGCATGAGCCGTGCGGACGTGCGACCGCGCGAGCCAGGCTGTGGGGATGTTCAGAAACTTCATCATCCGGCCCACTCAGGCGCGTGAATACTCGCTGATGAGGCCGCCCAGCCTCTCGCGTCTACTAATGGTGTCTCTTTACCGATAATGGTGTCTCTTTACCGACCCATCTCGTAATGGCGTACGCGCTGACGAGCTCCTAGTTGTCGAAGGCTGCCAGGTCAAGGTGACCAAAACTTTCGCGGCTCCTCATTTACCCCCCGTGCAGATCGACCTCGATGCCCAGGATCTCCGCAACGGCCAGCCATTCGTTCGTCCAGTCCCCATACACCCCGTGAATGTGGTTGCAGGGATAGGACGAGAGGAATTGCTCAGGCGCCTCTCGAAGCCGAGCGAAGGCATGTGGCCACTCAGGCGTTGTGGTCTTTGCCTTGGCGACGGCGACCGACTCAGGGAATTCGACCAGCTCGGCTGGGACGAGAGCCAGCCGGTAGCGACCTTCTTTCCGAAACAGTCGGGCAAGGGTCATCTCCCCGGCTGCAGCGAAGTGCTGTACCGACGCGCCTCCTGCCGGGTAGTACCACACCTCCGGGAAGAACGTAACGCTCTTGAGATTCTCTTCGGGGTCCTTCGATCGAGCCGCAAAGAATGTGGGATGCATGCCCGAGTTCGCGAGGTACCAAATGTCGTCCTCACGCTCATAGTGCCGAACGTCGGAGAATAGAACGGGCTGGGCCGACATGTGCTTGAAGATCTGCATGGTCAGGGCGCCGTCCATGTCCGCCTCAGTCGCTGCCACGATCGGCTCGTGAGGGCCGTCCCAATCGTACGGGTCGTTTAGGAATGCCTCCGCCACGTCCATCGTCACGTGGTAATCCGTGAGGTCGCCTTGGGCCTTAAAACCGACGAAATCGAGATCACGCTCGTCGATGATTCGCCGAGCGGCATAGTAGCTTCGAATCTGCAGCTCGAGCTTCTCGGGCGTGAGCGCCTTGCCATCGTACGCAATCCGCCCGACGCGCTTCTCTAGCCAAGCACGCGCTGCGGAGACTGGCTCCTGCGCGACCTGCTCGCCGTAGCGGACGAGATCGTACTGTTCGACATGCTCGACGTCCACTCCGAAAAAGCTCTGCCACTGGTCGAGATTCGCTACCGCCGTGTACATGCCGAGCGGACGGCCGCCGAAGAGGCCGAAGGTCTCGCCACGCAGGCGACTAACCGCACCGGCCGCTCGCACAAAAGTCATCACGCGCCTGAGGACGGCAGCTTCCTCGATGTCGCCCCAGACGCGAGAGTATCGTCGGCCGAGTTGGTCCATAGTGCCCGCGGCGGCGAGCATGGCCACCATCCCTGGTTCGGAGGCATTGAGGTTGGAGAAGAGCAGAAAGGGACCGGGTGCTGCTTCGGACGCAATGGCAGAAAGGTGGGGAAACGCCCAGATCGCGTAGTTGAGGATCGTGACATCCACACGCTCCGCACTGAGACGCCGCCCCTCACGGCGCGCCACATCCGGCCGCCAGACTATCTCCTCTCCGGCGACGACCTCGACCTCACCAGTGGCCTCCAGGGCGCGTACCACTCGGTCCTGGTAGCGCTGGTTCAGGGCGATCAGCCCTTCATGGATGAAGCGCCGCTGATCCGAGAACGTGAGAATGCCCACGCGGGTCTTGCGGCTCATGAGGTCGTGGTACGCGCAGCACCGTAGTGCCGACGCTCGAGTTCCTTCAGGAAGGCCAGCCCTTCGGTGACGAGCACGTCGCTGCTCGGCGCGAGCTGCCGCCAGATACATGTGGCGGCGCGCATCGCCTCCGACATGCTCTCGAACGACTCGAGGCCCACGACGCCCGCGTACCCTGCTTCGCCGAGCGCTCTGTAGATCCCCTCCCAGTCGACGGTGCCACGCCCCGGAACGCCGCGATGGCTCTCCGACAGATGGAAGTGGACGAGGCGGCCGGCAACGGCCCGAGTCGCCTCGTAGAAGTCCTCCTCCTCGATGTTCATGTGATAGGCGTCGAGATGGACCCCGACGTTCGGCTCGTCGATCATGTCGACAATCGTGAGTGCCTGGGCGGCCGTGTTGACGAGGAATGTCTCGTAACGGTTGATCGGCTCGATCCCGAGTGTCAGGCCACGTTCAGCGGCGTATTTCGCCACATCCTTCAATACCTCCGCGGAACGGCGCATGTCGGACAGGTCCGGCCGTCGAGCTAGGCGCCGGCCAATCGCCGAATAGACGACCCCAGTGAGGACCGACGCCCCCATTTCGGCAGACAAATCGACGCAGCGGTGGAGGAAATCGCGGGCGTTCCCGCGAATTCGCTCGTCGTCGCTCGACGGATCGGCGTCTTCAGCGAGGGCGACCGACGTGACAACTCCGATTCCGCAGACGTCTAAGCGCGCGCGGATCGCCGTCGGATCCACCTTGGCGGGCTCCATCAGTGGGATCTCGATCAGGTCAAGTCCCAGACTCGCCACGTGGTTAATCAGGTCGAGATGATCGTTGCTCCAGCTCGTGGTCCACGCATAGGCGTGGACGGCATAACGCGGACCGGTCATGCTCCCTCCCTCCGGTGCAGGAAGACGTTGAAGGCGGCCGCCCCCAAGATCACCGCACCCTCGACCGCTTGCTGGTCGTAAACCTGGTACCCCAGTAGATTCAATCCGTTAATGAGAACACCCAAGAAGAGCACGCCGAGACCTGTCCGCGCAATCGACCCCCGGCCTCCGAACAGGCTCGTCCCGCCGATCACGACCGCTCCGATCACTGGCAGCAGAAATGGCGCACCAGTGTCCGCGTTGGCTGCCGAGAGGGTCGCAACGAGCTCGACTCCCGCGATACCGGAAAAGAGGCCCGCGACCGCGTAGACGCTCCACGTCACGAAGGTCGTATTGATACCGGAGACGCGGGCCGCACGCGGGTTCGCTCCGAGGAGCATTACCCGACGGCCCCAGGTGGTTCGGGAGAGCGCAATCTGTGCGAGCACAAAGAAGCCGAGCGCGATCACAGCTGCAATCGGGACGCCCAGCACCTTTCGGAACACCAGGTTGTCGAGCCAGAAAGGCAGCGGCCCGATCGTCTCCCCTCTCGTGAGATAGACCGTCAGCCCGGAGACAAAAAAGAGCCCAGCGAGTGTGACGACGAAGGCGGTGAGCTTGAACCGTGCAATCAGGAACCCGAGCACGCTTCCTGTCACGACTCCGGCGCAGATTCCAGCCACGACCCCGAGCGCAATGCTGTGAGTGCGCAATATTACCGCCGATGCTGCTACACCCGCAACACCGATCGTGGACCCAACCGAGAGATCGATGCCCGAGGTGAGGATGACGAAGGTGGCGCCGATTGCGGCGATACCGAGGACAGCATTCTGCTGGAGGACGTTCAGCAGGTTCTCCGGCGTCAGAAAGTCGCTCGTCGTGAGCGAGAAGATCGCCCCCATCGCGATCAACGCCGGAATCAGAGCGAGATCGCGGAGCCGGTCGGCGAGGCCCAGCCATGCGGGCGGTCTGGCGCCGGGAAAAGGCCAGGCGATCGCGGTCGCCTGGCCTTGCTCGCCCTGCTCCGACTCCTCGGTGTTCGGCCCCAAAGCTTTTCCTCCTTATCTCATCAGTCGCTTCAGGAGGCGCGCGCCTGCTGCCGGCTCGGTGGCGGCTACTTGAAAGCATCCGGCGGAATCGCACAGCCCCAGACCTGCGCTTGAGTTGCGGCGAAATTCTGCTGGCTGAGGGTCAGGCCATTGATCTGCACGACTTTCTCCGTCGTCGGGGTCGTGGACTGGTTGGCCGCGAGGATCGCGTCGATCGCGCTTGGACCGAAGTTGCCTACGAGGGTCGCTACGTCCGCGTCTATCCACTTGTTCTTGAGCGCACCGCAGCCGTTGTTGTCACCGTCGATCGTGACGACCGTAACGTGCTTCGGGTCGCCCACAGGATAGAAACGGCCAGTCGACTTCAGCGCCGACACCACAGAAGGCAGGAGGTAGTCCGACGGATCGAAGATAGCGTTGATCTCAGGATGTGCCTGGAGAGCATTGGTGACCCCGTTGAGTGCTGTGGTTGGGTCCCAGTTCGTCGGCAATTCCTGGACGATCTTGAGGTTCGGGTAGGCGGCCGCGCTTTGCTTGAAACCGTCGCGCCGTCCAATCGCGTTCACGTCGGTCAGCGCTCCGACCATCAGGAGGACGTTCAGCTGCTTGGGCAGCGAGCCCATGTACGCGGCGACTAGGCCGCCGTCGGCCACGGGGTTGCCCGTCACCTGCGCCACGAGTTGGCCGCCCGGGCTGGGTGCCCGATCGATCGCGGCGAACGGGATCCCAGCGGCGTTCGCCGCCCGGATCGACGCAACGATCTGATCATTGTTCTGTGCAATCGCGATGATGCCGTTGACATGCTGCGAGATGAAGTTCTGGATCTGTTGCGCCTGAAGACTCGCGTCGGTGTTCGCGACCGAGAACAGAATCTTCACATGCTTCTCTGCGGCATAATCATCAATCCCCTTCAGTTCGGCCTTGCGGATCTCATGCAGGATGTCAAAGCTCACGCCGATCGTTGTTGTGGTCGACGATCCAGCTCCGCCGCCATTGCCCGCCCCGCAGGCCGTAAGCGCCACGGCGGCAAACAGGACAATCGCGAGCGTCAGACGGACGAACCTTGCTTGCATACCATTTCCTCCATGTATCAAAAGACGGCATCGAAGCTTGACAATCTTAGATGTGCTCTTCTCATAATAGCATCCTGTAATGATTTCCATACAAGCTACATGACTGACGCCTGATGGCGCTGGCGGGCGGTCTCATCGACCCGGCGGCTCGACAGGTTGTCGAACTCGATCATGTAACCAAGAGGTTCGGGGGAGTCAGAGCCGTCAACGACGTCAGCTTCACGTTGGCTGCCGGCGAAGTCGTCGCGCTTGCTGGCGAAAACGGCGCTGGTAAGTCGACCATCAAGAACCTCCTCGCCGGCATCGTCAAGGCGGACTCCGGCACGATCACGATTTGCGGGGACGAGATCGTCGGCGACCCGCGCCACGCCCGACGGCTCGGCGTCGCGGCAATCCATCAGGAGCTGAGCCTGTTCCCGACGATGAGCGTCGCCGAGAACGTCCTGATGGCCTCGCTCAGCAGCGACGTGCGCGGCGTGGTGCGCTCGTCATCGCTCAAGAGGCGCGTTGGGCCGCTGCTCGAGCGGCTGGGCGCCGACTTCTCCTCGGGCACGACCGTCGAGTCGCTCGGGCCCGGAGAACGGCAACTCGTCGAGATCGCAAAGGCGCTCGCGCTCGCGCCGTCGGTGATCATCTTCGACGAGCCGACCGCGTCTCTTAACGAGCGGGAACGGGAGCGTATCTACGAGATCGTGCGCCAGCTCGCCGCCGATCGCGTCGCGGTCCTATACATATCGCACCACTTGAGCGAGATCTTCGAGTTAAGCGACCGCGTCGTCGTGCTTCGCGACGGCAATCTGGTAGCACTGAGTCGAACCACAGAGCTGACCCGGGGCAAGCTTGAGTCGCTGATGGTCGGGCGCGAGCTCGCCGGCGAGATGCCTCGCGCTGCTGAGCCGAGCGACGAGGGGGCGCTACGTGTACGCGACCTAGACGACGGCTCGCTGATCACAGGAGTCTCGTTCGAGATCCGTCGCGGCGAGATCTTCGGCCTCGCCGGTCTCATGGGCGCCGGCCGCTCCGAGGTCGCGCGCGCGATCTTCGGCGTGAGCCGGGCTACCGGAACAATCGAGATCGGCGGACGATCGTTCCGCCGCATGACGCCCAAGCGCGCGATCGAAGCGGGGATGGCGTTCGTGACCGAGGACCGGCGCGGCGATGGACTCTTCATCGACCGGCCGATCCGAGAGAACCTCTCGGTCGTTGCGCTCGACGACGTAACGGCCCCCTGGCTCGGATGGGTTCACAGACGGCTAGAGACAGAGACGGCGCAGCGGAAGACGTCGCTGCTCCGTATCGCCGCCCGTAGCGGTCTCGAGGCTCCCGCGAGGTCGCTCTCGGGGGGCAACCAGCAAAAGGTCGTTCTCGGCAAGTGGCTTTGGCGAGACCCAAGCGTCTTGATCATGGACGAGCCCACCCGCGGCATCGACGTCGGTGCGAAGGCGGAGATCCATCAGCTGCTCGTTGACTTCGCCGAGCGTGGCGTCGCCGTGCTCTTGATCTCGAGTGAACTGCCGGAGCTGCTCGGGCTGGCGCACCGGATCGGCGTCATGCACGCAGGCCGGCTCGTGGGCATTCTCGATCGCTCCGAGGCGAGTCCCGATAAGATCATCAGGCTCGCCACCGGCGGTGGATTGTGAGCGCGTCTCCAGTCCCGGCAAGGCGATATGGCGCGGGCTCGTTACTCTCCCGCAACGCGGCTCTGCTCGCGGCCCTGCTCGTCTTCGCTGCCTTCAGCCTCTCTTCGAGCCAGTTCGCGACTGGATCGAACATTCGCAACATGGCGATCGAGGGCGCCAACTCGGCCGTCATGGCTGTGGGTATGACTTTCGTGATCATGACCGCCGGAATCGATCTCTCAGTCGGGGCGATCCTCTTCCTGTCGACCGCGGCTGCGACGGAGTTGTTCGTCCATGGTATGCCAGCCGCGTGGGCTCCACTGATCGCGGTGCTTGTCGGCGTGATCCTTGGGGCCATCAACGGCGCGACGGTCGCCTACATTGCGATCAGCCCTCTGATCGTGACGCTCGCGACCCTCAACCTCTACCGCGGGATCGGTGGTCACCTGACGCAGTTCACGACAACGTTTCTGCCGCCCCAGATGCAGACGCTGGGAACGTCGACCGTAGGATCCGTCCCAACGCCGATCATTGTCATGGTCGTGGTTGCGGTCCTGGGGGCGTTGCTCCTCCGGGCCACCGTCTTCGGTCGTTATGTGCAGGCAATCGGTTCCAATCCCGATGCCGCTCGAGAGCTTGGACTTCCCGTGCGATCGGTGCTGATCGGCGTGTACGGGATCAGCGGTCTCACTGCTGGGCTTGCTGGGCTGATCGAGAATGGACGGCTGAACGCCCTACAGCCAACCGTCGGGCTCGGCGAGGAGTTTACGGTGATCACTGCCGTCGTGCTGGGTGGGACAAGCCTCTTCGGAGGGAAAGGCAGCATCTTCGGAAGTCTCCTCGGGGTGGCTATCCTCCAGATGGTTGCCGACGGGCTGGTTCTCGCTAATTTGTCGCCCTACATTTTCGACATGTTGCGCGCCTCCGTGCTTCTCGCCGCCGTCCTGGCCGGGACGCTACAGGGCAGGGGACTCCCGCTTGGATGGCTCGGACGCCGGCGCCGTTGGGGGGTGATGCGCGTTTAGAGGAGGGGTCGGAAGCGGACCGGACGTGGGGCTCCTCTTCGCGCTCCCCGGTGAAGGGCGTTCCGGTACGTCCATCTCTGCATTCCAGGGACCCCCTTCCAGGTTCGTCACGCAAAGCGACCTATATACGGACAAGCGGCCGTGATGGCGTTTGACAACGTTGTCACTAATGCATATATATGCGGAGAGCGCAACTCCCGGTTCGCGAGCCGGATTTTGCCGGCTGACCGCAGAGAAGGGATATCAATGTTGACAGGATCTGAAGTCGGTCACCAGCGCCGGCCTCGCTCCGCGATGCGCGAGGTCGCCGCTCTGGCCGGTGTGAGCCTGAAGACGGTCTCTCGTGTGATCAACCGTGAAAGGTGGTTTTCGCCTCAAGTCAGCGCTCGGGTCCTTGCGGCTGCGGATCGCCTCGAATACCGTCACAATCTCACGGCCAGCAGTCTCCGGCGAGCGGACGGGAAGAGCGCGACGATCGGCGTCATCTTCGGAGACGTTTCCAACCCGTTTTCATCGCAGCTCCACAGCTCCATAGAGAACTTAGCCCTCGAGCGCGCGAGCGTGAGTTGCTCTCCGCGTTTGCGTCGCGTCGGGTGGATGGACTCATCATCGTCCCGGCCAGCCACGACCACAGCTACCTGCTCGCCGACAGGCGTGCCGGGACCGCCATCGTGTTCGTGGACCGGCCGCCCGCCTTCCTCGACGCCGACACGGTCCTGACCGACAATGAGGCAGGTGTACGTCGGGGAATCCGTCACCTCATCAGCCACGGACACCGGTGCATCGGATACCTTGGCGACCGGCAAACGATCGCCACCGCCTCTGTCCGCCATCAGGGCTACCTGGAAGAGCTGGTGGCGCAGGGCATCGCCATCGATGAAGCCCTTGTACGGCTTGGCCTGCAGGGCGTCGAGAGCGCCGAGGCGGCCGCCGCCGAGATGCTCGCCCTGCCGCGGTCGCCGACTGCAATCTTCACCGGCCAGAACCTCATCACGGTTGGTGCTTACCGGGCACTTCGGCGGCTTGGTCTCCACCACCGCGTCGCGCTGGTCGGCTTCGATGACATCGAGCTGGCCGATCTGCTCGAGCCGAGGATCACGGTCATCGCCCAAGATCGCGCGGCCATGGGTCGCACCGCGGCCGAACTGCTCTTTCGGCGTCTTGACGGCGACCGCTCGCCATCCGTTCACCACGTCATCCCGACCCGATTGATCACCCGGGGCTCGGGCAAAGTGCGGCCGTGATCGCAGTCTGCGGTGAGGCCCTCATCGACATCGTCGGCGACGGTGACGGGACGCAATCGGCACGGCCCGGCGGCGGACCGTTCAACACGGCGCGCGCCCTGGCCCGGTTGGGGGTCCCGACCGCGTTCCTGGGCCGACTGTCAAGCGACATGTTCGGCCGCGAGCTCGCCGGCCGTCTCGCTGCCGATGGCGTCGACCTGTCGATGGCCAGCTCAGGACCGGAGCCGACCACCATTGCGGTCACTGACGTCGACGGGTATGGTGTCGCCGCCTACAGTTTTCTGGTCGAGGGAACGTCGGCTCCGAATTTCACGACCGCCATGCTCCCTGAGCGCCTACCTCCCGAGGTCAGCGCCCTTCACGTTGGAACGCTCGGGCTGCTCCTCGAACCAATGGCCTTGACGATGGTCGAACTTATCCAGCGTGAAGGCGACCGCCGGCTGGTCATGATCGACCCCAACGTCCGCCCGGCCCTCCTGGGGGACGACGGCGATTACCGCCGGCGGCTCGAGTGGGTGATCGCTCGCAGCGCGATCGTGAAGGCCAGCGACGACGACCTCGCCTGGCTCTATCCCGGGCTTGATTACGAGACGGCGGTCGATTCCATCCTCTCCCTTGGGGTCCGCCTGGTCGTTGCCACGCTCGGCGCGCAAGGCGCGTTCGGCGCCTCGCCCGGTGCCCGGATCCAAGTCAGTGCTCCACCGGTCCAGGTCGTTGATACGATCGGCGCAGGTGACGCCTTTGGAGCTGCGCTCTTGGCCTGGCTGCATGATGGCGGTCGGCTGAGCCGCGACCTCAGCCTTGGGGTGGGCGACCTGCAAGCCGCTCTCAGCTTCGCCTGCCTCGTGGCTTCAACTACCTGTACACGAGCAGGAGCGGAACCGCCGTGGCGCGCCGAAGTTCTCGGCGGCGAGAAGGCGCTGTGAGGAAAATCAAGCCGACTTAGTGCTCTGGATAGGAAGTGCCGTGATGTATTCATCAGGCTTGTCCGTAGTGAACTGACCGGTCGAAGTATCGGTCCAGATGTTGCCCAACTCTTCGAGCCATTTGCCACCCGCCGGTTGTGAGGCGGCAAAAGTCCGACCGCAGCGGTGTCGGGGTCATTTATTCAGCCACCACGGTCGAGCCCTCATGCCGCCACCATTGATGGCGCCATGCTGTACGAGTTCAGCAGTCCGCCGAGCCGGCTTCGGCACTCGACGCTACCGACCAGCCCGACCGGATCCGACCGTGCGATCGGGGTCTTGAGTTCAAGGGCTCGGTGCGGCCGCTCCTCGTTGTAGTGAGCGAACCATTCGCTGAGCACTCGTTCCAGGTGCCGTCGGCCCACGATTAGGATCCAATCCAGACACTCACGCCGGGTGCTTCCGTTCTGGCGTTCGATGTGTGAGTTCGCCAGGGGAGCCAGGATCGGAGTCCTGATCACCTCGATGCCCTCGCCTTCCATCACCAGGTCGAACCCGCCACCGAATTTGGCGTCGTTGTCGCGAATCAGGAACTTGGCCTCGATCCCAAGCTCATGCAACTTCCAGGCGACGTTCCTGGCCTGCTGCCTCACCCATTGCGCATTCGGGGCTTGGGTGACAGCGAACCAGATCACGCGCCTCGTCGCCAGCTCCATATATAGGAGGACGTAGAGCCGCTTCAGGAATACGGTGTCGACTTCGATGAAGTCAGTGAGCACGATCGCGGAGGCCTGCGCCTTGAGAAAGGCTTTCCAACCGAGCCCCGATCGGAACGGCGCTCCCGGAACCCGGTGCTTTCGCAACAGGTTCCTGATTGCTGTGATCGACACTCGGTGACCGACCTTGATGAGTTCTCCCTGAATGCGTACGCAACCCCAAGTCCGGTTCTCCTTCGCCATCCTGAGGATCAGAGCGCATACCTCATCGGAGAGCGGAGGCCGACCTGGCCCGCGGAGACTTCCGAACGCCGCCCACTTCCTGCGCACCAACTCCCGGTGCCACCTGAGCAGAGTCTCTGGCTGAACCAGCAGACCACTCAAGGCCTCGCGGCTGACGAGGCTGCTCAGTCCGGCCATGATCAGCCGATCCGCCGGCTCCAGTCGTGGTCGCTTGACCTGGCGACGAAGCACGCGTAGCTGATGGCGGAGGAGAAGAAGCTCAGCTTCCGGATCCTGCATTCGACGTCGAACGTCGACAAGATCGAGAAGCAGACGCAGGCAGGAGTAAAT
>DATLUC010000011.1:0-58659 GCA_035533335.1 Candidatus Baltobacterales bacterium
CTGGTCCAAGCCCAACCCGGTCCCCGAGGGAGTCCGCGACCGCCCGGTTCGCTCCCACGAGTACTTGTTCCTCCTCTCCAAGGAGCCGCGCTACTTCTATGACGCCGAGGCCGTGCGTGAAGTCGCCGAGTCGAACTCGTCCGATAAGGACGGGCGCGCGCGCGATAACACATTTCGCAGGGGCCATGCCCAGCGCTCGGTCTGGAGCATCCCCACCCAGCGATACAACAGGGCCCACTTCGCCACCTTTCCGGAGCGCCTCGTCGAACCCTGCATCCTGGCCGGCACCAGTGCCGCGGGCTGCTGCCCGTCCTGTGGCCGAGCCTGGGAACGAACCGTCTGCGTGCGCTACTCGAACCCCGGCAACCGGTCCAACAACGGTCCTCGATCCCTGGAGCGCACACGCCAGAGTCCAGGCTTCACCAAGAGGTTGATTCGCCTGGTCGAAGGCGAGGCCTGGCAGCCGGCCTGCAACTGCGGCCGATCACACATCCCGGCCACCGTGCTCGATCCCTTCGCCGGCTCGGGGACGACTCTCGCCGTGGCGCGCAGGCTGGGCCGGCGTGCGATCGGGATCGAGCTAAACCTGGACTACGTCGAGCTGGCGCGTGAGCGCCTGCGCGCTGTGAGCGTGCACTCATGAAGGGCCAACAAGTCGGAGAAGAGGAGGAACCGATCAGCCTCCTGGTCACGATCGACGAGGCTGCACGTCGCCTCTCGATTGGGCGCTCGCACATCTACGAGCAGATCCAACGCGGCACGCTGCGTTCTGTCCGCATCGGGCGCTCGCGGCGCATCCTCAACCGCGACCTGGAAGCCTTTATCGAGAACCGGCTGGGTGACTCCACAGAGGTTCTTGCCTCGGCTCACGCCGCCCCGTCAATACGTCCTGTAAACAGGGTTCCATCGCGGGCCGGTCGACGGTAGGATGTCGACCCCATGTCAAGACCGGGAGTAGCGCGGCGAGGCTTCGGCGAGGGCTCGATATACCGCCGCGCAGACGGCCGCTGGGTTTCCTATCTGCGAATGACCGACGGCCGCAAGAAGTTCTTTACGGGACCAACTCGAGAGGTGGTCAAGGAAAGGCTCCAGGAAGCCCACCGGCAAGCCCACGCCGGACAGTTGGTCATTGGGCGGGACCAGCTGGTTTCGCTGTATCTCGAACGGTGGCTCGCCGAAGCGGTCCGACACAGCGTGCGCCCAAGGACTTATGAGAACTACGACCTGTGCATCCGGCGGCTCATGCCGCACATCGGCCGTGTACGACTGCGCTCACTGACGCCGGAACACATTCAGCACGCGCTGGGCAGGCTGCTCGATGGCGGCCTTGCCCAGCGCACGGTGCGCCAGGTCCACATGGTCTTGCGCCGTGCCCTCAAACAGGCAGTGCTGTGGCGGATGCTCTCGATTAACCCGAGCGACGCGGTAAAGCCTCCGCGAGCCGAGCGGAAGGAGATGCATACCCTCAGGGAGGAGGAGGTCCGGCATCTGTTAACGGTGACAGGCGGCATGCGCGACCACGGGCTTTGGGTGCTTTTGGTCACCACCGGCCTCAGGTTGGGCGAGGCACTCGCGTTACGTTGGTCCGACATAGATTTTGCCGAGGGTCGCGCCATCATTGGGCGCGCCGTCCAGCACCAGCTTGGGGTCGGTTTGGTTTTCGTTGAGCCCAAGACAGCCCGCAGCCGACGCACCGTGCCGCTCCCACCCGAAACACTCCGAGTGCTGGAGGATCAAAGGCGCGCCAACAACGATGATCGGCGTAAGGCGGGCAGCCGGTGGCTAGAAAATGACCTCGTCTTTCCTAACCCTGTAGGGCGGCCGCGGAATATGACTTATCGAGCGATCAGCTTCCACAACGCCCTGGATCGGGCCAGATTGCCACGCATGCGGATCCACGACCTTCGCCATACAGCCGCCACCCACCTGCTCACCAAGGGGGTTCACCCGAAAGTGGTGCAGGACCTGCTTGGACACTCGACGATCGCGATCACTCTCGATACCTATAGTCACGTCATGCCCGCGTTGGCGAAGGACGCCAGCGCCCTAATGTCGAGTCTCGTACCGGGTCATTAGGAGACACGAAACCGCAACGGTTGCGACCGGGACAAAGTCGGGGCGCAGGCCAACGGATTTGAAAGGCCGCTTCCCTTCGCCGCCCGGCTTAATCTCAGCCAGTCGAGCCGATCTCAGGAGTCTCTTCTAACGACCTGGCCTTACTTGTGTGCAATCGGGCCGTGACCGCGACGTCGCTGCGTCGTGCCGGACTCCTGCCCTTGCCAGCGCGGGGGGTGGCTAGCGAGGCATCCCGCTGCGACGCCGCGGCGGCACATCAGGCAGGCAGCCATATGGGGTCGCGAAACAGGTCGTGCGCGCTGGGCCGGCGGCACGTAATGGCGTGCTGCTATGTGAGCGCAGATAACGTCCACGATCTATGCTCGGTTCGGCATGGCGAAGCGGCTCTTGGCGGTCCTCGGCGGTGCCTTGGTCTTCGTGGTCATGACCAGTTGCGGGGACCAGACGACGAGCACGTCATCGCCTGCAGCGGCAGCCACGGCAGCCGTGATTCCAAGCCCGCAGGTCTTGCTCGACATCACCGGCTCAAACACGAACACCACGCAGAAGTTCAGCGCCGCCGGTGATTGGGATCTGCAGTGGACATATGACTGCACGGCCTTCGTCGGTGACGTCGCTGGTGGCCACGGCAACTTCATCGTCGAGGTCCGTAACAGCGATGGGACGTCCAGCCAGAACCAGGGCGTTAACCAGTTGGGGGTTAAGGACCAGGGCGTGGAGCACTTCCACTTGGCGGGCACCTTCTACCTAGAGGTCACCTCAGAATGCGCGTGGACCATCAAGGTGATCGGCTGAAGGCAGCTCGCGTGTCAGGCTGGCGGTAGGCCCAACTGGCGCCGCATTTCAGCGGTGAGGATCGCCTGCAGCACCGGCCCCGCCAGTTCCCATGCCTTCGGTGCAGCGGTCTTGAGCAGCCGTAGTGCGGCCACTTGGCGCTTCTCAACCGCCGGATCGCCGGCGGCTGGCGTGCGCAGGGAAACAAGCTGAGCCTCCAGTGCCCGTCGATCACCCTCGGGCAGGTTGTCTTCATCGAGCAGGTTCTCGACGTGGTACGCCATTGCCTCCTGCGAAGCCCACGGGTACGGGCGGGCGCAGTGACGGCAGAAGTCAGCCGGATGCCAGGGAACAGCAATCACACCCCACGCCATGCCTTGGATGCGGGTCGTGCAGTGGGTGCATTCGGTGAGGACTTTCTTGCCGCACTTTCCACAGTGCAGGGGTAGCGGTTCTGACTGGGTCATCCTCGGTTCGATCATCGGATCGATCACGTGCCCGCGCATGCAGACCGCGGCCCGATAGTGGCCTTCGTCCGTCATGCCTTCGGCTTCGGCGTGCGCTTGCGTTTGCGTTTGGGCGTGATAGAGCGATCCACTGCTCGGAAGGCGGCCCGCTCGGCGGAGCTAACCGGATGGACGATCTGGTTCTTGGCTCGCAGCGCCTGGCGAATGGGCCTCGGCGTCAGCGCCCGCCTCACCCGGCGCCCTGTGTGCCTGATCGGATGCAGCCAGGAGAACAGACAACCCAGGTAGCCCACACCCCATTTTCTGCTCAACGCACTGGCCGATCCTATCGCTTACAGAGGCTAGCCGCCCTTCGTCAGGTCAGCGCGGATAGCGGGGATCTGATCGGGCGGCATTCCGAAGCCGACGTTGAAAAACTCGCAGCCGTCGAACACGCAGCCGCTAGCGACGACTCCACCAACGATCGCTTGCAAGTCGGGTAACGGCCACAGAATCGCCTGAGGCGGTCCGCCCAGATTCGAATTCTTTAGCTCTGTGCCTCCGACTGGCACCAAGACCGCCGGCCCGTAGATTCGGCATCCCCGAAACGACATGCGATCCAGGATCGAGTTGTCAGCAGCGACCATGTCTGAAAGAACGATGTCCTGATCGTGAAATGCTAGGCCCCCGACGCCTGGCGGCAAATCAATGTGAATCCCAGCACCGCCGATGTCGCTCATGAAGCTGCCGGATATCTGAACGCCTCCAACTCTAGTCACTGTGGGGCCAAACTCGATCTGCGTGCCCGGCGCCTTCTCCCACAGCTCGACGCCGGTGATAGGCCAGTTAATCGCAGCTCCCCGAACGATTGAGCCAGTCTCTGGATAGCGCTTGATCAGCTCGGCGAGAGAGTTGATCTCGAAGAACTCGACTCGAGTCTCGTCGCCGTTGGCGTAGTGCACGTGGATGCGCTTGCCGCTGGGTGGGCACTCGAGGTCTCGGATGGCGGGGGGTACCACCCAGAAGTTCTCCAGGATGCGAGCCCGCTCCTGACCTGACGCCGTGGGCATCCAGAAGTTGAGCAGCAGCGACCCGGCGTCGTCGCGCGTGAACCAGATCACGTTGCGTTCCCCGATCTGCACCACGACTGGGCAGCGGTAGTAGAAGTTGCCGCCGACGACGGCCAAGAGGTCGCGCCTCATCCAGTCGAATCGGCCTTTGGCCGCCTCAGCGTGCACTCGGCCTTCGCGCTTCAGCGTCCTGAGCTGGTCATCGGTGAATGCTCCGCCGTCAGCCTTGGCGGCGTGCTCAACGCAGAGCGCGATCATCCCTTCCGGCCGGTGATGTTGCTCGTCGCGCCAGGCCGGATCGAAATGGTGCCACGTCAGGTAGGGACTCCCGCATCCGTCGACCGGACACCCGAAGCCGACCTCCTGTCGGAGCTGGCGAATGACCGGAGTCGGTGGTGTGCGTCTCACAGCGGCGTGCCGGGTCGATCTTAGGCTCGGCTGGGCAACTCCAGCAGTCGGCCATTCTGACCTGGCTATGCAACCGGGGTCGCCCCGCTGGTGCCCGAATCGCACCATCAATTTCTAGGGTCTGACGAACGGCCCTAAACTCGCGGCGATGCGGGGCGGCAGGTCGAATCAGCACGACAAAGTCGAGCAAGCCCGTGCCGTCGTGGCCCAAGCGCTCGGCGACGCGGCGCGGCGGGATGGGCCAAGCCTGTCCAGGTATTCGCTTACGCGATAGTGGATGATCACTGGAGCAATGACATCAACCTCTGAAATTCCGCACGACCGATCTGATCAGCTAGCACAAGTCCAGTCTGGCCTACTGGCGGGCGAGAGTATTTACTGTGTCTATGACGACAAAGGAATCGGCAGCGGCTTCATCGCCCTGACCGATTTACGCGTCATCATCTTGAATCGCTCATTCGTTTCGGCCTTTCCAGGCCACAAGAACTTGGCGGCCATGACATCACTGCCGTATTCACAGATAGCCAGCGTCGCGACCCTTGCGGCCAAGAGTTTCATGGGATCGTTCTTTTCAGAGAGCCATATCTACCTCGTCACGACAGGCAACGTCCACTACGCAGTCGAACTTCGTGGTACTGACCGGGCGAAGTACGTGCACGACACGATCCTATGGAAGATCACGCCGCACCCGCCAACGGGCGCGTGAACCGTAGGTGTCGATCTCACTAGTCTTGTTCTCGAGCCTTTGCTTCCTCAAGCAGACATTCAACCCGGTCGAGCCGAGCCACTACCTCATGCAAATCATTCCCCTTGTCGCTGCTCACGAAATACGCGGCCACTGACGCAGCCAAAGTGGCTGTAAGACCGATGCCGAACAGCATCAGCACGATAGCGATCACTCGTCCCAGCGGACTGACGGGGGAGATGTCGCCGTAACCAACTGTCGTGGCGGTAACGATTGCCCACCACATGCCATCCCACATGTTCCCGTGGACGGTTTGCGGTTCGGCCAGACTCATCAGTGCACCTGCGAAGACGATCACCAGTAAGAACAGGGTGAACACATAGAGCAAGCCCCCCCCGTCCGAGCGAAGATCTCAGTGCCGGAAGAGCGCGAGCGCCGAAGGCAACGAGGCGAACGAGCCGGAACAGTCGAGCGAGGCGAGCCAACCTTGCGAGCGCAAACACCGATGGCAGGACGGGAAAGGAGACGATTACGACCCCCAGGCCGAGCCATGCCTGGACGAAATATCTCTTTCGATTTGCGCTGACCGTCATGCCCAGCAGATAGTCGGCCAGGAACACACCCCAGACTGTCCAGTCCGCGACACGAAAGGCATCACCTTCTTGGCCATTGACCTCGACGACAGTCAGGGGGACGGTCACAAGCGCGGCAAGAATAACGACCGGCTGTAGCGCGGTGAACAGCTTCTTACCTATGGTCAGCAAGTCACGATGTGACTGGACCTGTGCCGCATCGCTCATGCGACCGTAAACGGCGCAGATGCGCTCACCGTCGCACCATTCAATATGCATGTGACCGTGTGCGTCCCAGTCCCCTTCGTCGTGGTCGACACAGTGCCATAGCTCCAGGACACGACGCCGTCATTACCAGCCACGACGGTTGCTTGCAGCCCCGCCGCTGTGCTGACTCGACCTGACGGCAGCTTCGCTTGAGCCTTGCATGACGCCCCGGGAAGTGTGGTGGCTGCGACGTTGCCATAGGTCGACGCCGTGATGGTCACGGTGAGCGTTGCTGGCGCTGCCGGCGCAGTCGGTGACGGTGAAAAGCTGCTGGCTCCGACCACAGTGATCGACTCCAGTGGGTGGATCTCGTTCCAACCGTGGTCAGTGTCGAGCACGAACGGCCCCATCACCATGACGTGGCTGCCGACAGGCGGAAGGACTAGCGGGTTGTGATAGCCCTGACACGCCGCGACCGCATCTGCCTGAGTAATCGGGTTCTCGCAGGCTGGCTCGAGGACCAGATCACCACCTTGCTGGCTCACGTTGTCGGCGTCGAGGCAGGGCTGACTCGCACACGTCTGTCCTGGATCGAGATGAAGGCGAATGTGGAAGTCTCCATCTGCCTCGGCTCGCTCCAGGTCGATGGTTCCTGTCAAATCGATGCAGGGGGCCAGCAATTGGAGGCGGTCGGGGCTGTAGACGTGGGCGTGGGGATCGCCGACGCAGACTGGCTTGACGACGGTGAGGCTCGATGGCGACACCTCGGTGGTCGCGCTGGTCGTGCCAGATCCGCATCCGGCCAAGCCGAGGCAGACCAAGACGGTCATGCTCACCAGAGCGAGGCGAGAGCGCTTCATTTGCGGCATTCTGTGCTGAGCGGGATGGGAAGTCCAGAACTGGCCAACGCGATCGCTGACGTCGCCGACGGCTTCTACCTCCTCTGCCACGTCGCGCTTATCGCCCACGACGGGGCGAGCGTGTTGCCCGTGCGGCAGGTGCTCCTATCGACTGGAGGGTGTCAGTAAATGGCGATGATCCCGTTTGCAGAAACGAACAGGAACAGGAACAGACCATAGAGCAAGAACGGGATCGCCAGCACGACCATGAAGCCAGCGAGCAGCTTGGAGGCCCACCCCTGTCGACGCCAGACGCGAATAGCACCTCCGGTCAGTTGGCAAAGGCGCGCACGACCTCGAAAAAGCCGTGGACCGTGTTGGGTTTCAGGCCGCGGTCGATCAGGGTGCCCAGGAGCCGCTTGACCTCCGCCGAGGTGAGGCCGTCGAGGGTGCCCGGGCCGCTTTCGTGATCCAGGTACCACTCCATCTTCTGCCGGTACCACTTGATCGTCTGCTCGCTGCGACCCATGACCTTGAGCTCGGCCAGCCATTCGCGGACCAGGCCGGCCATCCGCTGGGTCTGGGCTGGACGGTGCGAGGGGGCTCTAAGGGCGACTACGGGCGCCAGATCGCCGTCGGCGAGCTCGGGGGCATAACCGACTAGCCGGGCGCTTGGACGGCCTGGCTGGGCCCCAGGTTTCGGCCTTGGACGGCGGTCCGGGGCCAGCTCTGGGGCCAGATATCGCGTGACAACGGTTTTCGAAAAACCCAACGGTTTTCGACGGTTTTTCGGCCTGTTTTGAGCCACCCGCAGGCCTCCTTGGAGCCCGGCATCCCGGGCCCTGAAAACACAAAAACCCGGTCCCAAGGACCAGGTTTCGAATACACGCTACCCTTCAAAGGCCTTCGCAAAAAGAGTCTGGGGGTGGTGGGCCGGGACAGAATCGAACTGTCACAGCTTTCGCGGCGGTTTTACGGACTGCGCGCGGGCAGCCGGTTCAGGCGGTATCCGACGTCGACTCCGAAATGCAAGCCCGTACGTCCACCAAGATGCGCCCACGTTCGCTGGAGTTCGCTGCTGTGGCTGTCATGTTGGCTGTCATGAGCCACGAAATTGGCGGGGATGGATGGGAATCGAACCCACCCAGGACGCCTCAACAGCGCCCCGCAAACGGTTTTGAAGACCGCGGGTCTGCCGTCCAGGCAGGTCCGTAGCGGTCCACCAGAGTTCGGCAGCGCGCCATCAGATTTCAGGATCGTCCGCCTCTGTGTGTCGGCGTGCACTGAGTCGGCTGTCGTCTTGGCGGTCATCGACTTGTTACTCGAATCACGATCAGGTCGACGAGGAAGCCGAGACAGGGCGTACACGCCTGCCAGGAGCATGACTTCGGGAGGCTGGGGGCAAGGCGGCTCAAGGGACGCTACCCACACGTACTCGCCGGCTAGACCAGATTGCGTCTCCAGAGGTCGAGTGTCCGCTCGAAGTGGTGTTCGGCCGCGTCGTGGTTGTAAACAGGAAGATCAGCCATGGCGAACCCATGCGCGACCCCAGGAATATGTTCTACGACTCCACGGATGTGATTACGATCGAGCTCAGTACGGAACAGGTCGACGAGCTCAGGAGTGACCGATCGATCGATCTCAGCGAATGCGTAGTAGAGCTCACCGCGCACCCTAGCGAGATCGTGATGCGGCGATTCCGGCGTGTCATTGACCAGGGCGCCCGGATGGATCCCGGCTGCGGCGACGAATTCCTCAGCGAACAGGGACGCCGCACGAAGCGCGATCCGCGCGCCCATGCAGTAGCCAACGCAGACCTTCGCTCCCCGGGCCGCCGCCCGATCGGAGGCTAGATCATCGAAGATTGACCTTGTATCGGCCATCGCGCGCTCAGGGGTGACGCTCGACGCCGCGGCCATTAACCGTTTGCCTTCTTCGCCGCCCATACCTTCCGCCGCGATCTTGGAGAAATCAAACGAGAGATCTTCGCCAGCTCGGTAGTAGAGGTCCGGCGCCACGCAGTAGTATCCGCTCGCAGCGAAGCGGCGCGCGTTTACCTTGATCTGGTCGCGGTAGCCGACGCCGTCCATATAGACCACCGCCAACGGAAACGGACCATCGCTTTCTGGCCGGGCGACGAACAGGCGCATTGAGCCGTCGACGGTCTTTACGCGGACCTCACGTTCAACCAATGCAGCATTGAGTTTGCGGACTCCGGCGGCCTATTTGCAAACAGCGCCACTCGCAGACTTGGACACGAGCGAGCCAGCCACGGTCGACCACACGCCGGATAACAGAGCTTCCTCGATAGCAATGGTTGCCGAAACGGTTGTGATGCGTAGGCGGCCGCAAAGGCTGGCGAGGGCCTCACGCCAGGCGCTTCTCCGGCCGCGACTACCGATCCTGAGGCGGGCCCGCGGGCGAGGGAGTCCAGGGGAGCGGCAGGCCGGCTTCTAGGTGCGCCATCGCCTGGTCCGCCACGTCCAGCAGGTCGGCTTTCGGGTCCTGAACCGCGGTGAACAGCGCCGACATCATCACGCCCAGCAGGGCGCCCGAGAAATTGCGGATGGCAAAATCGGTGGGGCTTCCGCCCGACCGGCTTGCAACCAGCACGGCGACCTGACCGACCAGGTCAGCGAACTGCGCGAGCATGGCTGCGCGCAGCGCCGGGGTCGAAGACATCAGAGCAATGCGCTCACGCATCACCCCGTCCTGCTGCGGGCTCAGGTTCTCGAACACCGACTTCATGGCAGTACGGATCGCCCGAATCGGATTTGTGCCCTCAGGCTGGGCGTCGAACGCGGCCAGGATGAGCGGATCCAGCTCGTCCTGGAACACGACGTCTTCCTTGCTCGAAAAGTAATTGAAGAACGTGCTTGGCGAGATCTCAGCGGCGGCCGCGATCTCCTCGATTGTGGTCTCGTCGAATCCTTTCTTTAGAAAGAGGCGAAGTGCCTCCTTCTGGATCGCGGCTTTGGTCTTGAGCTTCTTGCGTTCACGTAAGCCGGTGCTCATGTGCTCAGGCCGCTTTCTCGGCCGAGGGGCTCATGGCACGGGCCGCAGATGGCACCCGCCCGGGCAGGAAGACAAGCGCCAGCACGAAAGCGAGCGCGCCAGCGCCCGCGGAGACCACCAGGGCGGCGTCCATCCCCGCGACAAACGAGGACCGGACCGAGTCCAGAAGTGCGGTCGAGTGCAGCTTCCCTGCGACCGCCACACCCGCAAACACGCTCTGCTTGACCGCATCGACTGCGGTCGGCGGAAGACCGGCCAGCGTCAGGCGGGCTTGGTAGGCAGTCACCAGGACGCTACCCACGATTGCAGAACCAAGCGGGAACCCCACCTTCTGCATCGCCTGCATGAGCGCCGATGCGACACCACTCTTTTCTGACGGAATCGTTTTCAGGGCGGCCGATGCCGAGGTCGCGAAACCAATGCCCATGCCGATGCCGACGACCGCCATCCATGCACCGACAAACCAAGGGCTCGCACCGATGGCGGTCGTGGCGCCGATCAGCAACCCGGCGACGGTGATCGCGTACCCGGCAGCGACAGTGATCTTCGCACCGAGTCGCGCCGCGATTCGGTCCGCCGGGACAGCGCCAATGATCAGGCCGATGATCGCAGGCAGCAGGCGGACGCCTGAGCCCTCGGGGTCGAGCCCAAGCACTCCCTGCGAGTACTGCGGCATCGTGAAGACGAGGCTGATCAGAGCCATCCCGCCCATAGCAGCAAGGATGACGCCCCAGGTGAAGGCCCTCGAGGCGAAGAGGCTCAGGTCGATCAGCGGCCTACCTCCCGGCCTCGCGGTGAGATACCGCTCCCACATAAAGAACATGACGATCACGACGACGCCCGCGATCCCAACCCCGAGCGAGGGCGGATTGGTCCATCCGTTACGGCCGAGCTCGATCAGTGCGTAAGTCACGCCGACCAGGCCGGTGCTCGCGAGCAGAATGCCGAGAGGGTCGATGGCCGGCCTCTGCTCAGCGCGCGACTCGGGCACCAGGGCGAACACCGCTATGAGCCCGACGAGCGCGACCGGCACATTCATAAGGAAGATCCATCCCCACCAGAAGTTGCCCAGTAGCCACCCGCCGAAGATGGGACCGATCGGCAGAGCGACGAAGTTGGCGGCGCCCCAGATACCGACCGCGCGCGGCCGCTCCTCTTCTGTGAAGAGCACCGTCATGACCGACAGCGCCATCACCACAACGGCGGAGCCGGCCGCACCGAGAAGGACGCGCCCGGCGATGAACTCGGCTGGGGTGGTCGAATATGCGCAGACCATGGATCCGGCGGCGAAGAGAATCAGCGCCGCGATCAACACCTTCTTGCGGCCGAAACGGTCGCCGAGCACCCCGCTCGGGAGCATTCCGGCGGCGAGCACGATCGCGTAAGCCGAGGAAAACCACTGCAGGTCGGACTCGGATGCCTTGAGGGCCTGTGCCAGGGTTGGCAAGGCCACGCTCAAGACGGTCACGTCGAGGCCGACTGCCAGCACCCCGAGCGTGATTGCCGCCAGAGCCCACCACTTGCGAGCGCCAATTGTCTTTATATTAATCATGTCTCTAAAGTTACAGTTAATCTAACTTAGAGTGGCTGTAAAAGTCAATAGGCTGCAACCCGAAGGGCTGCCGAGGGACCAATCCAGATTCGCCTCGCATCGAGCTAAGGTGTCCTCTCTCCGAGTAGGCGCGACACCTGGAGACTCTTCCAGGTAGTCGAAGACGGCGCAAATGGCGGGGATGGATAGGAATCGAACCCACCCAGGACGCCTCTACAGCGCCCCGCAAACGGTCTTGAAGACGGCGGAGATGGCGTCCAACGTGGTAGCTGACGTCGAAATGTTTGACATAAGGGCGCGATCATCCGGATACAGAGGGATGACTATCGCTCGCCTGAGTCGTAATGGAGCCCAGCACTGACGAGCTGGATGGCTGTTGACCCGGTTCACGTCTTGGTAACTAGTTACGCGAAGCCTCGAGCTGCGGGCCAAACGGCCCGCTCCCTGCGCCCGAAGTTGCAATGGCTGTCGCTACGGCGCTCAGATCGTGTTCCGACAAAGTGATCGCTGTAGAGGCAATCCACCCGTCCACCTGGTCGGGCGTCCGCGCTCCGACGATGGCGCCCGTCACCTGTGGCCACGAGAGTGTCCAGGCCACCGCGATCGCGGCAACCTTCGTCGAGTGCGCGATAGCGATAGGACGCAGTGCGTCTCGCAGAGCCACGTTCCGTTCGAGTCTTGGAGACAGGAACTCAGGGTGGCTGCGCCGCCAATCGCGGGCATCGAGCCTGCCCACTTGGTCGGCTGTGAACGAATCGGTAAGCAAGCCGACCTGCATGGGGCTGTACACGATCACGCCCACACCGTGTGCGGCACACCACTGGATCAGACCGCCGGCTGACTCCCGGGCGACCAGGGAGAGGGGAGTCTGGAGGGACGCAATATGTCCGATGGCTTCGCAGCGTTCGAGAAGCTGCTCATCGAAATTGCAGACGCCGGCAGCTCGAATCTTGCCCTCTTCGGCGAGGCGCAACATTTCGGCCCAAGATTCCTCGACAGGCACGCCGGTTTCACGATCAGGCCAGTGAACTTGAAGTAGATCGATGACGTCAACGCCGAGCCTGCGAAGCGATGCCTCACAGGCGGCTCTGATCGCGGCCGGGCGCAAGTCTGAGCGAGGCGACGCTTCAGGACTGTCCCAGGACCTCCCGCATTTGGTGAAAACGAGTGGGCGATCGCCGCGGACTAACTGGAGAGCCCTCCCGACCAACTCTTCTGAGTGACCGTTGCCGTATATGGGAGCGGTATCGATCCAGGTAACACCACCCTCGAGTGCGTGCAGGATCGCTTTGATCGATTCCTCGTCGCGTTGCGCTGTCCCGGTGTAGTTCCAGCCTGGGCCACCTATTGACCAGGCTCCGAATCCGAGGCGGCTGATCGACATACCGCCGTTACCCAATGGACGGTTGGTAACGCTCACGCTATTTCTCCACTCAGTCGCAGTGCAGGGCAAGCCCCTACATCAGCTCTAGCACCCTCGCGGCCTTCTCGAGGGCGGCGGGATCGATCTCGGCGTATGGATCGGGCGACAGCGACAGGATCACGTGCTGGGCGCCCGCGTCGGCATAGGCCTTGACAAGCTCGGCGATCCGTTCCACGGGGCCGACCGCTACCTCAGGTTCGCTGAAACCACCGGGCACTGCGTTCCAACCGTCGATCACGCACGCGATCGTGGCGCTGGTCTCGACCTCATGGGCTTGGCGCCCGGCGCTCTCGAGAGCGAGCCGCAAACCTGCCAGCGCGGACTTGAACCGCGTGGTGTCCCCCGCCCCCCAATATGCGTGGTTCCACCCGTCTGCCCTTGCAGCCAGCGCAAGCATGCGGGGACCCTCGGCCGCGATCCAGATCGGAGGAGGTTGAGTCGTGACCGCGATGGAGGCATCGTGCAGCTGCAGCCAGGTGCCGCGAATCTCAGCGCGTTGTCCTCGGAGCATTTGCTGCAGCGGCCCGACGGCCTCTTCAAGCCGCGCCACCCGATGGTCGAACGGCAGGCCAAGGGCATCGAACTCCGACCGGTGCCACCCCGAGCCTATGCCAAGGACGAAGCGGCCTGCGCTCGCGTCGGCGAGGGCAGATGCCTCTCGCGCGAGCTGGCCGACGTGGCGAAACGCGTGGCCGAGGACCAGTGTTCCGAGCTTGATACGGTCTGTCGCCGCAGCGACGGCACCGAGGCAGATCATCGGGTCATGCGCCAGGACCCGGCCCCCAGGTCTCTGAATGAAAACGTGGTCCATGACCCAGACCGAGTCGAAGCCGAGCTCCTCGGCGGACCGGGCCTGACCCGCGATCTCGGCCAGCGTTTTGGGAGCGTACGAACCGTAGCCGTACATCTTCAAGGTGACACCGACCTTCACGGGGGGCACGGCGGAGTGGGCTCTAGCGGGCGGCGCTGCCGGCTAGCAATCGCTTGGCGTTGTCGCGCCCAACGCGTTTAAGGTGGGTTTCCAACTGGCCCGCAGCAGGATTCCAGATGCCCCGCAGGACCATCGCGGTGTAGATCTCCGCGATCTCCTCGAGCGACAGGCGACCTCGCGGCGAATACCAAGACGACACCCAGGTCGTCATCGCCAGGATGCCGAATGACGTGATCTGGACGTCCACCGGAAGGAACTTGCCTTGCCGGATCCCATCCTCGAGCTCGTTCTGGAACATCTGCTCATATTCGTGCCGCAGACCGACGATCCGCATGCGCTGGGTGCGATTCAGGCTACGTAACTCACTGTTGCCAATGAAGACCTCCTCGGCGCGCTCGCCGTGGAACTTCACGTGGTGATAGACAAGAAGCCGCATGCGCTCCACGACGTCGGGAGTCTGGGCGACCTGGCGCTGGTCCTCGATCAGGTCGAGCATCACCGTCTCCATGATGTTGAACAGGAGATCGCCCTTGGAGCTGATGTGGTTGTACAGGCTGCCCACCTGGATGCCGACGCGGGAGGCGATGTGCCGGAGGGTGGTGGCCTGGAAGCCGCGCTTGTAGAAAAGGTCGAGCGCGACCTGGCGGATCTCGTCACCGGTGTTCTCGCCGGCAGAGCGGCCGCGGCGGCGGGGAACTGCCATTAGACCGAGTGCTCGAATCTCTTGTTTGGGTCGGACGCGAGCACGAAATGACCTTAGTGGGCACGCCACTGCATGTCAACTAGTTGATGGTGAGCGATCGCTAGTTTGTTTAATCTGGGCCCAGGATGCTGACCGTTCTGGACGCCCTACGGCGAAACCGCGCCAGGAGGCCGGCAATGCCGGCGGTCGTCGACCACGCCGGCCGGTTGACTCACCAACAGCTTACCGAGCGCTCCTGGGCGGTGGCGAACGGGCTGCTGGGAATCGGGGTGGAACCGGGCCAGACCGTGGCGATCCTTTGCGGCAACGGCATCTTCAGCGCGGAGGCGATCCTGGGGGCGATTGCCGCCGGCGCAATCGCGGTGCCATTGAACTGGCGCTGGTCCCGCTCCGAGCTCGAGCACGGGCTCAGCGACTGCGGCGCGGCGGTCGTGCTCGCGGATCGGGAGTTCGCACCGGCCGTCCAGGAGGTCGTGGCGGGCGGGGCTGCTCCAGCGGTGAGGCACGTGATCGTGGAGGGGCCCGCGTACGAGGCGTTTCTCGGTCCGGCCCGGCTGCCCTATGCAAGCCGGATCCCCGACGACCCCGCTGTGATCCTCTACACCGGGGGAACGACCGGGTCCTCGAAGGGCGTCCTGTTGTCTCACCGCAACGTGATGGCGAATGCGCTCGATGAAATCGTCGACACAGACATGGAGCCGGACGACGTCACGCTCCTGATCGCCCCGATGTACCACTCGGCTTCCCTTTTGTGCTGGTTCCTGCCGCACCTCGTCCTCGGCGCCTGTAGCGTGTTCATGCGCCATTTCGACGAGGAGCACGCCGCGAGCCTCATCGAGACCGAGCATGTGACCAACGGCTTTTTCATCCCCAACATGGTCAGGCGCATGCTCATCAGTGGCGCATGGGAGCGACATGGCGTCGATTCTTTTCACCGTCTATACGTCGGTGGCGCGACCTTCAAGCTGCCGGACAAGGAAGCGGTACGCGAGGTGCTGCCGGGAGCGCGGATCTATTACCAGTACGGGCTGACCGAAGCCGGGCCGATCGTGACGCGGCTTCGCCCCGAGGACATGTTCGAGCCAGACCTCGACGGCTCTATCGGACAGGAGATCCTGCTGAACGACGTGTCGATCCAGGACGAGGAAGGGCACGAGCTGGAGGACGGTTTGTCGGGCGAGATCTGCGTACGAGGCCCCAACGTCATGCTCGGCTACTTCAATCGCCCCCAGGCCACCGCCGCAGTGTTCAGAAACGGATGGCTCCGCACGGGCGACCTGGCGTCTCGGCGCAGCGGCTACTTCAGGTACCACGACCGGATCAAGGACATGATCAAGAGTGGCGGCGAGAACGTGTACTCCGCCGAGGTAGAGCAGGCGCTTTACGCCCATCCCGCCGTGGCCGAGGCGGCAGTGATCGGGGTCGCGAGCGAGCAGTGGGACGAGGAGGTGCGCGCAGTGGTGGCGTTGAAGCCCGGTAGGGAGGTGAACGAGCGCGAGCTGCAGGAATACTGCCGCGTGCTCATCGCCGGCTACAAGGTGCCGAAGCGAATCTTGTTCTTGCCGCTCGACCAGATCCCCGTCAACCCCAGCGGCAAGATCATGAAACGCGAGTTGCGCCGGCGGCGGTTGTGGTCCTGACGCGCTGACCAGCGGATGACACCTCAGCGAGAGCCTGACTCGATCACGCTTGACGACGTCGTCGCAGCTCGCAAGAGGCTCGACGGCGTGGTGCCTCGTAGCCCGATGATCCGTCTCGAGGCGGCGAGCGACCGGGAGCTTTACCTCAAGCTCGAGAACCTGCAGCCGATCCGCTCGTTCAAGCTGCGCGGCGCGCTCAATGCGATGGCGCAGCTCACCCCGACCGCGCTGGCCGCCGGCGTGTACACGGCCAGCGCCGGCAACATGGCGCAGGGTTTGGCCTGGGCCGCTCGACGGCTCGGGGTCCCGTGCACGGTGGTCTGCCCGGAAGGCGCACCGAAGACCAAGCTCGAGGCCACCCGGCGCCTGGGAGCCGACGTCATCCTGCTCCCTTATGACGAGTGGTGGAACATCCTCGCCTCCCACCGATATGCTCCGCTTGAGCCGGCCACCTTCGTCCATCCCGTGAGCGACGTCGCGATGATGGCCGGCAACGGGACCATCGGCCTCGAGATCCTCGACGACCTCCCCGAGGTCGATGCGGTATTGGTTCCTTTCGGCGGCGGAGGCCTCAGCTGCGGGATCGCGGCCGCCGTGCGGGGCCTGAAGCCCGAAGCGCGCGTCTATGGATGCGAGGTCGAGACGGCTGCGCCGCTGGCGGCGGCCCTGGCAGCTGGCCGGGCCGTGGAATGTCCGCGCACACCGACTTTCGTCGACGGCATCGGCGCGCGCACCATGCTGGTCGAGATGTGGCCGGCAGCTCGACGGTTGCTGACCGGCTCGCTCGTCGTCAGCCTCGACGAGGTCGCATCCGCGATCCGGACGCTCATCGAGCGGGCGGCTGTCGTAGCGGAGGGCGCCGGTGGAGCCTCGGTCGCCGCCGGGCTGAAAGGGCTGGGCGGGCGAGGCCGCGTGGTATGCGTCGTGTCGGGAGGAAACATCGACCTCTCCGTCCTGGCGACGATCCTCACTGGTGCGATGCCCGCTGAGCCGTCAGGTCGCTGACGCGGCCCGCGCGAGACGAGCGGTAGGTGGCCATCACCCCCAGCACTCCGACGATCACCGCGCCGATCACCACCACGCCGGCGACCACCTGAAAGACCGCGACCAGGCCCATCGTCTGGGCGACGACGCCGAGGCCGATCGGACCGAACAGGTCGCCAAGGCTGCCCGCCATCCAGTACAGCCCGACCGCGGCGCCGCGGTTGTGCCCGGCCGCCGCCTCGGCCACAGCTGACTGCGCGGAGACGAAGAACACCCCCACGCCGATGCCCTCGAGGATCAGGATGGCGGTCAGAACGCCGGCCGACGCTGTGCGCGATATCGCTATGTCGATGCCGGCCTCGAGCAGCAGCACGCCCACGATCGTCCAATGAGCCGGGAGCCGGGCCGCCAGCGGACCCATCGGGATGCGGCCCGAGGCTGAGGCGAACGACCGCCACGCGAAGATCGAACCGATCGCGACCGTGCTGATCCCGACGCCCCTGGCGTAGACGGGGAAGTAGGTGAAGATCGCGCCCGTCATCGAGACGGTCATTGCGGCGTTGGCGACGCAGGCCGTGAGCATCGCCGGCTGCCGGACGAGGGCGGCGAGAGATGGAAGGTCGAACAGCTTTCGCGCAGGCGAACCGTCGGCCGGCTTCGGCCTCTTCCGGACCAGACGCAGGACCCCGAACACGGCGCCGAGGACCGCGATCACCGCCCCGCAGGCGTAGGCCGCAGGGATGCCCGATACCGAGCCGACCCAGCTTCCGATGAGCGGCCCGACCGCGAAGCCGGAGCCCATGGCGGCCGTGTAGACGCCAATGGCCGCGCCCCGGTCTCGCGGCTCGACCAGGTCGCCGATGTACGCAATGCCGAGAGGGAACGTTGCCACCATGCCAATCGCCTGCAGCACCCTCGGAAGGACGAGCCAGCCCGGATTCGGCGCGACGGCGTACAACGCAAACGACATGGCGAACGTGACCATCCCGCCGACCAGGACCGTCTTGCGGTCCAGGCGGTCGGAGAGCATACCGACCGGCACCGAGCTTGCGAGCCGGGTGAGGCCGAGGACGGCGGTGATCAGCCCCAGTGTCGCGAGCGACGCTCCCAGGTTCGTCGTGTACAGGGGAAACAGCGGGGTCTGGACTCCGGTGACGACATCCGCGATGAAGATGAAGATGCAGATGTCCACCACCTCACGCCGAAAGAGTCGGCGGTAGGAGTCGGACACGCCAGACACTCCGTGGAGATTAAAGTAGTTGACGAACGAACGTGCGTTTTCGAATCGGTTTTGCCGCGCCGCTCAGCACTCCCCAATCGATCGTCGGCATCCCCATGTTGCGGACGGTCGAGATGGCGGCTTCGGACGCCCGCGCCAGAGGCGTGAGCATCGAGGTGAAAGCGGTGGATGACAGGGAGGACGAGGGCGTCGCTGCGCAGGTGGCGGCGGAGCTCGTCGCCGATCCGTCCGTGATCGCCGTGGTCGGGCACAAGAACAGCGGGCCGAGCCGTGCCGCCGGTCCCGCTTATGCCGCGGCCGGCCTGGCGCAGGTCACCCAATGCTCGACCGACAACTCCTTGAGCCGGTCCGGGTGGCGCACGTTCTTCCGCCTGTGCGCGGGCAACGAGCGGCAGGCAGCCGTGGCGGCCGAGTTTGCGAACGCCCAGGTGCCCGGGGCGCGCGCTTATGCCATACACGACGGCACCGACTACGGCCGGCCGCTGGTGGAGGCTTTCGCCAAACGCTTCGAGGCCCTTTCGGGTAATCCGGTCACGGTGCTGGCCATGGGTGTCGGGCACGAGGATTTCACCGAGCTCGTGGAGACGATCAAGGCCGGGGCCGCGGATGTGATCGACTTCGGCGCCACCGAGATCGAGAGCAGCAAGCTGATGAAAGCGCTCCGGTCATCGGGCGTGACCTCACTCATCATCAGCTCCGAAGGGGGCCCCGACAACCCACTGGCCCGGCTCGCTGGAACAGCGGGCGAAGACAGCGTCCACACCTACGCCGGGAGCGACCCGATGGCGAACGAGAGCTCGCGCAGCCTGGTCGAGCGCTGCCGCGCGGAGATCGGCGAGTCGCCCTCGTACGTGGTCGAGTGCTACGACGCCGTGCAGGTGATCACCGCTGCGCTGGCGGGCGGTGCGACCACAAGAAAAGAAGTTCGGGACGCCATCGCGGCGACGGACATGGAAGGCATTGGCGGCCGAATCCGGTTCGACGGCAACGGCGACCGCATCGACGCGCCGGTCAGCCTGTGGCGTGTCGAGCACGGCATGATGGTGCCGATCGCCCAAGGCGCCGTCCGCTAGGCGCTAAACCTTCAGCGGCGCCTTCAGCAGGTCGCGGACCTCTCCCAGGAGCCGGATCGCTTTCGAAACCTGCTCGTGGGGTACTCCCGGGTACTTGACCCGAAACATCACGTGCAGCCGCTCGCCGGCGATATCGCGCAGGCGGCGCAGGTTGGAAGCGATCTCCTCCGGCGACCCCAGCATGATTTCGCTGCGCCTGGCATCGAGCTCTTCCTTGCTCATCTTGCTCGGGTACCAGTCGGCGTAATCGGCGGGAGGAAGCCCGTACCAGGAACCATAGGTGCGGCGAGTCAGCATGTAAGCCTCTTTGACCTGGTCCCATGCATCGTCGGCGCCGCGCTCGGAGATGAATCCGCCGAGCGTCATCGCGAACTCTTGGTCCTCGTAACGCCGGCCGTGCTTGGCCAGGGCGGCCTTATACCGGTCGACCATGTCCTGCACGCGCCAGAAGATGTCGCGGTTGTAACCGCTGGCGCCGAAGGACTTTGAGTCGGTGCCTCCGTCCATGATGAAACCGTCGCCAAGGCGCGCGGCGCGATCGACCGACGCGTCGACGTACCCGGCAATCCACACCGGCGGACCACCCTTCTGCAGGGGCTTGGGGTGAACGTCGACGTTTTCGAAGTTCCAGGACTTGCCGTGAAAGCTCACCGGCTCGTCTTTCCACGCGAGCTTCATGACCTGGACCAGCTCCTCTGTCATCGGCGCGCGAGCGGCGCGGCGGACGTTCAGTCCCGCGTACTCGACGTCGCGGTAGCCGAGCCCGACGCCAATCGTCAACCGGCCGTTGGACAGAACGTCGACCATCGCGCTCTCCTCCGCCAGCTTGATCGGGTTATGGAGCGGGGCCAGCACGACCGACGGGCCCAACTGGATCCGCGAGGTCACGGCGGCCACCGCGGCGCACATTCCCATCACGAACGGGTTCCAGTTCAGGAAGTGATGCTCCGTGTACCAGATCGAGTCGAGCCCGACTTGCTCCGCCAGCTTGGCCTGCTCGAGGTCGTTGGCATAGACCTGGTGGTGGGTGATCCCCTCGGATGGGATCCACTCAGAGCTGTAGACGCCGAGCCCAACCTTCACTGGGAAGCGGTCTCGACCATGGTCAGCTTCATCTGGACCTGTTCTCGCGGGACGAGGGTCGGCCATAGCGACACGGACGGCCGCGGCTGGGCAGGGGACAGGTAGCCCGTCCCGATTCCGCCGAGCGTCCAGAGGTGAGTGGATTCACGCTTTACGGTGTCGGCCTCCTCCTTGGTGCGCGTGCGGGCCGCGACGCGAAGGCCGACCTCGTTCATCTCGCCGGGCTCGGGAGCAGTCGGGCCGTGAAGGGCGTTGACCCCGATGTAGTCGAAATGGAGCTCGATCGGATCCACGTGCAGCAGCTTCAAACGCTCCCGGATGATCCGCTCGCCCCGCTTTGCCTTCTCGTACGCGTCCGGCCAGCTGAACAGGAGGGAGCCCTCGCCCTCCCAGCCGTCGCGGTAGCCGATGCAGACCTTGAGCTTTTCGGGCAGGCCCTTGCCACTCATGTTCGACAGCTTCACGCGCTCCGGCGCGATCTCCTCGACCCTCACCGTCGTGAAGTCGGCGATGCCGTCGGGCATGTAGTAGTTGTTAGGGTCCCCGATCTCATATACGAGCTGCTCTTTGACCGTCCATTCGTTCAGGATGCCGCCCGATCCTTCCACCTTGGAGATGACAGCGGTGGCATCCTCGCTGACCTCCGCGATCGGATACCCAGGCCTCCACGGATCCTTGGCCTGGCGCCAGAGATTCGAAACCGCGCCGGTCGCCAGGGCCGCGCATTCGACCGTATGGCCAATCGTGATCGCCGCGCCCATCTTGTCCTCGTCCCCGCTGCCGTAGGTCCAGCCGAACTCGTGCATCATCGGGCCAACGAACAGCGCTGTGTCCGAGACCCGGCCACAGACCACGACATCGGCGCCCTGCGCCAAGCCACGCGCGATGTAGTCGCCACCCACATATGCGTTGGCCGCGACGATGTCCTTGCGGATGCGATCGATGTCCTCCTCACCGGTGTCGAGGTTGGGGAACTTGATGCCGAGCGACCGCATCTCGTCCAGGTCGGGAAAGATGTCGTCGCCCGTGACTACCGCGATCTTCAGCTTGCCGAGGCCGAGTCGCTGGGCGACCTCGATCACCTTCTGCGCGGCCGCAGCAGGGTTGGCGCCGCCCGCGTTGGTGACGATCTTGAAGCCTTGCTTACGCGCCTGGGGCAGCGTTGCCTCGAGCCACGGCTCGATGTCCTTTATATAACCCTCGTTCGGGTCCTTCGCTTTCTGGCGCTGCAGCACGGCCAAGGTCAGCTCCGAAAGGTGGTCGAAGCAGAGGTAGTCCAGCTCTCCCTTGTCGGCGAGCTCCACGGCGGGCTCGAGGAGGTCCCCCCAGTACGCGCTGCCGGCACCAAGGCGAATCTTCTTCATACAGGCATCACCCCATTTCTGCGGTTCGGCGGCGGCATGTCCCTACGGCAGTAGATCTCGTAGCGGTGGATGAGCTCGTCCCGCAGCTCATCGCTGGGGATGACCGCCTCGATCGAAAAGTCCGACGCGACCTCGTACACGTCGATATCCTCCTCGTACTCGCGTCGCTTCTGCTCGATGAAGGCTGCGCGCTCGGCCTCTGGCAGCTCGTTGATCTTGTTGAGGTAGATCGCGTTGATCGCGCTCTCCGGACCCATGAGGGCCGGCTTCGCAGTCGGGAGCGCGAGCACCGCGTCAGGGCCCATGGGCGATCCGCTCATCGCGAGATAGCCACCGCCGTACGCCTTGCGGACCAGGACTGCGATCCGTGGCACTCGAGCCTCGGCGACCGCGAACAGCATCTTGGCGCCGTGCCGGATGATCCCCGCGCGCTCGACCTGGCTGCCCACCATGAAGCCGGGGATGTCCTGCAGGAAAAGAAGCGGGATGTTGAACGCGTTGCAGGTCCAGATGAAGCGGGCCGCCTTGTCAGACGAGTCGGGGAAGAGCACCCCTCCCTTGTGCCGCGACTGGTTGGCGACGATGCCGACCGGGCGCCCGCCCAATCGCGCATAGCCGGTGACGAGCTCCCGAGCCCAGAGCTTCTTGACCTCGAGCCAGCTGCCCTCGTCGACGAGGGCCTTGATCAGATCGACCATGTTGAAGGCGACGCGCTGGCTGGTCGGAACAATGTCGGCGATGGACTTGCCGAGCGCGGGAGGCCGAGACGGCTCGAGTGGCGGCTTCTCCGACCAGTGGCCGGGAAAGTACGAGAGGTACTGCTTGGCGACCGCGAGCGCCTCCTCCTCATTGGCGCAAAGGAAGTCGCCGAGGCCGCTGACCCGGGCGTGCATATCCGCCCCGCCCATCTCCTCCATCGTCACCTTCTCGCCGGTCGCCATCTCAGACATCCGGGGAGATCCGATGTACGCCGTGGCGTTGCCCTCGACCATGATGCAGACGTCGCAAAGGGCAGGCTGGTAGGCGGTGCCTGCGGGGGAGGGCCCGAGCAGGACGCAAACCTGGGGGACGACACCCGAGAGTTGGATCTGGTTGTAGAAGATATTTCCCCACGCCTTGCGGCCCGCATAGCTAGCTCGCTGCTCGTCGATCCGAGCGCCCGCAGAATCGACGAGATACAGCAGGGCGCTCTTGGTGCGGCCGGCGAGCTCCTGCATGGCCGTCATCTTCTGGAACGTGCGCAGTCCCCAGGTGCCGGCCTTGACCGTCATGTCGTTGGCGATTACGCAGACCGGGCGCCCGCCGATGTGCCCGACCACCGTCACCACGCCGTCGGCGGGCAGGTTCCCGTCGACGTGGCGTGCGAGCAGGCCGTCCTCGAACTGCCACCCGGGGTCCATGAGCCGGTCGAGGCGGTCGCGGACGAACAGCTTGCCCTGCTCTTTCAGCTTGGCGTGGTACCTGGGATCGCCGCCCGCGCGGGCGACGCCGATCCGTCGCCGGAGGTCGTCGTCCGGCGTCGGCTGAGGCTTGGGGTCAGCGTTCACTGCGCGACTTCCATTCGTAACAGCGCCGTGCTGAACGCCTTGCCCGTCACGTCATAGCGAAGCGTTTTGGTGGCGCCGCCCCCAAGCGCGTTGTGCAGCAGAAGGTTGAAGGCATTGATGTTCGGCATGGCAAAGACCTCAACTTCCCCGCGGACCCAGTCCCCGAAATGCTCCTTGATCCGCTCCGGGGTCAGGGTCTTGACCAGCCTCCGATAGGCCGCGTCATCGAGGGCCAGAACGCCGACATTGACGACGTCGCCCTTGTCCCCGGACCGCGCGTACGCGATGTCTTTCAGCTGCATGTGGCAATGCTCCAAACGAACGAACGAACGTTCACTCTTCCTCAACGGGAGTCTAGCGTATGCTGCGCTCTCAGGACCAGTCGGTCAATGTTTTGTCACCAGGAGAGCACCACACGGCAACCAGTCCCCTCCAGGCAATAGCGTCCGGCCCGGCCGAGGCTGCTCACTCCGGCATCCGGGAGGTCGTGAACTTAGCCCTGGTCACGCCCGGCTGCATCCGGCTCGAAGTCGGCGAACCAAACTTTCCCACCCCGCCTCACATTGTGGAGGCCGCTGTCGAGTTTGCACGAAAAGGGCAAATCAAGTACACCGCCACCGCCGGCTTGCTGAGCCTTCGCGAGAGGCTCGTCGCCAAGCTCGAGAAGGTCAACCAGATCAAAGCGACCGTGGCCAACATCAACTGCTCTGTGGGAGGAGTCGGCGGCATCGCGGGCGCGATTGCGGCTTTGGTGGAGCCGGGCGACGAGGTCCTCGTGCCCGACCCCGCGTGGCCCAACTACAGGCTCATGCTCGCCTGGGCTCACGGCGTCCTGACCCCGTATCCGTGCCCCCCCGAAGACCAGTTCCTGCCCGACCCGATGGAAATCGAGCGCCGCATCACGCCACGCACGAAGGTGCTGATCGTCAACAGCCCCTGTAACCCGACGGGCGCGGTGTTCCCCCGCAGGTTGGTGGAGGACCTGGTCGACGTCGCGGTCCGCCACAACCTGTATCTGCTCTCGGATGAGTGCTACGACGAGGTGATACTCGACGGCGAGCATGTCAGCCCGGCCTCGTTCTGCACCGACGGACGCGTCATCAGCGCGTTCACCTTCTCCAAGACCTACGCGATGACTGGCTGGCGGGTGGGCTACGTGGTGGCCAACGACGCCATCTCGGACAGTATCACCAAGGTGCTGGAGTCCAACTCGTCCTGCCTGCCGACGATCTGCCAGAAGGCGGCAGAAGCCGCGCTGGATGGACCGAGGGAGCCGCTGCGCGAGATGGTCAGGGCTTACCGGGAACGCCGTAACCTCTGCGTGGGCTTGCTGGAAGAGGCGGGCCTGCTCATCAGCAGGCCCAATGGAGCCTTCTACGTCATGGCCGACGTCGGCGGGTCGGGTATGGACTCCAGGAATTTCGCCTTCGACCTGGTCAAATCGAAGAAGGTTTCGGTGGCGCCGGGAACCGCTTTCGGCGAGTCGGCGAGCCGGGCCGTGCGCATCAGCCTCGCCAGCTCGCCCGAGGACCTCTCCCAGGGCATCGCGCGGATGATCGAAAGGATCGAAGAGCTCTCCTCCTGACCTGGGCGTCTACTTCAGGAGAAGGCCGCCGTCGACCACCAGCGCCACGCCCGTGATGTAAGAGGCGTCAGGACCGGCCAAGAACAGGACGGCCTTCGCGACTTCCTCGTAGGTGCCCTGCCGCCCGAGCGGCACCCTGGCGGCAGCTCCCGCGCCGCGCGCGGCTTGCTGCGCCTCGGTCAGATCGCGCCGCCGATCGGTCATGACCATCTCCATGAAACCAGGACAGACGCAGTTCGCCCGGATCCCGTCGGCGGCGAAATCGAGGGCGATGGCATGGGTGAGGGACACCATGGCCGCCTTGGAGACGCTGTAGACCGTCTCGTCCTCGGCCGCCTTGAGGCCGGCGATGGAAGCGGTGTTGACGATCGCGCCCCCGCCGCCATCGCGCATGAGGGGAATCGCCGCACGTGACATGAGGAAGGCGGATTTGACGTTCACGTCCATCACCCGCTCCCAGTCGCCAACCTCGGTTTCGGTCACAGAGCGAGCCCTCAGTGGGTCGATCCCCGCGTTGTTGAAGACGATGTCGAGCCGGCCGAACGCCGTCTTCGCCAGGTCGACCGCCGCCGTGGCGGTGGCCGGTTCGGATACGTCGCCCCGGAGGCTCTTGACCGCTCCGCCCCCAAGCTGCGCGATCTCGGATGCCGCCAACTGAAGGCCCCGTTCGTCCCAGTCGACAAGAACGATATGCGCGCCCTCGGACGCAAGCCGCCGCCCGACGGCGAGGCCCAGGCCGGACGCGCCGCCGGTGACGAGCGCGACCTGTCCGCCGAACCGCGTCACGCCATCGTCAAAGGATCGCCCTGAGGAATGCCTGGGTTCGCTCGCTCTTCGGGTTCTTGATCATCTCGCGCGCAGGGCCTTCCTCCACGATCAGGCCTTCGTCCATGAATATCAGCCGATCCCCCACCTCGCGCGCGAAGCCCATCTCGTGGGTGACCACGATCATGGTCATGCCCTCGAGGGCAAGCTTCTTCATCTCTTCCAGGACTCCACCGATGAGCTCCGGATCCAGGGCCGAGGTGACCTCGTCGAAGAGCATCAGCTGCGGCTTCATAGCCAGCGCTCGCGCGATCGCCACCCGCTGCTTCTGGCCGCCCGACAGCTGGCTCGGGTAGCTCTTCGCCTTGGCCCCGAGACCGACGCGCTCGAGCTCGGCCATCGCCTGTTCGCGCGCCTGCTTGGCCGACACGTTGAGCACCCGCGTGAGTCCAAGCGTCACGTTGTCCAGCGCGGTCATGTGCGGGAAGAGGTTGAAATGCTGGAAGACCATCCCGATGTGGGTTCTGAGCTGGTTGAGCTGGCGCTCATACCGAAGCCGCTCGACCGGGTTGATGCGCGGCACGTTGTCCTTCGTCCATTTGCGGCCGAGAAAGACCACCGTTCCAGTCTCGGGCGGCGACACGAAGTTGATGCAGCGCAGCAGCGTGCTCTTGCCAGACCCCGATGGCCCGATCACGACCAGGACCTCGCCGCGGGTGACCTCAAGGTTGATGTCCTTGAGGACGTGCACATTTCGCAACGTGCCGCGGTGAAACCATTTGTTGACGCCCTCGAGGCGCAGGATGGTCTTGACTTGAGACTCGCCGTTGACGCCGACCTCGATGGCGCCGCTTTCCACTCCCATCGGGTGGATTCTAAACGTCACCCGCCCGATCGTCGAACGAGCGTTAGTTCTGCTGGCGCGCTAGGCTGGAATCCGATGGACGCCATCGGGATGCTGGTTCAGCAGCTCGACACCGTGAACCTCCGGCTCCACCACTCTGCCCACGACCTGACACCCTCCGAGCTGGTCGCTCGACCCATCTCAGGGGTCAATCCGATGGGGTTCATCGTCTGGCACATGTCGCGCAGCCAGGATTGGGCGGTCAACACGGCGATCCGGGATGTCCCGGAGCTCGTCACCAGGGCGCCCTGGCGCGACAACTCAGTCGCCGTCGCGGGCATAGGGACCGGATTCAATCTCGAGGAGGCCATCGCCGTGGCAGCGCAGGTTCGGTTAGACCAGCTGCTCCAATACGCCGATGCCATCCATGCCGACACCATCGGCTGGCTGAAAGGCCTCGATGAGTCAGTCCTCGACGAGATTCCGGACGTCGCGGCCCACGACGCGCGGCACCCCGAATACCAGACGGCCGGATTTCGAGCCGAGATGGACGGGGGTCCCGAGCACGACGACGCGGTGGGGCGCAAGGGCGGACTGCCGGTGTGGATCTTCCTGACGTCCGTGTCGGTCACGCACCTGCACCGGCACCTCGGGGAGGTCGACCTCCTCAAAGACCTGGTCCGCCGCCCCGTGGTCTAGGCCCGGCGCCTCAGACGAGGTGCCGCTGGAGCCGCTTCTCGAGGTGCGTCGCCAGCTGGGCCACGATCACGACCAGCACCAGGTAGATGCCCGCCACGGTCGTGTAGAACTCAAAGGGCCGCTGGTAGAAGCTCACGCGCTCGGTGGTCTGGTACATCAGGTCCGGAGCACCGATCAAGGCGACGATGGAAGAGTCCTTGATTATGTCCGTGAACTGGTTCACCAGCGAGGGGATCGCGATCCGCCACGCCTGGGGGAACACCACGTTGACAAACGTGCCGATGCTCCCAAGCCCGAGGCTGCGCGCCGCTTCGCGCTGGCCCGGGTCGATGGCCTGGATTGCCGCGCGATAGATCTCCGACATGTACGCACTGTTCAGCAGGGTCAGCGCGATGACTCCTGCTGTGATCGGGTCGAAGTCGAGGTGAAACACGGCCGCGATCCCGAAATAGATGAAGAGGATGTACACGTAGAGCGACAGGGCGCGAAAAACCTGGACGTAAATGAAGCCGATCACACCGATCGGCCCGGGTGTCATCCGGACCAAGGCGACCAGCAGCCCGAGGACCAGCGAAAACGCCACCGAGAGCAGCGCGATCCGCACGGTCACCGCAAGGCCGATCTCGAAGAAGGCGATCGACTTCGGGATCACGCTCCAGTCGTACGAATAGGTCAGGAACAAGGCGGTCATGCGGTGCGCAGCCTTCGCTCGAGAAGGTAGACGAGGGCCGAGAAGAACAGCACCATCACGATCAAGATCACAGCGACCGCGGTGAACACCTCGAACGGTCTGAACAGCGTGACGTTCAGCTCGTTGGCGAGGAACACCATGTCTGGAACTGCGATCACCGCCATGATCGTGGCGCCCTTGAGCAGTCCGATGAAGGTGTTTCCGAGCGGGGGCACGACGATGCGAAATGCCTGTGGCAGGATCACGTGGGTGTAGGTTCGAGCTCGGCTGAGGCCGATGGAGCGTGCGGCCTCCATCTGCCCTTTGTCGACAGCATTGAGACCGGCGCGAAAGATCTCGGTCGTGTAGCCCGAGCCCGTCAGTGCCAGGGCGATGACCGCGGCCTGAAACGCCGTGAAATTCACTCCGATCACGTTCGCGATGCCGAAGTAGACCCACACCACCATCACGTACAACGGCACGCCCCGCATCACCTGCACGTAGAGGAACGCGGGGACGGTGAAGATGCGCGCGCCAGACGTGCGCAGCAGCGCGTTGCCCAGCCCCAGGGCGCAAGCAAGGGCGAATCCGATGACCGCGACCCACAGGTCCACCCACGCGCCGGCGACGAACTGATGCCAGCGATCGGTGACGACCGACCAGTCGAGGGTGTAGTCGAGGAAGATCACCGAGGCCGCCCGGCCGCGCGGGAGGCCGGCGCGCTCACGCCGGCCTCAGCCGCCATTACTCGATCAGGGCGTGACCAGCTCCGGCTCGGTCCCGGGGCCCACGCCGTAGGTGATGAGGTTGTACTTCTTCAGTCCCGGACCCAGCCACTTCTTCCAGCCCGCCACCAGGGCCTGGTGGGTGGCGTTGTACCGGAGCCAGTTGTTGACCCACGCCTGCAGCTTGTAGTCGCCGAGGGGCATCAAGTAGGTGTTGGCGTCCACCCACAGCGGCGGCCCGGACAAGAGCTTCAGGTCGGGGTGGGCGGTCAGGGAGCTGTCGACGTCGAACTCCGAGAGCACGACCGCGTCCGCGCGCCCGGTCGCAACGTCGTTGACCGCGTCGGCAATGGCCGCGAACGGCGCGTAGCTGGCGCTCGGGAATAGGGCGTGGCTGCTGAACTCCTGGGAGCTACCCTGCAGCAGCGCCAGCGTGACGCCTGACTTGTTGAGCTGACTTGAGCTCGTCACGGTCGAGCCAGGCTTCAGCAGCATGACGATCGACTCGTAGAAGACCGGGAAGTTGGAGAACAGGCCCTGGATGGCGCGGCTCGGAAGGATGGTGGCCGATATCCCCATCATGTCGAACTTGCCCGCGACAAGGCCGGCGAACAGCTGGCCGAACGGGATCTCGACGTATTCCGGGGTCACGCCCAGGTCCGACATCATCTGGGCGGTGAGCTCCATCTGGTAGCCGGTCGGCTTACCGTTCGAGTCCTTGAACTGGATCGGCGGGAAGGTCAGGTCGACGCCGAGCTTGGCCTTCTTGGTCGAGAGCCATTTGTCAAGAATCGAAGTTCCGCCGGCCGCGCTCGCAGTCGTGCCGGGAGACGAGTTGGAGCTGGACGTCTCACACGCCGCGATCGCAAACGCACCCAGGCCAAGGGCGGCCGAGCCGCCGAGCTTGAGCAGCGATCTCCTCGTCGGGAGGTTCGCAGTTCCGGGCGGAGCTAGCGCAGCTTCTTCGTCAATCGGCATTCTTGGCCTCCCTCTCAACAGCCCATTCAAGGCGTGGACTTTGCGGTAAGAATAACCAGAACGATCTCGGTGTCAAGGTTTAAACGAACGCGCACTAGTTCGTAAGGAGCTTCACCTCGTGAGCCGCTTGCGCCCAAAGCGCAATCTGGCGCTCCACCGCCAGCGCAGCCATCCCGGGATAGTTGCAACGGAGAACGAGCTCGACTCGATCGCCATAGCGGCGGAGGTACTCGCTGGCCTGCTCGGCAACGTCGCGAGGTGTCCCCAGCAAAAGCCTGTAGTGCTTCGGCGGCAGCTCGTGGGTGGGCGGGCGGCCCATCCACCGATCGTAGTTGTGCCGCATGTACTCGAAGCCATCCGCGACCTCCGCCCAGGCCGGCCCTGCGCCTTGCTCGGAGAGGGCGCCGTACGTGAATAGAACGAGAGGGCCGGTGGAGTTCCCACGCATGCGGTCGAACGCTTCCACGGCGGCGTCCAGCACGTCCCAGGGCTCGGTCGGGTCGACCATCATCATGTCCGCCAGCCGGGCGGCGCGTTCGGCGCCGGAATCACCGTCGGCGGCGATCATGAGCGGAGGGCCGTGTCGGGTCGATGGCGCCGGGGTGATGATCACGTCGCGATCACCGACTCTGGCAGTCGTCCCTGCGAAAGCGGCGCGCAGGATCGGGACGGTCGATTCCAACCGGAGGACATCCGTCTTGGCGTCGACTCCAAATCCGTCGAACTCCTGGTGCCGGTAGCAGAGCGAAAGGCCGAGGACGAAGCGGCCGCCACTCAGCAGATCGAGCGCGATCGCGTCCTCGGCCAGCCGAATCGGATCGTGAAGCGACACTGCTAGACGGTCGGTAGCAACCGTGATTCGCCGTGTGCGAGCCAGCAAGGCGGCCGCGATGGGCAGGACCGCAGGCATGTACCCGTCCTCAGCGAAGTGGTGCTCGGAGACCCACATCGAGTCGAGCCCACCTTTGTCGATCGACTGGGCCTGGTCGACCAGCTCGGCGTAAAGCTGGCGGTGTGTCACCCTCGAGGCGGGCGGACGCTGCCCGCTGAAGTCGCCGACTCCGAACCGCACTACACCACCCGATGAGGGCGGGCGATCAGCCGCTCGGAGCCGAAGGCGACGCCGGCCAGGTGCCAGGCGGCCCTGTCGGCGCTCTCCGATGCCGTCCAGGCCAGCACATCCTCCGGGTTGGCGAACCAAATGATGTCGATCGCCTGCGCGGCGAACGACGGCCGCCCCTCGCGGTCCGGCAGCCCGATGAGCACCTCGTGCCGCAGTGGGTTGGCCGGCTTCACCGCCGACGCGTATCCGCCCGTCAAGGCGTCGGCCAGCCTCCCGGCCAACACGTTCGGCGACCGCCGCAGGACGGTGATCAGTTTGACGGCGCCTTCTGGAGTAGGACCATCGACGAGCACGTGGCGGTTGGACACCGAGTACCCGGTTCGCTTGGTGTCGATGAACCTCTCCTCGTCGTCGATGGAATCTTTCTCGTGGACCGGAGAGTCGATCGCTGCATCCATCGCGGCGAGGTCGTCCCACTCCAGTTCGGGCATGATGTCGAACCCCGGGTACGGGAGCAGGAACCGACCATCTGCCAGGATGCCGTGGTTCTGCACGTAGCCGCGGACGCCGGGGAGCCGGGCGCCGATCGACGAGTGGTGGGCTCGCCAGTGGGCGAGGCATTGCTCGGTGTTCATGTCGGCCCGCCGCGCGGCGAAGAACGTGCGGGTGATCAACGCTTGGCCGCGCCCCGGACGTGAATCGGCCGGCCCAGGCTCACCTCCGCAGCCTCCATGAGCGCTTCTGCGAACGTCGGGTGGGCGTGCACGGTGAGCGCAAGGTCCTCAGAGGTGGCGCCCATCTCGATCGCTAGCGCCATCTCGGCGACCAGCTCGGTCGCGCGCGGTCCGGCGAGATGCGCGCCCAGCACAGCCCCGCCGTCCTGGGCGAACACGAGCTTCGCGAACCCGGCCGTGGCCGACTCGATGACGGCGCGTCCCAACGCACCGAGCGGGAACCGGCCGATGGAAACCGATATACCGGCGGCAAGCGCCTCGTCCTCGGTCATGCCGACCGCGGCCAACTCGGGCGCCGCGAATACCGTGCGGGGAATCGCGCGACTGTCGAAGGCAGCTGGTTTGCCGCCGAGCACGTCACCCGCCGCCCTGCCCTGCGCCATCGCGCGATGCGCGAGCGGAAGACCGGCGGTGACATCGCCGATCGCGAAGACGTGGCGGTCGAGGCGAAGCTGCGCGTCGACGTTGAGCTTGCCGTCCGGCGCGGCGATGCCGGCCGCGCGAAGGTCGAGGTGGTCGAGGTTCGGCCGACGGTCACCGGACGCGACCGCACGCTCCCAGTTCCCAAGGGTCGGACCCGACGACAGCGCCACCTCGACTCCCGCTGACCGCGCGCCTCGCAGCGCGGCGGTGGACAGGTCGCGGTCAAAATCGGGCAGGAGCCGATCGCCCGGCGCGGCCAGGGTGACCTGGCTGCCCAGCCTGGCGTAGGCGACCGCGATTTCCAGGGCGATGTAGTCGTCGCCGATGACCAGGAGCGTGGCCGGGATCGAATCCCACTCCAGGGCGCGGCTCGGCTCGACCGTCGACGCATCGCCTCCAGCGGCCCTGGAACCGGTCGCGATGACCACGTCCTTGAAGTCGAAGTAACGCACCGACTCCTCGCCGATCTCGACGCACACGCGCGTGCGTCCGACGAACCTCGCGCTGCCCTCGACGACCTTGACCCCGGCGCCCTGCAGGAGCGATGAGACCCCCTTGACCAGGGTGTCGACCGCGGCCGCGCGGCTCTTCTGGAACAAAATCATGTCCGGCCGCCCCGAAAACGGGGGCATGCCCGATGCTGCGAACGCCTCCGCTGCGGACCTGGCCGCCGCGAAACGCGATAGGTGCTTGCTCGGGATGCATCCTTCGTTGAGGCAGACGCCGCCGACGCGTCCGCGCTCGATCAGCGTCACCGAGCGGCCCAGCTGCTGCGCGCGTAGCGCCGCCACGTAACCGCCGGGGCCGCCTCCCAGGATCAGGACGTCGGCCGGATCGCTCTGATCTCCGGCGACCATCTACGAGCTCGGCTCGAGCTGCGAAGGATCTTCGATCAGAGTGCGCAGCGTGAGCGCGAACGTCAGACCGGCCTCGCCGTCGATCACTCGATGGTCGAACGTCACGGACATCGGCATCACCGGCCGTGCTACGACGGCGCCATCGCGGACGACGGCCTTGTCCTCGATCCTGCCGAACGCGACCATCGCGACCTGCGGGAGCGGTATCAGCGAGGTTCCGAAGCCGCCCCGCCACGCTCCCGTGTTGCTGATGGTGAAAGTGCCGTCCAGCAGGTCGTGGACCGCCACCTTGCCCTCGCGCGCGGCTCCCGTGATGCGGTCAAGTTCGGCGGCGAGCGAGGCGATGTCGAGCGTATCCGCGCGCTTCACAACCGGAACGATCAAGCCGTCGGGCGTCGCGGTCGCCACGCCCACGTTGACGTCGTCGTGCTGTACGATCTCGCCGCTTTCGACGTCGAGCGAGGAGTTGAAGGCCGGGTGACGTCGCAGCGCCATCGCTGCCGCCCGCACGAGCAGTGTGTCGAAAGGAAAGCGCGTTCCGCGCTTCTCCGCCTCGCGGCGCATCCGCGACGCCAGCTCGGCGAAGGCGCCGGCATCCAGCTCGTGGAAGCCCGTGACATGGGGGATCGTCCGCGCGGAAAGGGCCATCGTCTCGGACATCCGCTTCTGGACCCCACGGAGCTTGATGCGCTGGCCCGCCATCGCCGGCGCGGCCGAAGGGGCCGCCGGGGCCGCCGGGGCCGATGGCGACGCACCGGAGGCGTGGCGTTTGACGTCCTCGGCGCTGATGCGCCCGCCCGGCCCGGAACCCTTCACGTGCCCAAGATCGACGCCCATCTCTCGCGCCAGCTTGCGCACCGCGGGCGGCGCCAGGATGCCGGCGGCGTCTCCGGAGGCGGACGGCGCGGCCGCAGCCCTTTCCTCGACCTGGGCCGCGGGCGCGTGATCGGACGCGCCGATCTTCGCCTCGGTCTCGAGCACGTACAGGACCGACCCGGTCTTGACGGTTTCGCCCTCTGCGGCGCGCTGCTCGACGATGACGCCGGCGCCCGGCGCCGGCAGCTCCACGCTGGCCTTGTCGGTCATCATCTCGACCACCGGCTGGTCCTCGGCGACGTCATCTCCCACCGAAACCAGCCACCGCGCGACCTCCGCCTCGGCCAATCCTTCCCCGATGTCGGGCAGACGGAACTCATACCTGGCCACCCGCTAATCCCGCGTGGTCGCGACGATCGCCTCGAGCACGCGCTCGGGGTTCGGTATGTACTGCTCCTCCAGCATCTGGACCGGGTACGGCACGTCCGGCGAGGCGACCCGGCGGATCGGCGCCTGCAGCGAGAAGAACGCCTCCTCCTGGATCGTGGCCACGACCTCGGCGCCGAACCCCGCGGTGAGGGCCGCCTCCTGCAGGACGACCGCCCGGCCCGTCTTCGTGACCGAGGCGGCGAGGGTGGCCGCGTCGAGCGGGACGAGGGTGCGCAGGTCGATCACCTCGACCGAGATGCCCTGGGCCTGCGCATCCTCGGCAGCCTGGAGCGCGACCTGCACGGCGCCGCTCCAGGCCACGAGCGTCACATCGCTGCCTTCGCGCGCCACGCGGGCCTTCCCGATCTCGACCACGTAGTCGCCGTCCGGCACCTCGCCCTTGACCTGGCGGTAGCCGCGAAGAGGCTCGAGGAATAGGACCGGATCGGGATCTCGGATCGACGCCAGCAGGAGCCCTTTGATGTCACGAGGTGTTGCAGGCGCCACCACCTTGAGACCCGGGGCGTGAGCGAAGTGCGCCTCGAAGCCGTCGGAATGGAGCTCAGGCGCGCGCACGCCGCCACCGTACGGGGCGCGGATCGTGACCTGGGCGGAGAAGCGGCCCGCCGACCGGTAGCGGACGCGCGCGAGCTGGTCGACCACCTGGTTGAAACCGTTGTGCGCAAAGCCGAGGAACTGGATCTCGGCCACCGGCACCCAGCCGGCGAGCGCCAGCCCGATAGCCGCGCCCATGATCACGCCCTCGGCCAGAGGCGTGTCGATGACGCGGTCGGCTCCGAACTTTCCGTACAGGCCGTCGGTGGCACGAAAGACACCGCCGCTCTTGCCCACGTCCTCGCCGAACACGAGCACGCGTTCGTCGCGCGCCATCTCGAGGGCGAGGGCCTGGTTGACCGCTTCGACGACCGTGAGCTCAGCCACGGGCGTCCTTGTCGAGCCTCGAGAGTTGGGCGCGCAGCCGGGGCGACTCGTCCGCGTGTACCTGCCCGAAATAGAACTTGGGGTCTGGTGCGGGTTCCTTTTGAGCCTCCTCCCAGGAGACGCGCAGCTCTTCCTTCACCTCGTCCTCGATCCGTTCCAGGCCCGCCTTGTCGACGACGCCGCGCGACACCAGGTGGAGCTGCATGCGCCGCAGCGGGTCGCGGTTGATCCACAGGTCGTGCAGCTCTCGAGGCTCGTAGCGGGTCGGGTCGTCGGCAGTGGTGTGAAGTCCAAGCCGGTACGTGACCGCCTCGACCAGTGTCGGACCCATCCCCTCACGCGCGCGCCGCGCCGCCTCGCGCACCGTCGCATACACGGCGAACAGGTCGTTGCCGTCGCATTGGACGCCTGGAAAGCCGTAAGCGATGGCTTTCTGGGCCAGCGTCTCTGCGGCGGTCTGCTGCGCGATGGAAGTGGAGATCGCCCAGCTGTTGTTCTGGCAGAGAAAGATGATGGGAGCCTTCATCACCCCGGCCAGGTTGGCGGCCTCGTGGAAATCGCCTTGCGAGGTGCCTCCGTCCCCGAAGATGGCCAGCACAACGCCGGGATCCTTCTTGAGCTTCATGCCCCACGCCAAGCCGACCGCCTGCGGAAGCTGACCTGCGATCGCGGCCTGGAACGGCAGCATCTTGAGGTCGCCCGGGATCTGGAATGCGATCGGATGGCCGACGTGCCACAAGAACGCCATGGTGAGCGGGTAGCCGTGCCACAGCTGGCCCGCCAACTCTCGGTACTGCGGCACGAACCAGTCGGTCTTCGCGTCGATCGCCATCGCGGCGCCGACAGTAGCCGCCTCCTGGCCGATGCCTGGCGCGAGGGTGACCATGCGGCCCTGCCGCTGAAGGCTGACGGAGCGCTCGTCGAAACGCCTGCCCCTGAGCATTACCCGATAGCCTTCCAGCGCCAGCTCGTCGCTCATCGGCTGCTCGATCAGCAGCTCGCCGTCCTCGTCCAGGTACCGGACCATCGGCGGCATGGAAGCAGTAGCCTGGCCGCCGAGCTGCGCCTGAGCGGCGGGCGCCGCTTTCTTCATCGCTTGGGCGCGGTCAGGCCGAGTGGCCGCCGTCGCGCTCGATCACCATCTTCTCCGGCTCGTACGTGCCGGTGAGCATGCGAAGGATGGCGTCGCGCGCAAATCGCATGCCGTCGTGCTGGCCATCGCGATAAGGCGAGCCTTCCTTCAGCGCGTTGAACTCCATCTCGCGCTGGAGCCTGTGCACGAAGTGTGTCAGCTGCTCCACGATCGGATCGTCCGAATGTTCGGGCAGGCCGAGCAGCCCTGCGGGCGCTTCGAGACCGTCGCGGTTGCTGGACGCCGCATTGTGCTCCAGCCCGATGGCCGCCGCCATGCGGTCCTCGTCGAGGCCGATGACCTGCTTGCCGTTGACCACCAGCACGGGCACGACGATCTCCCCGGTCAGCTCCAGGACCTCTTTGCGCCAGTGCGGCTCTTTCGCGATGTTCCGATCCTCGAACTCGACCGAGTTCTGTGAGAGAAACTCCCTCACCCTGCAGCATTCCTGTCAAGTCGGGTCGGTCGTTCCGTTGTTCAGGGTGTACAGGACGACGTCGTTCGCGGCTCTCATCCCGGGTCACGATAGCACAGGCATTTGTGACAAACGAACGCTCGTTTTACTCGCCGGAGTTGACCCACGCCGGGAAGCCGGGCATGCGCAGCGGTCCGGCGAGCCGGCGACCGGCGGCCGCGACCTGTTCCGCGGTGGTCGCGGCGACCAGGAAGTACCCGGCATGCTCGCCCGCCGCGGCCAGAAGCGGGGCCGCTTGAGCGTCCCCTGAGCACAGCACCATGCCGGGCCAGCGGCCGGTGGGCGACGGCACGTCCGCTTCCGTGCCCCATCGCACCGCCACGCCGAAGCCCAGGGTCCGTGCAAGCTCTGCCATCCACGGCTCGACCGCTTCGACCCACACCGGAACCACCGGCTGTGCCGGTCGTGGATTGAGGGCGAGGCGTTGGGGCGCCGGCTGGTTGGCTTCGAGGCGGCCCGGGACTCGAAGGTGCTTGCCGTTCCACTGGATATGAGCGCCGCTCAGCGCCCGCCCCAGCACCGTGACGTGCTCCTCGAGCGCAGCCCGCGAAACAGGTGCCGCGTACTTCTCGGTGGCGGCGCTCGACAGCCGCAGGAGAACCTCGATGCGACCCTGGCAGGCCAGGTCCGCGACGGCGATGTCCTCCGCCAGGTGCAGCGGGTGGTAAAGGCCGGTGTCGACCGCTGCTCCGACACGTAATGGCGTGGACTGCGCAAGCATCGCGGCTGCGGCAAGGCCGCCGCCGGCGCCCTCGGCCCGCGACTCCTCGACCCAGACGGAATCGAATGACGCCGCCAGCGCCTGCGAGGCGAGGCGTTCAAGACTTGAGCGGGTCGCAGACTTCAGGCCGACCGGACCGAGCCCAAGCCTCATGTCGACACCTGGGCGCGCACCTTGCCCAGCCCGCGGATGGCCCTGTGCAGGCTCTCCCGGGGCAGGTTGCCGAACTGGCTCCGGCAGACGATAAGGCCGAAGCCAAGAGCTTCGAACTCTCGCAGGCGCGCAGCCACGTAGTCGGCGTCGCCCATGATGAGGTTCTTCAACTTGGCCTCGATGTCCGCCTCGAGACGCTGGAGATAGGCCGGCGTGGTCTCGCCTTCCTCCTGGGGAAACGACCACCCGCCGTACTGGCGTCGCATGTAGCGCAGCTCGGGGAGCAGCATCGACCAATCGCGTTCGCGGTCGTCGGTGACGAACACGTCGCGCTGGAGCGCATGCAGCGCGGGCGGCGTGACGCCGGCCGCACGCGCGCCAGCGTTGTATCCGTTGAGCATCTCGCGGAGCTCTGTCACGGTCATCGTCGAGTCGGCGAACAGCGGAAGACCGAGACGAGCGGCGCGCTGAGCTGCGATTGAGGTCGCGACGCCGACGTAGATGGGAACGGGCGGCTCTGCCTGGCGGCAGGACTCGGCGAGTCGCGGCAGCATCGCGTCCATCAACTTCCCGCGGTCCTTGCGCCGGATGCCAAACCCGTCAAACTCGGGGTCGCGGTAACCAAGCGCCACGCCAAGCGACAGGCGGCCTTCACCGAGCCGGCTGATCACGGCGGCGTCGTCCGCGACCTTCTCCACCGAGTGCATGGGCAGCAGCATCACCGCCGTGCCCACGCCGAGCGTCGTCGTCCGGCCCAGAATTGCCCCAGCGGCAGCAAGGTCCGCCGGGCAGTAGCCGTCGAACCAGAAGTGGTGCTCCGAGAGCCAGATGGAGTCGAAGCCGATCGATTCGGCGAGCTCAGCGTCCTCCAGAAGGTCGCGGTAGAGCTTTACGTGGTGGTCGGGCCGCTGCGGCACCGACTGCATCCCGAACACGCCAAGCCCGATGCGAAGCGTCATCGGGTGTTCATGCCCAGGAGGAGCGCCGCCAGGGCGGCGTCCTGCGTGCCGTTGCCGACCGACTTGTAGACGGTGATATCGCCCTTTCCTCCGCGTCCGGGGGCTGTGCCGAGAACGACCTCGCCCAGCTCGCGCACGTCGTCGGCCTTGATCATCCCGGCCTCCAGGGCTCCGACGATCTCACCCGATTCCGACAGGCAGGACGGCCGGTGGTCGACGCGGATCGCGGAGGCGCGTCCCAGCAGCTCGGGCTCGACCTCTCGAGCCGAATGGCTGCCGCTGCCGACCAACGCGAGGTGCGTGCCCTCGTCCACGTCCATCGCGCCGAACAGCGGAGACGCCGAGTTCGTCGCGGTCACGACGACGTGCGCGCCGCGCAGAGCCTCGGTGGCCGTCATCGCCCGTGCGCCCGGGTGCGCCGAGGCCAGGGCCCCGGCCGATCGAGGATCTCGGCCCACTATGCGGATCTCCTCGAAATGGCGCTCGGCGCTGAGCGCGCGCAGGTGAGCGGCCGCCTGCGGCCCGGTCCCGAACACTGTGAGCGTGGTCGCGTCTCCCCGGGCCATGAGGCGAAGCGACACGGCGCTGCACGCCGCGGTGCGTGCCTCGGTGGCTGCCTGCGCATCGAGCGTGGCAAGCGGTCTGCCGGTGCTCGATTCGAACACCGTGATGAAGCCCTGCAATCGCTCCAGGCCGTGCGAGGGGTTTGAGGGCCGGACATTGATGACCTTGACGCTCAAGAGGTCCAGATCGGTTAGCGCGCCGGAGATGAGGAACGTCCCCGCCCCGCGCCCGAAGTCGATATGGGCACGCACGGGCGCGACCGCCGCGCCACGTGACACCATTGCCAGGGCCGCGGCCATTGCATCCGCCACCCGGACCGGATCGACAGCCCAGATCTCCTCTCGCGTGAAGTGCCTGATGCTCATACACCCGCCTCTTCGCGGATGCTTGCAAGAGCCTCGAACAGGTCCATCGACTCCTCCCCGCGCGACACCGGAAACTCGAAGATGAGATGACCGACTCCAAGCGCAGCGGCCCGCCTGAAATCCGACACTACCTCCTGGCGCAGGCCTCGAAACGGCGTCCGGCCGGCGGTCACGAACTCTCCGCTCTTCCATCCCTTCTCCGAAGGCGACTCGGTCACGGCCTCTCGGTCTGCAGCGACCTGGAGGCCCGTCCGCATCGCTATTTCCATTTCGCCCAGGGTGCGGCCGTGGGCCTCGAGCTCGCGCGCCAGCTGCCCCAAGCCGACCTCGAGCTCTTCGAACGTCTGGCCGTCACCGATCCACCCGTCGCCAAAGCGTGCGGCCCGGCGCAGCGCAGCGCTCGACGCACCTCCGACCAGGATCGGCAGGCGCCGGTTCCGGTACGGCCTCGGCGCGAAATGAAAATGCTCGAAGTCGTATATCTCGCCGTGGAAGGCCGGCTCGTCGGCATCCCAGCAGGCACGTATCGCGGCCAGGCTCTCGTCGGCGATTCGCGCCCGGCGGCGGTGCGGCACGCCGAGCAGCCGCGACTCGCTCTCGAGCCAACCGAGCCCCGCGCCGAGGATCATCCGTCCACCCGAGAGCTCATCCGCGGTGGCCAGCATCTTGGCCAGGACAAGCGGGTGACGATAAGGGACGATCAGGATCGCGGCGCCCACCTGGACACGACTCGTGATCGCGGCCACGTACGACATCACGGTCACCGCTTCGAAGAACGTCGATCCAAACGCTTCGGCGCTCTCCGCCGGGACGACCACGTGGTCGGTCACCCAGATCGAGTCGAAACCCAGCTTCTCGCTGAGCGCCGTCGCCGCGCGGATGTTGTCGGCCGTGGCGAGCCGGCGATAGGTCGGTAGGACGACTCCCACCTTGAGCCTGTGCTGTTTCACGCGAGCTGAAACCCGTGACCCAGCGGATCCCGCGAATCGATGCGGAAGCGGTGCTCACCGGTGATGAAGGCCCAGCCCGCGAGCTGCGGTATCAGCTCGCCACCCCGCTCGACCAGGCGACCCTCGAATGCCAGGCCGAGAAGGTTTTCGCACCGCACCCGCTGTCCGAGCTTCAGTCGTCGTGTCGCGTGAAGCTGGGCCATCAACGCAGAAAAACAGGAACCGCATGGCGAGCGGTCGACGGAATGGTCGCGAAACACCACGAGGTCCCGATACCGCCCTGGTCCCAGCCTTTCGTAGATCAGCGCCGACACGACCTCGCTCCATGGACCGAGCCGGCCCCGCGTTGAAACCCAGGCGGCCTGCGCCTGAGTCTTCAGCTCCATCCCGGCTTCGACCAGCGGCCGGAAAGACGAGGCGCGCACCTTGATCCCGACGTCGGCTCCGCGGGCGATGGCGATCAGGTTGCCGCCATACGCCAGGTCGTAGGGGACGTCGCGGTTCGCGGCGCGGGCGCTCAAGCCCGTTGCGACACTACGGCTCGGCACGCCCTCGAGCTCGACCGATTCGACGCGCCCCTTCGACCTGACCACGCGGACTCTCACCAGGCCCGCCGGCGTGTCTACCTTCAGGATGCCGTCGCGGCCAGGCTTCAGGCGGCCGGTTTCGACCAGCGCGGTCGCCGCTCCGATCGTGCCGTGCACGCACATCTCCACCGCGCCTCCACCGTCCATAAAGACCAGGCCGAGGTCCGCCTCAGGACGTACGGGCGACACGACGACCGCGCCGAACATCAACGCGTGACCGCGCGGCTCCCACATCAGGGACTGCCTCAGTTCGCCATGGCGGCGCAGCAGGTCGAGCGAGCGGTCCTTGAGCGTGCGCCCGCGCAACGCCGGAAAACCGCCCAGCACGATGCGGGTCGGCTCGCCCAGTGTGTGGGTGTCGATAGTCTCGAGGACCCTGACGGTCACCGCCGGGCCGCGAGCTCGCGCCGCACGGATTCGGCGACCTCGCCCCACGCCCGCACCGCGCGGTCCGACCGCTCCGGGTCCTGGCCCGGGTAGTCGAGACGCATGATGAAATGGAGCCGGTCGCCGAACATCCGGTGATACTCGAGCACTTGCTGGGTGACCTGCTCCTTGCTCCCGAGGATCAGGCGGTGGTTCTCACGGCGCACCTCGCGGACGGCGCGACCGGCCCAGCGGTCGTAGGTCTGCCTCAGGTAGGTGAAGCCGGCCTCCATCTCCTCCCACGGGTCGGAGTCGTCGCTGACGAAACCGTAGTTGAAGAACGGAAGATCCAAAATCCGATCGCCCTTGTAGGCCGAGTCGAAGAGCGCGACCAGCCGGGACGTTTCCTCGAGGGGGAGGGACGGGTCGATCATGTAGGGCTTCCCGCGTTCGGCCGCGCGTACCGCATCGCGATCGACCACGCCGTCGCCCGCCAATAGCATTGGCGGGCCGCCCGGCGTGAAGGGAGCAGGCGTCACCGTCAAGCGCGGGATCTCGTAATACGTGCCCGAATGCGAGAACGGCGCGCCCGAGAACGCCTTCTCAAGGATCTCGACGATCTCGTCCAGCCGCGCCTCGTCGGTCTCCGGCGCGATCCCCATGCCCGCGAACTCCTCCGGCCGGTAACCCGTCCCGAGTCCGAGGATGAATCGCCCGCCGCTTAGTAGATCGAGCGCGATGGCGTCTTCCGCCAGGCGCATGGGGTTGTAGAAGGACGCGATGATCACCGCGGTGCCGGCGACCAGTCGGGTCGTGGCGGCGAGGACGGCTGAGCAGATCGGGATCACGGAGGGCGCATAGCCGTCCTCGGCGAAATGGTGCTCGGCGATCCAGAAGGAGTCGAGTCCGACCTCCTCGGCCAGTTTCGCCTCGCGAATCATGTCGTCGTAAAGGTCGCGGTACGAGCGCTCGGAGCCTGGCGGGCGCTGCGCGCTGTACATGCCGATACCAAACCTCATCGTGGTCACGCCTCCTCGTACGCGCGCGACGGGCGGCCGCGCACCGAAACGACGAAAACACAGGCGGCGGCGATCGCGCCTGCCATGACGAGAGTCGTCGCGGTCAGGGCGAACTGGATGCCCTTCGCGTCCGCCAGCGCTCCGGTGAAGATTGCACCCACGTTGCCGATGCCGAGCCCGACGCCCATCATCAGGCTCGACGCCACGCCGACGAAAGCCGGCAGCAGGCGCTGCGCCAGCGAGGTCACCTGTGCCTCCGACGCGAACATGAGCACCCCTGCAACGAACATCCAGGGCACCAGGACGTGTACCGGCAACCAGGGCACCGGCAGGAGCCCGAGCATGCCGGTGACGAGCGAGACGACGACCACGGGCTCGCTGCCGAACCGGTGCGCGGCCGCGCCGCCGACCAGCGCGCCGGCAGAGCCCGCGAAAAGAAAGACCGCCAGCGCCGCCGCCCCGAGTCCGAGGCTTCCGGTCCTCACGACGACGAGGGTGGGCAGGAAGGTGAGGTATGCGGTCATCACCGCCGACCTGAGGATCGAGACGACGAGCAGCATCGACAGCGGCAGGGCGACCGCACGCACGGAAGCGCCGGCGGTCTCTGAGCGCTTGACGCGCACCGGTTGGAGCCACGATGAGTACGCGCGCCAGAAGAGGGCCGCGGCGAAAGCCGCCGGGATGAGCGCGACCAGGGTCGCTCGCGGGCCGAACGCGGCGACCAGCGGCACGATGACCAGGGACATGATGCCCGTTCCGGTCGATCCACCCGTGAAGAAGATGGCGATGCCCCACGCCTGGTTCCGCGCGCTCGCGCGGCCGGCCTGCGCCACAGCCTGCGGATGAAACGCAGCTACTCCGACGCCTGCGACGACCACGATCGCGAGCATCTGCGCGTAGGTGGCGACGAACCCCGTGATCCCCATGGCCAGGCCGGCGACCAGCAGGCCGGCGCTGGAGAGGGGAAGGCGAGGGTGGCGGTCCTGGACCAACCCGAACGCAGGCTGGGTCACGCTCGACGTGGTCAGCAGCACGGTGGCCAGGGCTCCGGCCTGGGCGAAATTGATGTGGAGGCGGCCGACGAACAGCGGGAGAAGTGCGAAGAGAAGCGCTGCGTTCGAATCGATCACCAGGTGACCGAAGGTCATCAGCCACACCCGACCACGCAGACCGAAAAGCGCGCGCGGTGCGGCGCCGGCCTCCGTTGCGCTCAGAACAGGAGCCATCCGCCGTCGACTACGAGCACGTGCCCGGTCACATAGTCGGCCTCTTCCGAGCAGAGGAAAAGGACAGGACCGACCATGTCTTCAGGCTTTCCGAGGCGCCCGAGCGGGATCTTGGCCGACGCCCGCGCCATCTTCTCCTCGGTGTCGAGGACCCGAAGGGTCAGGTCGGTGAGGATCGTGCCCGGGGCCACCGCGTTGACGTTGATGTGATGGGGCGCCAGCTCGGCCGCCACCGAAACAGTGAGCTGCCTCACGCCGCCCTTGCTGATGTCGTACGCGGTTTCGGGCGTCGATGACGAGACGAACGCGGCCGTCGATGCGAAGTTCACGATCTTCCCGCGCCGCTTCGGGATCATCACGCGAGCGGCCTCCTGGGTGGCAAAGAACATGCCCTTCAGGTTTACGCCGAGCTGCCGGTCCCAGTCCGCCTCGGTGTAATCGACCAGCGGCTTGGCAATGCCGATGCCCGCGTTGTTGACGAGAATGTCCACGTCGCCGAATGCCGATAGCGCCTTTTCGAAAAGGAGGCGCACGTCGGGCACGCTGCTGATGTCCATCTCCACCGCCAGCGATCGGCCGCCGCCGCCCTTGATCTCGGCCGCGACATCATTCGCAGCGGACCCATCCAGCTCAGCCACCACGACCTGAGCGCCCTCCGACCCGAGTGCCAGGGCGACCGCGCGACCCATTCCTCTGCCGGCCCCAGTGACGATCGCGGTCTGGCCCTGAAATCGCATCGCTGCATTCTATTGGCAAACGAGCGTTTGTTAGAACCACGGCGTCCTTTTCGCCTATGACGCGGTATATGATTTGCCGGCGCACCGGATTGCGCCCCGGGCGTGCGCGCGACAGAGGGGATCGCAAATGCTCGACCGATACTTCGATCAACTTGCCGTCGGTGATGTGTTCCCCGGCACGCGTGGACGCACCATCACCGAGACCGACCTCGCGCTTTTCAGCGCCGTCAGCGGCGACTGGAGTCCGCTTCACAATGACGCCGCGTTTGCCGCCACCGGCCCTTTCGGCACCAGGATCGCCCATGGTCTCCTGCTCATCTCGATGATGACCGGCCTGGCACCGATATCTGGCCAGGCGGTGGTCGCGCTGTACGGCTTCGATCGGGTGCGCTTCATCAACCCTGTGCTGCTTGGAGACACCATCACCTACACGGCAAAGATCGCCGCCCTTCAACCCAAGGGCGATGCGCGCGGACTGGCGGACCTCGAGTTCGAGATCCGCAACCAGCACGAGGCTGTTTGCGTGGCAGGCACGATCAAGATCCTCCTCAACCGAACACCCGGTTCATGAACCCGGAGCGGCTGAGGCACGCTCTCGCCAACCAAGAGGTGCTCCACGGCACCTGGGTCCAGACGCCCAGCCCCGAGGTGGTCGAGATCCTCGGTTGGTCGGGATGGGATTTTGTGATCCTCGATCTCGAGCACGGGCCTTTTGGAGCCGAGACGCTGCCGCAACTCATCCGGGCGGCCGGCGCCTCCGAGACGACACCCTTCGTGCGGGTGCCCTTGAGCGCTCCACATGACGTCGGCAGGGCGCTGGACCTTGGGGCCACCGGCATCGTGTGGCCGGGCGTCACATCCGCCGAGGCGGGCAACTCGGCGGTTCGCCTTACCCGCTTCCCGCCCGGCGGCGACCGCGGATCGTCTCCGTCGACGCGGCAGCTCCATTATTCGGCTATTCCGTTCGCGACCCTGACCGCCAAGGACGCGCTCCAGCCGCTGGTGGTCCTGCAGATCGAGGCGCGCCTGGCCACCTCCGACCTGGGCAGCATCCTCGACATCGACGGACTCGACGTGATCTTCATCGGCCCTTACGACCTCTCTACGTCGCTTGGCCTGCCCGGCCAGTTCGACCATCCGAAGGTACTCGAGGCGATCACTGAGATCGTGGTGCGCGCCGGAGAACAAGGAGTGGCGGTCGGTATCTGGGTGCCAGACGCCGAGTCCGCCCATTTCTGGATCGAGCAAGGGATTCGCTTCGTGACGGTGAGCAACAACGAGCTGATGCTGTTCAACGCGTCGGCGGCGCTCAGGCGTTCAGTCGAGCACCAACCTCGCCGATGAGCAGCCTCAGGGCCTCGTCGTCATCCATCAGAAAGTGCTGGATCATGAACCTCGTCACGCCCAGCTCAACGTAGGGCCTCATCCGCTCGGCGATCTCGTCGGGGGTGCCGATCAGCGTCCGTGGCGAGGCCGCCTCGATGATCTGCGCCGGCTCCATCCCCCCGTAGTCCGGCACGATCGATTTCAGCGCCTCCGCGCGCTCCAGCACCTCCGCCCGATTCTTACCGATCAGGTAGCCGAACATCACGGACCGGCGGATGGTAGACGGGTCCCGGTCGATCGAGCGGCAGTGCTGCTCAAGCACTGTTGCCTTGGCGGCATACTGCTCGGGCGTGCGTGGGCCATAGTTCCATTCGTCCGCCTCGCGAGCCACGATCGCAAGCAGGCGCCGCTCGCCCGAGCCGCCGATGAGAATCGGGATCGAGCCTCGAGGCGGACGCGGGTGGGAGAGATTCCAGACCTCCCGGATCCGCGTGATCCCGTGCTCGAGAAGGTCCATCCGCCGACCGACGCCGGGATACGGAATGCCGAAATCTCGATGCTCCGCCTCGTACCACCCGGCGCCGAGGCCGAGCACCAGCCGTCCCCCCGCCAGGTCGTCCACCGTCGCGGCCATTCGTGCGAGCATGCCCGGTTCGCGAAACGTGATCGGCGACACCAGAGCTCCGAACTCGACGTGCTCGGTCCATTCCGCGCACAGTGCAAGCGACTCCCATGTTTCGATGCAGTCGCGATCTGTGACGCCGAACACCGAATAGTTGTGGTCGCTCCGCCAGATCGACTCGAAGCGCAGCTCCTCCGCCAGGGCGCACAGACGCCGCCACCTGCGCCACGTCAGGCCCTCCTGGCCCTCGAGCATCAGGCCCAGGTCAACGCGGGTTCTCGCCATGAGGTCGGGCGGTAGCATACTTCCGCAGGCGTCCGCTTCGAAGCTGCAAACGATCGTCCGTTTGTCATGACAATCCTGTCCGCCAGGGATCGGGCGCAGACTAGAGTTGGTTTGAATGGCTGAGACGAGGTCGGGCATTCCACTTGAGCCCGTTTACGGCGTGGCCGAGATGGCTGCCGCCGGCGCCGGCGCGCCCGGGGAGCCGCCATTCGTACGAGGCATCACGAGAAGGATGTACCTCGAGCGCCCATGGATCATGGGCCAGTACGCGGGCTTCGGCTCAGCCGAAGAGACGAACGCGCGTTTCAAGGAACTGCTGCGCCAGGGACAGACCGGTTTCTCGGTCGCGCTCGACCTGCCGACCCAGCTCGGCCTCGACTCCGACCATCCTCACGCGCTCGGCGAGGTTGGCCGCGTCGGAGTCGCGATCGACTCGCTGGCGGACATGGAGGTTCTATTCGAAGGCATCCCGCTCGAGGGCATCCGGCAGATTCGCACCACCGCAAACTCCATCGGGCACCTGTGGCTCGCGCTGAACGTGGCGCTGGCCGAGAAGAATGGGCACGATCCGAACGCGGTCAAGATCCTCATCCAGAACGACGTCCTCAAGGAGTACATCGCCCGCGGCACCCAGATCTATCCACCCAGGGCCGGGCTGCGCATATCCGCGGACGTGATCGAGTACTGCGCGCGCCACCTGCCGAGCTGGACGCCCCTGAGCATGAGCGGGTACCACATGCGCGAGGCGGGCGCGAGCGCGGTTCAGGAGCTGGCGTTCACCTTTGCCAACGGCATTGCGTATTGCGAAGCGGCGGTTGAGCGTGGGTTGTCGGTCGACGACTTCGCGCCTTCGCTGTTCACCTTTCTCACCGCGGACCTCGAGCTGCTCGAGGAGGTGGCCAAGTTCCGCGCCGCGCGAAAGGTGTGGGACGACATCATGGGCAACCGTTTTGGGGCCAAGAACCCCGACAGCCGCGCCCTCCGCATCTTCGCCTTCTCGGCAGGGTCGAACCTCACCGCGCAGCAGCCGCTGGTCAACGTGGTTCGAGTCACCATCAACGCCCTCGCCGCCGTGCTTGGTGGTGTGCAGACACTTCACACCTCCGCCTACGACGAGGCGCTCGGGGTGCCGACCGAAGCGGCTGCCACGCTCGCCCTCCGTACCCAGCAGGTCATCCTCGCGGAGACCGGGTTGACCAACGTGATCGATCCGCTGGGCGGCTCCTATGCCATCGAGTCTCTGACGTCGGAGATCGAAAAGCGCGTGCGTGTCGAGCTGGACAAGATCGCCGAGCTTGGCGGCGCGCTCGCATGCATCGAGTCCGGATGGTTCAAGGAGCAGATCGCCCAGTCCGCCTACAGGATTCAGACGCAGATCGACAGCGGCGAGCGGCGCATGGTCGGCGTCAACTGCTTCGTGGTCGAGGAGGGTGGGCGGGGACCGGACCCGTTCGCCATCGACCCTCGGATCGAGCCGGCGCAGGTCGCTCGCCTGAAAGCCCTGCGCAGGTCACGCGACGGCGATGCGGTGCGAAAGTCACTGGACCGGCTGGAGTCCGTAGCGCGAGAGGGCGGGTCGGTCATCGAGCCGACCATCCAAGCGGTCCGCGTCTACGCGACGGTCGGCGAGATCAGCGAGACGCTGCGGAAGGTCTTCGGCTCGTTTCAGCCGGACGCGGTGATCTGAGCGCTATCCGTCCACTCTCACGATGACCGCTTCACCTTCTCCGATGCCGCCGCACAATGTCGCGAGGCCGTAGTAAGGACGCGAATCACCGGCAGCTTCGCGACGGCGGCGTAGCTCGAAGATCAGGGTCATGATCATCCGCGCGGCAGTGGCGCCGGTCGGATGGCCGATCGCTATCGCACCCCCGTTGACATTGGTCTTGGCGCGGATCTCCTCTGCCTTCTTCTGGTCCCGGCCGGCCATGATCAGGGTCGAGACGAGCGGCACGGCGGCGAAGGCCTCGTTGATCTCGATCAGGTCGATGTCGTCGATCGTCAAGCCCACCTTGGCCAGCGAAAGTCGCGCCGACTCGGCCGGGATTGACGCGATCCTGTCGGGGTGACCTGAGGCCATCGCCCACCCGATGAGGGTGGCCAGGGGCTTGATGCCCCGCCGCGCGGCCTCTTCCGGTGACATCAGCACCATCGCTGAGCTGCCAGTGTTCAGGCCGGGAGCGTTGCCGGCGGTGACCGTCGGGCTGCCATATATCAGGGGCAGCCTTGCGAGCTTCTCCAGGGCCACGTCGGCCCGAGGCGACTCGTCGTCCGCGAAGTGAATCGGTTCACCTCGTTCCTGCGGGACGTCGATGGTCATCAGCTCGTCCTTGAATCTGCAAGCCGCCTTGGCCTTGAAGTAGAGCTCGTTGCTGCGCACCGCCCAACGGTCCTGCTCCTCGCGCGTGACCCCGAACTCGACCGCCTCATCGCCGGCCTGGACCGCGCGCGGCTTGCCGGTCATCGGGCAGGCGATGACGAGCTGATCCTTCAGGTGGACGTCGCCCAGCCGGTGGCCCCAGCGAAAGTCGGTGAGGAAGTAGGGCACCTTGCTCATATTCTCGGCGCCGCCGGCCACCGCCACGCTGACCTCTCCGAGGCGGATGGAACGCGAAGCCATGTTGACGGCGGCCATCGAGGAGCAGCACGCGCGATCCACCGTGTACGCGACGCGGCTGGGTGGGATGCCCGCCTCGATCAGGATCTGGCGGGCGATCGAGCGGTCGGCGCCCGGCAGGTTGACTCCGGTGGCGACCTCCTCAACGTCCTCCGGGGCGATACCGGCCCTGCGAATCGCTTCGGCGGCCACGAGACCACCGAGCTTGGGCAGGGTGAAATCCTTCAACGTGCCCCCGAACTTTCCAAACGGGCTGCGGGCGGCGCTCACGACTGCCACTTCATCGCGGTTCACAGACGGTTCTCCTTCACCTCAGAGTGCGTATCCGGCTTCCTAAACTACGCCGTCCTGCTTAAGCTCCTGGGCCTGTTCCGGCGTGTAACCCAGCACTTGGGTCAGGATCTCGGTGTTGTGCTGGCCCAAGAGCGGGGCCGGGCCGAGGATCGGCCTCGGGTCGCCGGACATCTTGGCAACGGGGCCGACGAGCCTGACCGAGCCGAGGATGGGGTCGGGGACGTCGATCATCAGCCGGCGCGCCGCCACGTGCGGGTCGTCGAATATCTCCTTGGCCGTCTGCACCGGGCCGACGGGCAATCCGACCGCCAGGAGCTTCGCGCTCGCCTCGGCTTTGGTCTGGCTGGAGAACCAGCCGTTGATAATCTCGCCGAGCCAACCCGACATGTTGCTGGCCCTCTCGGGGCCGGAAGTCGCGCCCTCGCGTCCCACCAGGTCGGACCGTTCGATCGCCTGGCAGAACTTCGCCCAGTCACCTTCCGTTGCGACGATCACGCCGACGTAACCGTCCTGGCACTGGAAAGGACCCCAGGGGGCCATGTAGCGCTCCCGCCCGCGTTCGAGAACCTGCTGGGTCAGCGAGTATGCGGTCATCGAACGCTCGGCCAGGCCGACGATGGTGTCGTACATGGAGATGTCGATGTACTGCCCGCGTCCGGTCTGCGTCCGCTGATAAAGGGCCAGCATGATCGCGTAGGCCGCGTTCATTCCGGACACGATGTCGCCCAGCGCCACGCCCAGCCACGTCGGAGGCCCGTCGGCCTGGCCGCAGGTGTTCATGAGGCCACCCATCGCCTGGGCCACGATGTCGTAAGCGGGCCGCTTGCTGTACGGGCCGAGGTAGCCGTCCAGGCTGCCGAAGCCCGAGATGCAGGCATAGATGAGACCTGGGTTGTGCTCGGAGAGAGCTTTATAGCCGATGCCCATCTCGTCGAGGAGGCCTGGTCGAAAGTTCTCGACCAACACGTCCGACTTCCCGGCCAGCTCGGTGAAGAGCCGGCGGCCTTGGTCGCTCTTCAGGTTGAGGGTGAGGCTGCGCTTGTTCCGGTTGAAGCGCAGGAAGTAACCGCTCTGCGTTTCGCCCGCGTCGTTCTTGACCATGGGAGCTCCGCCACGCGCTGTGTCGCCACCTTCGGGCCGCTCTACCTTGATGACGCTGGCGCCCTGGTCGGCGAGCATCATCGTGCAGTAGGGACCCGCCACCTGGACCTCAAACGCCAGCACTTTGATGCCATCGAGGGGTTTAGTCGGACGGCTCATCGCGTTCCTGCCTCGGAATCGAGATTAAGTAGCAGCCTGACCATCATAGGCGGGGCCCACGGGCCAGCGTGACGTTGGACTAACAAGCGTGCGTTCGTAAGGTCGGCTGCTCGATCAGTGGAACTGCGGAAGCACTCCCTCGCCAAGAAGTCGCAAACCGCTTTCTTGGTCCAGGCCGAAAGGTGACCCGAACTCGATCCTTGCGGCGCCCGCGTCGAAGACGTCGCGGACCTGGCGCGCGACCTGCATCGGCGTGCCGCAGAAAGCGAATCGGTCGAGAAGATGGTCGGGGATAAGGCGGCCGGCTGCCGCCCGGTCGCCGGCCTGGAGCAAGAGCGACATGGATTCGACCAGGCCACGGGGCAGATCGATCGTCGGGTCGAGCCTGGCCACGACCTCAAAGTACGCCGCCACCGCGGACCGGGCCAAGTCGCGAGCGGCCTCGCCATCCTCGTCGACCACCGTGACCGCGCCCAGGACGATGCGGGCCGGCATCGAGCGCCGCTCCGCGCGTGCTTCGCCGGCCGCGATGCGGGACCGCATTACAGGCACGAGGCCGGGGTTGGCGCTGCCCCCCACCTTCAGCTCATCGGCAATCTCGCCGGCGAGCGCGACGGTGCGCAGGCCCCAGCCACCGATGAGCAGCGGGACCTGCGAGCGAACCATGTCGAAGTCGAGATGCACGCCGGGCTCGAGCCTGAAGACCTCGCCTCGATATCCGGACCGGTCGTCCGCCAGGAGCGCTCGCACCACGCCGGCCGCCTCTCGGAGCGCACGAACGGGACGCGCCTGAGCGATTCCGATCGACGCCAGCCACGCACCCTTCGCCAGGCCCAGGTACGCCCTTCCAGCGGATGCCGCATCTAGGGCACTGACCTGGCCGGCGATCTCGACCGGGTGGAGCGTGAACGGGTTGAGACACGCCGGACCGATCATGATGCGATCGGTCGCCGCCGCCACCTCGAGCAGGGCGGGCAGCGCGGGCTGATCCCCCAGGTCGTTGAAAACGCTGACGACTTCGAAGCCCAGGTCCTCCGCGAGACGCCCGAGCTTGCCATATTCTCCGACCCCGAGATTGCCGCGCAGGCCGATCCCGAAACGCGTGCCGCTCACGTCAGCTCCTCGGTCGGGATCCTCCTGCGCCGGATTCTCTCGATGCGCATCACGAGCCTCTCGTCAGGGTCAGGGCATGCCACCAGGGAGTCACTTTCGAGCCAGTCGCCGGCGGGAAGCTTACGTTGCTTGGCCGCGAGGAGCGGCAGCGCGGCGGCCATCGCGTACATGCAGAAGTGACGGCCTTCGGGGATGCGGACACGGCTTGACTCGGTGACCTCGAAGTAGTCGCCCACCGCGAGACCGCAAACCGAGCGGCCTTCTATCCGCGCGACGGAGACGCGAAGGTCGTACAGCGATGAACGTGCCCGTCGCCCGGCCGAAAACGAGCGTTCATTCATCCTTAAGTCGGCCTATTATTGCAGCCCGCCTCCACACCCACCGCTCAGTGTTTGATCGGGGCGGGAGATCGAACCTGGGGAGGGAGACCGATGGTTTCAACACGAAACAACCGCCTGCTGGCAGGCGTGGCTGCGGCCGCATTCACGGTGCTCGCCGCGTGCGGCGGCGGAAGCGGAAGCACCGCCACGACCAATCACGTTCTCGTCATCGACAAGTCATTCGACATGAAGACCGCCGACCCACAACGCGAGTTCGAGGTGTCGGGTGGCATCATCGCCAAGTCGCTTTACAGCACGCTGCTGACGTTCAAGGGCTCCGACTCGGCGACGCCTGTGCCCCAGGTGGCCAGCTCCTACACCGCGTCGTCAGATGCCAAGACGTTCACGTTCAAGCTGCGCACAGATATCAAGTTCTCGGACGGCACGCCACTCACCTCGGCCGACGTGGCGTTTTCCTTCAACCGGCTGATCAACATCAAGGGCAACCCATCCTTCCTGCTGGCCGGCATCACCGTGTCGACGCCGGACGCCTCGACCGTCGTTCTCACCTCCAGCACTCCCAACCCCGCGATTCCGTTCATCATCCCGAACCCAGCCCTGGGCATCGTCAACTCCAAGGTCGTGAAGGCGCACGGTGGAACCGACCAGCCCGGGGCCGACAAAGCCGACACGGCTGAGGCGTTCCTCAACACCACGTCGGAGGGCAGCGGCCCGTACATCCTGAAGTCGTTCAGCACCACCACCGAGGTCGACCTCACCGCGAACCCCAACTATTTCGGCCCCAAGCCTTTCTACAACACGGTCGTCGTCCGCAACATCCAGGCACCCACTCAGCTGATCGACATCCAGCGGGGTACTGACGAAGTCGCGATCGACCTCTCGTCCGACCAGGCGGCTTCGCTCAGTGGCAGCTCGGTCCAGGTCAAGGCAAGCCCGGGACCGAACGTCTTCTTCCTGTTCGCGAACGACAATTCGAAGATCTCGAAGATCACGCCCAACAAGCACTTCCAGAATGCGGTCCGCTACGCCCTGGACTACGCCTCGTACGTGCAGCTCGCCGGTGCTGGCGCCATCCAGACGCCCGGCGTGGTTCCGAGCATGTTCCTCGGCGCTCTGACACCGGCGGACGACGCCCAGTTCGACCTCACCAAGGCCAAGTCTGAGCTCGCCGCCTCCGGGCTGTCCAACCCGACCATAAACCTCGGGTTCCCCAGCGACTTCACCCTCAACGGCGTCTCGTTCAGCACCCTCGCCCAGAAGGTCCAGGCCAACCTGGAAGCTGCCGGTATCACCGTCAATCTGACCGGCAGCCCGATCTCGGTCGCCCTGGCTGACTATCGAGCCGGCACCGAGCAGATGGGCCTTTGGCTGTGGGGCCCGGACTACCCCGACCCCAACGACTACCTCGTTTTCCTTCCCGGCCAGCTCGTCGGTCTGCGCGCAGGCTGGGCGGCCGGCTCGGACCCAAGCCTCGAGGCGCTCGGGACACAGGCGAGCTCGAGCACCGACAACACTGCTAGGGGTCAGCTCTTCCAGCAGATCCAGAGGCAGATGAACACCGATGGGCCTTTCTTCCCGCTGATCCAGCCGGGGCAGGTGGTGGCCGCGACCAAGGGCGTGACCGGCGCCGACTACAACCCGACCTGGACCATTGACCCCGCAGGCGTCGGCGGCTAACCAGAATGTGAAGCCGGGGTGGCGGCTCCCGCTGCCATCCCGGCCATTCGTCCGCTTCCTGGCCCGGCGGCTCGCCGCGCTGATCCTTCTCGGCGTCGGCATCACCTTTGTCGCCTTCGTGCTCACGGAGATGGTGCCCGGTGACCCGGCGGCCGCCAACCTCGGCCAACGCGCGATCGCCGACCCGGCTGCGGTCCAGGCCTTCCGTGAGAAGTACGGCCTCGACAAGCCGCTGCCGGTGCAGTACGTCCTCTACCTGGAACACCTCGCCCAGGGCGACCTCGGCCTGTCGGAGCAGACCCATCGCGCGGTGCGCACAGACCTCGCCGAGTACATCCCAGCGACGGCCGAGCTGGCCGTGACCTCGATCCTGATCGCGTTTGCGCTCGGCATCACCCTCGGGGTCTTGTCCGCGGTGCGCCGGAACAAGCTGACCGACCAGGTCCTGCGCGTGATCTCGCTCGGCGGAATCTCGATGCCCACCTTCTGGCTGGCCCTGGTCGCCCTGTATGTGTTCTTCTTCAAGCTCGGGTGGGTGCCTGGCAGCGGTCGCCTCGACCCCGGCGTGTTGCCGGCCCCACACGTGACCGGGATGTACACGGTCGACGCGCTGCTGGCCGGGCAGTTCGACGTTCTGGGCAATGCACTGCAGCATCTGATCCTGCCGGCATGTGTGCTGGCCGCTTACAACATCGGGCTGCTGACTCGGTTCACGCGCTCGGCCGTCCTCGAGGTCATCAACAACGACTACATCCAGGCAGCGCGGGCCAAGGGCCTTCCCGAGCACACGGTCATCCTGAGGCACGTCCTGCGCGCCGCCCTCCCGCCGATCATCACGGTCGGCGGCCTTGCTTTCGCCAACGTGATGACCGGCACGGTGCTCGTCGAGAGCATATTCGCGTGGCCCGGCATCGGGCAGTATGCGTTTCACTCCGCGACCACTCTCGACCTCCCCGCGATCATGGGCGTGAGCTTGTTCGTCGCGGTGGTTTACATCGTCGTCAACTTCACAGTCGACATCCTCTACGGCATCGTCGACCCGCGGATGCGGCTCGCGTGAGCGCCCAGCAGCTGCCACTGCGTTTTCGAATCAGCCTGCGACGCCGCGCCGGCACGATCGGCTCGGCGTGGCAGCAGCCGCTCGCCATCGTGGGCATGGTCCTGGCCGGTGCGTGGATCCTGGTCGCGATCTTCGTTCCGTTGATCGCGCCCTACGACCCCCTTGCCCAGAGCTCCCACCTCCTTCTCGCGCCAAGCAGCACCCACCTCTTCGGCACCGACGAGCTCGGGCGCGACGTCTTCAGCCGCGTCCTCTGGGGTTCGCGGCTTTCCCTGCCTCTCGCCTTCCTCCTGGTCTCGGCTGCCGTCCTCATCGGCGGAACCCTCGGCGGGATCGCGGGATATTTCGGCGGCCTAGTCGACGAGGTGGTGATGCGCGCGACCGACCTCGTCTTCGCGTTCCCCACGATCATCCTCGCGATGGCCGTAACGGCCGCGCTTGGTCCGAGCCTGCGGAACGCGGTGCTCGCAGTCCTCATCGTCTTCTGGCCTTCCTATGCACGTGTCGTGCGGGGCCTGGTGCAGTCCCTGGGACAGGCCGACTACGTGAGTGCGACGCGCCTCCTCGGCGCCTCCTCGGCCCGCGCGTTGGTGGTGGACGTGCTTCCCAACGTGGCCGGTCCAGTGCTCGTCCTGGCCACACTCGATCTCGGCAACGCCGTGCTGCTGCTGGCTAGCCTTTCATTCCTGGGCCTGGGCTCGCAGCCGCCGACGCCCGAGTGGGGCTCCATGGTGAACACCGGCACGCAGTTCTTCGAGCGGTGGTGGATGGGGACGTTTCCAGGGTTCGCCATCCTGTCGGTCGTGCTGGCATTCAACTTCCTCGGCGACAGCCTTCGCGACGCGCTGGACCCCAGGTCGTCCTGGGCGGTGCGGGAACGCAAGCCTTGAAAAGCCTGCTCTCCGTCCAGGGCTTGCGGGTACAGCTTCCGACAGCATCCGGGCTGGTCACGGTTCTGGATGGAGTCGACTACGAGGTCGAGCCGGGCCAGGTGTTTGGGATTGCAGGCGAGAGCGGAAGCGGGAAGACGATCTCGGTACTCGCATTGCTTGGGCTGCTGCCGGAAGGCGCGGTGGTCGAGGGATCCGCGAGCTACGCGGGTAGCGACCTGCTCCACCTCGGCCGGCGCGCGATGCGCGACGTGAGGGGGAAGGAGATCGCGATGGTCTTCCAGGATCCCCTCACCTCCTTGCACCCGATGATGACCGTCGGCCGGCAGCTCACCGAGCACCTCGTCTACCACCTCGGATTGAAAGCTTCCGACGCCCGCGATCGCGCGATCGAGCTGCTGGAGGAGGTCCGGATTCCAGACCCCGCAGGCGCGCTCCACGCGTTCCCACACCAGTTCAGCGGAGGGATGCGGCAGAGGATCGCAATCGCCATTGCGCTGGCCTGCCGCCCGCGCATCTTGATTGCCGACGAGCCCACGACCGCTCTCGACGTGACCGTGCAGGCGGGAATCCTGCGGCTGCTGGACCGCCTGCGGCAGCAGTCCGGCCTGTCGGTGATCATGATCACGCACGACCTGGGAGTGATGTCATCGGTCGCAGACTGGCTGACCGTGATGTACGCGGGACGGATCGTGGAATCCGGGTCGACAGCGGACGTGCTGCGCCGGCCGCGCCATCCCTACACGGCGGGCCTGCTCGCCGCCCTTCCCCACCCCGAGGCGGCCGAGGATGCGCCGTTGCTATCGATCCCCGGTTCTCCCCCGAGCCCGCAAGCCCGGCCGGCCGGCTGCGCTTTCCACCCGCGGTGCCAATACGCGGTCGCTTCGTGCGCCACCGACGTTCCTGAGCTAATCGGCGCCGGGGACAGCAGACGGCTGGCGTGCCCGGTGGACCCACTTCTGGTTCGCGCATGAGCCTGCTCGAGCTTCGCGAGGTCGAGGTCGAGTACCGCCGGTCGGGGCGCAGCCCGGTCCGCGCCGTGGCAGGGGCGAGCCTGTCCGTTGACGCGGGCGAGGTGGTCGGCCTGGTGGGCGAGACCGGCTGCGGCAAGTCGACGCTCGCTCGAGCGGCGGTGGGTCTCGTCGCTCCGAAAGCGGGCTCGATTTGGTTCGAGGGCCAGCAGCTGCGTCCCCTCGGCCGGAGGGCTCGCTCGCGAAGCGACGCGAGGCTGCAGATGGTCTTCCAGAACCCGTTCAGCTCGCTGAACCCGCGGCGCCGGGTGGGCGATCAGATCGCGGACGCGATGTCCATCCTCGGTCTGGTGCCTGCAAGCGCCCGCCGCGCTCGCGTGGCTGAATTGCTCGAGCAGGTCGGTCTGCCGCCGGCGGCCGCGCAGAGGTTCCCCCACCAGTACAGCGGAGGCCAGAGGCAGCGCATAGCGATCGCGCGCGCGCTGGCGGCGCAACCGTCGGTCATCGTCCTCGATGAGCCGCTGTCATCACTCGACGCTTCAGCCCAGGCGCAGGTCGCGAACCTGCTCAAGCGCCTCGCGCGCGACCTCAAAGTTGGGCTGCTCCTCATCTCGCACGACCTCGCCCTCGTACGCCATATCGCGGACATGGTCGCGGTCATGTACCTCGGACTGGTCGTCGAGACCGCGCCGACGCGGGCCCTGTGGTCGGTCCCTATGCACCCCTACACGGAGGCCCTCATCGAGGCCATCCCCCGCGCGGACGGGAGCGGGTGGCTGCCCGAGGCGCTGCCCGGCGAGGTGCCTGACCCCGGGCATCCGCCGGCCGGCTGCCGCTTCCATCCTCGATGCCCGTACGCATTCGAGCGCTGCAGGACCGAATCGCCGGCGCTGGTCGGCATGAAGAAGAACCGCAGCGTCGCGTGCTGGCTCCACGAGCCTGGAGGAGAACACCGTGCGCCTTCGCAGTTCGCGCGCGTGACGCGGACGTCAGGCGTTGGCGACCATGTCGATGGGATATGAGTTGAGTTTGCGGCCGCCACCCGGCTCGCAGACGACTATGTTCTCGATCCGTACTCCGACCTTGCCGTGCCACATGATCGACGGCTCGTCGGTGAACGTCATTCCTGCCTCGAGAGGCGTCTGGTCCTCCTCAGAGATAAACGGCCGTTCGTGCACGTCCATACCGATGCAGTGCCCCATCCGGTGCTTGAAGTGGGGCCCGTAGCCGGCCTCCTCGATCGGCTGCCGGCACGCCCGGTTGACCTCGGCGCACGTGACACCGGGTTTGGAGGCGGCCTGGCCGGCGGCCTGCGCGTCGATCATCGCCTGGTGCGCGCGAAGGTACTCGGCCGTTGGCTCGCCGCAGAAGATGGTGCGGCCGAAGTCCGAGCAGTAACCGTCGAGCACGGCGCCGAAATCGAAAAGGACTGATTCCCCTTCGCGCAGAGGGAGCGCTCCGCGATGGTCGATCGACTCGCGCTCGTCCGCGAGACCAAACGTGCAGATGTGGGTCGTGAACGACGGCGTCCGCGAGCCCCGCGCGCGCATCTCGTGCTCGACTCGCTCGACGAGCTGATGCATCGTGACGCCGGGCTTCACGTCGCCAGTGACAGCACCCATCGTCTCGTCGACGATGCGGCATGCCTTGGTCATGACCTCGAGCTCCTCTTTCGACTTGACCCGCCGAAGCCTGTTCACCATCGACTCGGCGCTGACCAGGCGGGGGGAGTCGAAAACCCTCAGCAGGTTGATCACCGATTCGCCCCACAACCTCGCGCCGATGGC
>DATLUC010000012.1:0-30528 GCA_035533335.1 Candidatus Baltobacterales bacterium
GCTGGCCGACGCCGGCGACTGGGTCAAGATCATGACCGGACAGCTGGACGGCACCGCCGCCTTCATGCAGGGCAAGCTCAAGATCAAGGGCGACATGGGCCTGGCGATCAAGATGCAGTCCCTGTTCAAGCGCCCCGGCTAAACCGCGCCGCGGCTGGGCCGCGAGCTGGTGGACTGTAGCGGCCAGATCTGGATGGCATCGATAGATGCCTGACGACGATCGCCGGGGCCCGCAACGCCGGCATCAGCGCCCAAGGGGCGGCCGGCTAGGACGTCAGATGCTCCAGATCTGGCTGGTACGGCCCACTAGTAGCTGAACTTCCACGTATCGAGCCGGGACGACATCTCCGTCTCCAGGTCCAGGTGGCCCTGGCCCGAGTGGAGGTCGAGTATCACCACGTGATGAGGCGTCAGCGCAATTCGCCGCCCGTCGGTGAAACGCGCCGCCTCGGCGGAGTTACCCCACTGGATCGGCTGCGAGTCGGGGACCGGCTTGAGGTTCGCGGTCTCCCAGTCGGACAGGGTGGCCGAGTCGCCGCGATCGAAGGTCGAAACGATCATGAAGGCGAACAGACCGGCGTCAGGGGAGCAGACCGGGGCGCCACCGCCCGGACTCGGCGACGCGCACGGGATGTCGGTGATGTCGAAGGTGAGGTCGAGCTCTGCCGGGGCAGGGCTCTCGCTGCCTTGCGATCGCAGCTGGTAGCGCCAGGTGCTCGGGTAGCAGAAGCCCCAGCCCGCCTGCTCATCTTCGAAGCCATGGTCTCCGGCTGAGCACTTGAGGTCGCTGCCGATCTGCGCTACGCTCGGCACCGGGTGAGGGTTCGGGCCGGTCTGGCACCCGGCCAGGATGATCACCGCGGCGGCCGCGGCGGCAAGGAGTTTCGGGGGGATCGTCAGCGGCATCAGGCGATTAATTGTGCGCGACCGGGTAGCCGGCCCAATGCGTGCGTTGTGACAGTCGAATCCAAACATCGCCCGAGCCTTTGATCAGTTTGGAGGGGGTTTCGCAATGGCCACAGGTAAAAGACCCGAAGATGCACCCAGGGAAAGGTTGGAGGCCGACAGGCGGCAGCTCGAGCTCCTGGCCGCCCAGTGCGGCGAGGAAGCGGGGCTCCACCGCCCGCTCAACGACGTCGTCGGCGGCGTGATCACCGGCATCCCCGAGGAGACGGATCTCGCTCAGGCCCTGTCGGACCGCGAGACCTCCGACCTCCTGGTTCACCTCCTCGACCAGAACCGCGAGCAGGTCGAGCGTGCTCTCGAGAGGCTGCGCGAGGGCGCGTACGGGATCTGCGAAGGCTGCGCCCGCCGCATCCCCGAAGCCCGGCTGGAGTATCAGCCGGCGGCCACGCGCTGTGTCGAATGCCAGTCCCAATGGGATAGGCTCAACGGCCGCACGGCGTAGATGATTGCGCCGTCCGCCGCTCCCGCCTGGGGGACGGGATCGGGTCAGGCGCGCCCGGCCGGACGGCGCAGCAGAGCGAGCGCGCCCAGAGCGAGGCCGACCACGATCATCCCAGACCCGATCCAGAACCAGTGGATGTCGCCGGTCATGAAGCTGCCTGGGATATAGCCCAGGCCCTGGCCGGCGAACACCACGCCCGCCAGCAGGACCAGCGCGCCGATGACCACGAGTCCGATTCTCACGCCGGAGTACTACGCGAGCGGGTTACTGAATGCCGCCGTAGACGACCGACTTCTCCTCGGTGTACTGCATGTAGGCCTCGACCCCGTGCTCCTTGCCGAAGCCCGACTGCTTGGTGCCGCCGAAAGGGAGCTCGTCATGGGCGATCACCAGTGCGTTGACCCAGGTGTAGCCTGCCTCCAACTCCATCACGGCCCGGTGCGCCGCGGCCATGTTGGCGGTCCAGATCGACGAGCCGAGGCCGAACTGGGTGTCGTTGGCGAGCCGGAGCGCCTCGTCGAGGTCTTTGACCTTGCGCACCGGCAGCGCAGGCCCGAACACCTCCTCCGTCCACACGCGCGCGCCGTCGGGCACGTCCTCCAGGATCGTCGGCTCGATGAACCAGCCCTTGTCGTAATCCGCTCCCTTCGGCCTCCCGCCTCCGAAGACCACCTTCGCCCCGCGGTCGATGGCGTCCTTGATTTGGGCCTCGACCTCGGCGCGCTGCGTCTGGGTGTGCATCGGTCCCATGCGGCTGTCCTTGTCGAGACCGTTGCCCGGCTTCAGCTTCGACGCGCGCGCGACCAGCTTCTCCATCAAGGCGTCGTAGATGCCCTCCTGCACGTACAGGCGCTTGGTGGACAGGCACTGCTGGCCGCAGTTGAAGAAACGGCCGACAGAGATGGCGCGGGCCGCGCCCTCCACGTCGGCGTCGTCGAGGACGATGCACGGGTCGCTGCCCCCGAGCTCGAGCGTGACCTTCTTCAGCTGCTCGGCCGCCAGCGCCATGACGCGCTTGCCGGTCGGCGTGGAGCCTGTCAGGGCGATCTTGCGGATCAGAGGGTGGGCGACGATGGCCTCGCCCGTAGCCTGGCCGAGGACAACGTTGACTACGCCCTCCGGCAGGCCGCCCTCGATCAAAGCCTCGATGCAGGCGAGCGTCGAAAGGGGCGTGCTGCTGGCCGGCTTCAGGACGACCGTGTTGCCGGCGGCGATGGCCGGCGCGACCTTGTTGGCCGCCAGGGTCAACGGGAAGTTCCAGGGCACGATGGCGCCGCACACACCGATGGGCTTGCGGATGACGAGGCCGTACGTGGTGAGGTCCGGCAGCCGGACGTACTGGCCGTGGATCTTGTCCGCGAGATCCGCGAACCAACCGATGTTCTCGCCGAAGCGCCTGGCCTCGAGGCGAGACTCGAGCAGAGTCTTGCCCTGCTCCTTGGTGAGGATGACCGCGATCTCGTCCACCTTCTTGAGCATGTGGTCGGCGGCTTTGTGGAGGATCTCGCGACGCTGGTTGGAGGGAAGCTTGGACCACGGCCCAAACGCCTTGGCGGCCGCCTGCGCCGCCCTGTCGACGTCGGCAGGGCCGCCCGACGGGACCTCGTCGACGATTTCGCCGGTGGCCGGGTTGCGCACCTCGTACGTCTTGCCGGACGCGGCCTTGGTCCTTTCGCCTTCGATGATCATCGTCGCCATTCGTGGGCACCCCTCTTCGGTTATTTGGTCAGTGCTTCAATTATCGTCGTCGGCAGAACCTGGGGTTTGGAGGGCTGTGGCATGTCAGTGAGGCTGGAGAAGGAAGGCGGAGTCGGAGTGATCGTCCTGGACCGGCCGCCGGCCAACAGCTACGACTACGAGTTCCTTCGCGCTTTTGCCGCCGCGATCGACGATGCGCGCGTGGACCTGAGCATCAAATCGGCGATCGTGGTGACGAGCGCCTCCGAGAAGTTCTTCTCCGCCGGCGCGGACGTTGGCGCGTTCGCCGCGGGCAGCCCACGTTCGCGATTCATGACCGCCCTGATGGCGCACGAGGCGTTTCGGAAGATGGAGAACACGCCACTGGTCTTCATTGCCGCCATCGCCGGCCACTGCCTGGGCGGAGGCCTGGAGCTTGCTCTCGCCTGCGACCTGCGTTTCGCCGCGGAGGGCACCTATCAGATCGGCCTCCCCGAGGTGAACCTGGGATTGTTCCCGGGATCAGGCGGGACGCAGCGGCTGCCTCGACTGGTGGGCCTTTCGAAGGGGCTGGACATGATCGCCAACGCGACCACCCTCAAGCCGGCCGAGGCGAAGGACGCCGGCATCGTCGACCGGCTGTTTCCGGACGCTGCCGCGTGCCGCGCGGGCGCCGTCGAATACGCGGCCAGGCTGGCCGCGGGGCCGGGAGTGGCGATCGGTCACGCCAAGCTCGCGATCCAGCAGGGTTACGGCGGCCCCCTCGACCTCGGGCTCGCGATCGAGCGCGAGGCGATCGGTCGGGTGTTCGTGTCGGAGGATGCCGAAGAAGGCATCACGGCGTTCAAAGAGAAGCGCAAGCCGGAGTTCAAGAGCCGCTGAGCCCGGTGGAGCTCAAACCCCTTTACGCGGTGCGATTTCGCTATCCCGCCGACTGGGCGATAGAGCTCACGGGCCCTGCGGGCACGGAGGAGCGGCACTTCTACCTTGCCGAGGGCACCTGCACGGGACGGCTGACCGGCAGGTTTCGAGGAGCCAACCACCCCCGTCGTCGCACTGATAGAACCTTCACACCCGACTTCCAGGGGGTGATCGAGACGGACGACGGCGCGGTGATCATGTTCGATTACCAGGGCTACGGCCGCGCCTATCCACCTGGGCGGCGGCAGATCGTGATCGCGGCCACTCACCTCGCGTCGGACGAGCGGTACCGCTGGCTCAACGACGTGGTGTGCGTCGGGTCCGGTGAGGTCCGGGTTCCCGACAAGCCGGCGGAGGAAATCTCCCAGATTGACGTCGAGCTCGTGATCGATGTCAGCGAACTGGTCTGGCAAGCCCCCGACGGCTGAGGCTTGGGGTGGTAGGATGCGCCCCGCGGAAATCTCGAGAGGAGGTGGCGTTGCAATGGCTGAGCGTGCGATGACAGATTCCCGGCCGTCGGCCGCCTCCGGAGCAGTCAGCTAGACCCTTCCTCCGCGGGCAGACCGACATCGCCCACTCGTGATTGACCGGAGGATTCGACTTGGCTCACGACATTTCCTCCCAGCTCGCCCCCCTGGGCTGGGATGCCTACTTCGACGAAAAGTTCAAAGCGACGGCCCGCGAAGGCGAGGCCCCGGCGCGGGTCCTGGCCGACTACGGCGCGGAATACCTGGTTCACGACGGCGCAGCCCAGCGACGGGCAACGGCTCGTCACGCCGACCCGGCGGTCGGAGACTGGGTCAGGCTCGAAGACGACCTCATCAACGGCGTGGTGGAACGGCGCACAGCCTTTTCTCGACGCGCCGCCGGCATCAAGACCAGGGAGCAGGTGTTGGCCGCCAACGTCGACGTGGCGATGGTCGTCGCGGCGGCGACGGACGTCAACGCCCGCCGGATCGAGCGCTACCTCACCATCGCCTGGCAGAGCGGGGCCGTACCGTTGGTGCTGCTGACCAAAGCCGACGTCGCGGGCTCGCCGGAAGACCTACGGGATGAGCTCGCGGCCGTCTCCCTGGGCACGCCGGTGATCGTCACCAGCAGCGTGACGGGCGAAGGGATCGAGCAGCTAACCCGCAGCCTCCTGCCGGCTCGAACCGGAGTCCTGCTGGGCCCGTCGGGCGCCGGCAAGTCGACGCTCATCAACCGGATCGTCGGGTCAGACCTGATGCGCACCCGCGCCATCCACCGCTCGGGCGAGGGCCGCCACGTGACCAGCCACCGCCAGCTGGTGCAGCTTCCTGGAGGCGGCATGATCATCGACACGCCCGGTCTGCGCGAAGCGCAGCTCTGGGAGGGCGAGGTTGGCCTGGGCAGCCTGTTCGAGGACATCGAAGAGCTCGCCCTGCAATGTCGCTTTCCGGACTGCGACCACGTGTCCGAACCCGGGTGCGCGGTCAAAGCAGCGCTTGACACGGGCTCGCTCGACCCCGGGCGCTTCCAGAGTTACCGCAAGCTGCAGCGCGAGCTGCGAGCGATCGCGGCGCGCAGCGACGCTCGCCTACGTCAGGACGAGCGTCGCAAATGGAAACAGATCGCGGTCGCGAACAAAGTGCGTGAGCGCTACTTGCGGTGAATGCCGTTCCAGAACGGGATATGGCCCTTCGAGATGCGCTCGATGGCCTTGTCCGCCTGCGCCTGGGTGATCACCTTGTGGTCCACCAGGGCCTCGAGTCGTGGCCTCACGCTGGCGATGAGCCTGGTCTCGAACTGCTCCTCGGTCATGCCCTTGTCCTTGGCGAGCTCCGATACTTTCTGGTTTTTGCCAAGATCCTGGCGCAGCGTCTTGGGAGAGATCCCCAGGACGTCCGCCTCCGACTCGAAAACGACCCGAAAGATCGCGCGGCGGTCGGCACGCGGGTCGGGCACCGACTGGGTCGAGCCCGCCGCCGGGGTCGGCTTGGGCGTCGGGCTCGCGGCCTGCGCCATGCCTCCCGCCAGGCCCAGGCTCAAGAGGGCGGCGGCACCGGCCGCGCCCACGGTCTTGGCGGCAATTGCTGCAAACGGGGTCATTTCGTTCTCACCTCAAACTTGGATTCGACCTGATCAGGTCTTGGACCAAGATGAGGCGGCCATGTCAGAGCGTGGTTGCGCCGTCGTCAGTCTTTTGTAACGGTCCAGAAGCCGTCGGGATCGAACTGCCGGATCGCGGCGAGCTCGGACGAGGTCGGGCCTGGCGTTTCGGCCACGTCGTCTGCGACCCGTAGGTCCCATCCCGTCGCGGCGCGGACCTCGTCGACGCTGTGCCCCGGGTGGACCGTTGCCAGGAAGGCCTCTCCGCCCTGCTCCGGGAAGCGAAGCACGCACAGGGTCGTAATGACCGCGACCGGTCCTCCCCCGAGAAGGCCGTTGCGCTTGCGCCAGCTCGGGGTCCCATCCCCGTGGCCAGGCGAGGTGACAAAAGAAACGCGCTCCACCAGGCGCCTGCGCTCGTGGCTCATGAGAGTGACCCACCGCCGGCTGAGGATCGCAATGTCGGCGCCACCACCACTCCCAGGGAGCTTGACGGTCGGACGCCGTGGCGAGCCGACGTACGAGGTGTTCAGGTTCCCGAACCGGTCCACCTCCGCCCCGCCGATGAACCCCAGGTCGACCCGCCCTTGCGCCATGAGCGCCATCACGTTGGACATGCGCGTCGCCCACAGCGCCTCGACGACGTTAGGGGGATCGCCCATGGTGCCCAGGAACGATGCCGCGGGCTGGTCGCGCATGAGCCCCACCTCGAAAAGTCCGCGAGCCGTCGGCGCGTGCGCATTCCGCGCGACGGCATACGCCAGGATGGGAAGACGCATGCCGACGAAGACGAGGTCGCCGTCGCGGATCTCGCGAGAGGCCACCGCGACCATCATCTCCTGGGGCGTGTAGCTATTCGTCACCGTAGTCCGCCGGAGCCGAGGGCCGGTGTTTGGTGATCCGCAGCGAGCTCGCATCGATCCGCGTCATGTAGGTCGCTCGGTCGGCGACGTCGAGCACCCATGCGTTGAGCCACGATTCGAAGCCGCCCGCCGACCGCGATTGCTGCGCGTAGTCCCGGAAGAAGGAATGGTCGCGCTTGAAATGGCCCTGCACCGGGGATGGGTGGGCGCCTCCCGGCTCGTGCACGACGGCGACCACCTTGGTCTCGGGGAAAAGGATCCGGTTCGGGTCGCTGAGCGTCACCTCGGGGCCGACCAGCTCCTCACACGTGACGATCACGGCGTTAGCCGCCAGGCCCGCCTCCTCGGTGATCCCGAGCGGTCCCCAGGCGTGCGCTCTCCCGTCCGCGTCCGCGCGCTGGACGTGGACGATGGCCACGTCAGGATGCACGGCATCGACCTCCACGACCTCGCCCGTGCGCCGCAGTCCTGGGTTGGTGGTGAGGATGTCGCTGCCCAGGAGAGTCCGGGTGGGAAGACAAGGCACGTTCCACGCGGCGGCCCACAGGGCAAGCGCGATCGAGAAATTGGTGTGGTCCCGCACCTCGACGTCGCGAGGCACGCCCTGCTCGCACGCCCGCCGGTAGCAGTGCCCGAGGCCTTCGGACACGTTCCCGACCCACGCGGCGGTGATACGTCGCACGCATCCAGCGCCGATGAGCTGGTCGAACAGCGCGTCTGAGATCGGGCCCACGAGATCGAGGTCACGACGGCGCTGGCGGATCATCTCGTGGCCGGCGGCAAACGGGATCAGCGGCTCGAGGGCCGTCCCGATGGCGACGGTTGAGCCGTTCGGGACGAACTGGCGGATCGCCTCCGCCATCGTCATCAGCTTGCCGGCCATGGCGCCCCGCACTTACCGACCGATGGTTTCGATGTAGCCGCGATAGTTGCGCTCGAGCTCGGTCATGGAGTCGCCGCCGAACTTCTCCAGGAAAGCGTCGGCCAGCGTCAGCGCCACCATGGCCTCGCCGATCACCCCCGCGGCCGGCACAACGCAGACGTCGCTGCGCTCGTAGTGGGCCTCCACCTTCTCTTTTGTCTTCAGGTCGATCGACCGCATCGGCTTCTTCATGGTCGAGATCGGCTTGATCGCCACGCGCAAGTCGATCGGCTCACCGTTGCTCATGCCGCCGGTGAGGCCGCCCGCGCGGTTGGTCAGATGGTGAAAACGGCCGCTGGTGTACTCGATCTCGTCATGGAACTCCGACCCGCGGCGAGCCGCCCCCTCGAAACCGGCGCCGAACTCCACGGCCTTGATCGCGTTGATCGAGAGCACCGCCTGCGCCAGCCGGCCGTCGAGCTTGCGGTCCCAGTGGACGTAGCTGCCGAGCCCCGGAGGCACGCCGCGGGCGACGATCCGGAACGTCCCGCCGAGCGTGTCCCCCAGCTCGCTGACCTGGTCGATCAAGGCGACCATCCGGGCGGAAGCCGCAGGGTCCGGACAGCGCACGGGCGAGGATTCGATCAGCTCGAGGGTCACCGCGCCCACGTCGCAGCCTTCATAACCGATGTCGACGGTGCCGATCGACTGCGTGAAGCTGAAGATGCTCACGCCAAAATGCCCGAGCAGCTTGCGGGCCACGCCGCCGGCCGCGACGCGGGTCGCGGTCTCCCGCGCCGACGAGCGTTCGAGCACGTTGCGGATGTCCTCGTGCCCGTACTTCAGGGCGCCCGCGAGGTCCGCGTGCCCGGGTCGAAGCCGGGTCACCGGCTTGGGGGCGAAGCCCTCCTTCGAGACCGACATCTCGGCGGTCCAGTTGGCGTGGTCCTTGTTCTCGAGCACCAGCGTCACCGGGCTGCCGATGGTGACCCCGCCGCGCACCCCGCTGGCGATGCGCGCCAAATCGGTCTCGATCTTCTGCCTGCCCCCGCGCCCATGCCCCGCCTGGCGCCGCGCCAGGTCGCGTCTCAGGTCCTCTTCCGAAATCTCCAGGCCGGCAGGCAATCCGTCGATTACGACCGTGAGCTGCGGACCGTGCGACTCTCCAGCCGTCAACCACCTGAGCATCAGGCGATGATAGAGCCCGGTGCCAAGAGCCCTCGAGGTGGCGATGGTGGACGTCGGCGGCACGCTGTGGCCGAACTCGTGGCCTTTTCGCGAGACGGACGCGCAGGGCCGCCGGCAGAGGATCGCGTCCGCGATGCCTAATCTGGAGGCAGGGACGGTCGATGCCCTGGTCGGCGACCTGGTCCGCAGCAGCCGGGCCGGAGACGAGGCGCGAACCCAGTCCACAGAGGCCCGGATCTCGGTCTCGGCCGAGGTGCTGATTGCGGGCTCGCTCACCCGGCAGGGCTTGCCTGCCGACCCTGCCACGATCGCGCGCATCCGGCGCGCCATGGCCCTTCCGGTGGCCGACCGCATGAAGCCGCTCCCCGGCGCCGTCGAGCTGCTTCGCGCCATCCACGAGCTCGGCATGCGCACCGTCATCGCCAGCAACACCTACTGGCGCGACGCGGAGAGCTACTGGCAGGACTTCAGGCTTCTCGGCATGGCCGACCACGTCGACGAGGTGGTGACATCAGTCGACGCCGGCCATCTCAAACCTCACCCCGCCGTGTTCGAGACGGCCCTGCGCTGGAGCGGCGCGCCCGCCGAGCGCTGCGTGGTGATCGGCAACCGCGAGGAGAACGACATCGAGCCGGCCCTGGCGCTGGGCATGTGGACGATCCTGGTCCCCGACGACCCGCCTCCCGCCTCCACGCGTGCCCACGTGGTGGCGCCAGACCTTTGGGTCTGCGCAACAGCCTTGAAAGCTATGCTCGACAGCGCATGAGGGACGAGTTGAGCCGTGAGGTCGAGCGCGTGGTCGTGGCCCTCGACGTCAACGGTGAGCGCGCCGAGCTCCTCGTACCGGTGCACAAGACGCTGCTCGAGGTCCTGCGCGAGGACCTGCGGCTCACCGGCACCAAGCACGGTTGCGAGCTCGGGGAATGCGGCACTTGCACCGTGCTGGTCGACGGCCGGCCAGAGCTGAGCTGCCTTCTCCTTCCGGTTCAAATCGAAGGCCGGGCGATCACCACGGTGGAGGGGATGGCGCGCGGCTCTGACCTGCATCCGCTTCAGCAGGCATTTGCCGAGCTCGGCGCCGCACAGTGCGGCTACTGCACGCCCGGAATCCTGCTCTCGGCGAAGTCGCTGCTCGAATCCAACGCTCGGCCGTCGCGCGACGAGATTCGCGAAGCGCTCGCCGGCAACCTCTGCCGGTGCACCGGCTACGCCAAGATCCTCGAGGCGATCGAGCTCGCGGCGGAGCGCATGGGATGACCAGGTACTCCGTCGTAGGCAAGCCGCTGCCGAAAGTGGACGCTGTGGCGAAGGTCACCGGCCGCGCGATCTACGCCGACGACATGCTCCTTCCCCGCACTCTTCACTGCCGGATCCTGCGCAGCCCGCACCCCCACGCGCGCATCCTGGCCATCGACACCTCCGCCGCCAGGCGCATGCCAGGTGTTCAGGCGGTGATAACAGGGCACGACCTGCCCGTGAAGTTCGGGATCCTCCCGGTGACCCAGGACGAGCGTGCGCTCGAGCACGAAAAGGTGCGTTATGTCGGCGACCCGATCGCCGCCGTGGCGGCCATCGACGAGGAGACCGCCGCCGCCGCCTGCGATGCGATCTCGGTCGAGTACGAGGTCCTCGAGCCCGTCATGTCCATCGAGGACGCGCTCGCCGAGCCGAAGGACGAGCGTATCCAGGATTACGGCGGCCCCAACAACATCCACAAGCTCGTGGCGCTCGAGTTCGGCGACGTCGAGGCGGGGTTCACTCGTGCCGACCACGTGCGCGAGGACGTCTTCTTCTTCCAGGGCAACACCCACCTTCCGATGGAGCAGCACAGCGCCATCGCGACCTACGTCGACGGCAAGGTGACGCTGTGGTCGTCCACGCAGGTCGTGCATTACGTGCATCGAGCGCTGGCCAGGGTGCTTCAGCTCCCGATGAACCGCATCCGGGTCATCGGCGCCTCGCACGGGGGCGGGTTCGGAGGTAAGACGGACCCGTTCGCACACGAGATCATCGTCTGCAAGCTGGCGATGCTCACCGGGCGGCCGGTCAAGTGCACGCTGACGCGCGAGGAGGTCTTCTACGCGCACCGAGGCCGCCATCCGGTCCTGATGTGGGTCCGCACAGGCGCCACCCGGGAGGGTCGCATCACGGCCATGCATTTCCGCACCGCGCTCGACGGCGGCGCGTACGGGTCGTATGGCGTGGCGTCCACCTTCTACACGGGCACGCTGCAGACCGTGACGTACGACATCCCCGCGTACCGGTTCGAGGGCTGCCGTGTGTTCACCAACAAGCCGCCGTGCGGCCCCAAGCGGGGTCACGGAACGCCGCAGCCGCGCTTCGCGCTCGAGCTGCACCTCGAAAAGATCGCCCACGACCTCGGCCTCGACCCCGCGTCGATGAAGCGGAGCAACTTCGTCAAGCCGATGACGCGCGCCGTCAACTGGCTGCGCATCACCTCGTGCGGGCTGGACGAATGCGCGGAGCGGGTGATCGAGGCCTCCGGCTATCGCAATCGGACCAGGCGCTCCGGCCACGGGATGGGATTCGCCATCTCGAGTTATCTGTCCGGTGCAGGGACGGCCATCTACTGGAACGACATGCCGCACTCCGAGGTGCAGATCAAAGTCGACCGAGGAGGAGTCACCGTCTACTGCGGCGCGATGGACATCGGCCAGGGGTCTGACACCGTGCTTGCGACCATCGTCGCCGAAGAGCTCGGCCTCCAACCGGCAGACATCCGGCTCGTCACCGCCGACACCGACACCACCCCGATCGACCTCGGCTCCTACTCGTCTCGCGTGACGTTCATGGCCGGCAACGCGGCCATCCAGGCGGCGAGGAAGATGCGGAGCCTGCTCGTCGAAGCCGCAGCGGCGAAGATGGGCTGCGACAGCTCAGAGGCGGCGGTCGTCGCCGGGCACATCGGCGACTTCAGCTTCGAGGAGGCCAGCGTGCTCGCCGAGGCCCGCTTCGGCACGCTGACCAGCGCCGGCAGCTACACGCCTCCGAAGATCGCCGGGCCGTACAAGGGAGCCGGCGTCGGGCCGAGCCCTGCCTACAGCTACTCGGCGTGCGTGGTCGAGCTCGATGCGGATGCGCGCAGCGGGCTCATCGACGTCAACAAGATCTGGATCGCCCACGACGTTGGCCGAGCCATCAACCCGCTGCTGGTCGAGGGCCAGATCGAAGGCAGCGTGTACATGGGGCTCGGTGAGGCGCTGATGGAAGAGCAGGCGTTTCGCAAAGGCCTGCACAAGTGGCCTTCGATGCTGGAGTACAAGTCGCCGACGTTCCTTGACATGCCTGAAGTCGAGACCTTCATCGTGGAAACGGTCGACCCTGAGGGCCCTTATGGCGCCAAGGAGGCGGGCCAGGGCCCGCTGCTTCCCGTCCCCCCTGCTCTGAGCGCCGCCGTCCATGACGCGCTTGGCGTGTGGATCGACGAGGTGCCCGTGACGCCTGAGAAGATCGTCGAGGCGCTGCGGCGGAAAGAGAAGGGCGAGCCCGCGCGCTTTGGACCGGCGCGTTTTCCGGCCATCCCATACCCGCCGATCATCAAGGTCGAGCCTCCCCCAAAGGACCTGGACCGTGCTTCGACTGCCGCGATTTAGTTACCTGCGGCCGAAAAGCGCGCGCGAGGCCTCAGCCATGGCGGCGGACCTCGGCCCCAGGGCGATGTTCGTCGCCGGTGGCACCGACCTGTTCCCGAAGCTCAAGCGGCGGCAGTTCGACGTCGAAACGCTGATCGGACTCGACTTTCTCTCCCACGAGATCAGTGACGCACCTGGCGAATGCCACGTCGGGGCCGGCGCGACGCTTGCGTCGGCGGCACGAGACAGACACCTCACGGCGGGTTTCGCCGGATATGCGGAGGCGGCCGGACTGGTGTCCTCTCCACCGCTACGAAATGTGGGCACGGTGGGCGGCAACCTGTGCGTCGACACACGCTGCAACTACTACGACATGACCTACGAGTGGAGGAAGGCCGCGGGATTCTGCATGAAGAAGGACGGTGACATCTGTCTCGTCGCGCCGAGCAGCCCACGATGCTGGGCCGTCTCTTCTTCCGATACCGCTCCGATGGCGATCGCCCTCGGTGGCATGGTGACGCTCACGGGACCCGACGGCGAACGCGAGATCGCGGTCGATCAGCTCTATCAGGACGACGGGATGGCCTACTTGGCCAAGCAGCCCCACGAGGTCGTGACCGGACTGCGCCTGCGCTCGGAGCCGGGGACCCGCAGCGTATACGTGAAGCTACGGCGGAGGGGCTCGATCGATTTCCCCATCGCGGGTGCCGCGGTCGCCGTGCAGCTGGACGGGGACACGGTCAGCGCATGCCGGATCGTGCTTTCCGCGGTGGCGTCCCACCCGCTTTCGGCACATGCCGCTGAAGAGTTCCTGAAGGGAAAGCGCGCCGACGCCGATACGATCCGCGAGACTGCTGAAATCGCCGCCAAGCCCGCCAAGCCGCTCGACAACGCCGACCTCAGCCATTTCTGGCGGAAACGGATGGTCAGGGTCGTCGTCGAGCAGGCGCTCGAACGCGCAGCGACCAAAGACAAGGGCTCGGCGGTTAGTCTTCTAGGTCGACACCCAGAATGAAACAGATATCCAGGGCGCAATCAGGGCAGGGCATGGTCGAGTACGCGCTCATCCTGGCGCTGGTCGCCCTGATCGTGATCGTGGCGCTGCTCGCCACCGGCAGCCAACTGATCAACACTTTCTCGAACATCACGGCGACGTTGTGCAACTACCACGTCGGCTGCTGATCGCGCCGCCAAACCTCCTCCCTCTCGCGCGCAAACCTTAGGCTGATCCGTGATGTTTGTGAGGCGCAGCGAGTCCGGCCAGGGCATGGTCGAGTTCGCGCTCATCCTCGCCCTGGTCGCCCTCATCGTGATCGTGGCACTGATCGTCACCGGCAGCCAGGTCAAGAACCTCTATTCGGACATCGTCGTGACGATGTGCGCATATCACGCGGGATGTTGATTGGTGACAAGACGGAACATTCCAGGTTCCCCGTTGTCAAGGCCCTCAACGGCCGAATCTCCGGTGCGCTGATCCAGCCGGATTCACACCCTGAACTCCTTCCGGGGTCAGGGGTTGGGCGATGACGCGGACGCGGCCCTGGCGGCGCGCTCAGCGTTGGCGCGGATCAGGCCGAAGTCCCGGCGGGCCAGCGCCTCGGCCGGGAACAGCGCCCCGGTCAACCCGATCACTCTGACCCCAAGCCGAAGGTAAGCGCCGATGTCCTCGATCGGCACCCCGCCCGACACCCACAACGGCACTCCGCCCAGGGGTCCGTTGAGCGCCTCGATGTACGCAGGGCCGCCGACGGGCGCCACAGGGAAGACCTTGACGAGCGCGGCGCCCGCCAGGCGTGCCTGGTAGATCTCGGTAGGGGTCAGAGCGCCAAGGACGCAGAGGATGTCTTCCCGCCGGCATGCTTCGGCCACTTCCGGCAGAACGACCGGTGTGACGACGAACGAGGCACCGGCCTCCCTGGCTTCGGTCACGGCACCGGGATCCCACACCGTGCCGACGCCCACAGGGTAAAGCCCCCCGGTGGTGGCGATCAGGCCGCGGATCAGCTCGAAGCACGACGGGACGGTCTTGGTGATCTCGATCGTTCCCACCCCGCCCTCGACGGCCGCCAGGCATGCCTGAAAACCGGCGTCTGCGTTCTCGGTGCGCAACACGCCGCATAGACGGTTGGGAAAGACCTCGGCGATGCTCCGCACAGGTGCAGGAATTATCCCTTGAACAGGTCGCCCCACTCAGGTTCCCGGGCTACGTACACTGGTACATACGTATGACCGGGGCCACCGCGACTGAGAGCACCCGAGACCAGATCATCCATGCCGCGGCGGAGTCGCTCCTGGAAAACGGCTACTCGGGGACGAGCGTGAGGGCGATCGCCACCAAGGCCGGCGTGGCCATCGGCAACCTCCAGTACTGGTTTCCCACCAAGTCGGAGCTCCTCGTCGAGGCGTGGCGTTACCTGACCGCCCGCTCGGTCGAGGAGCTCCGGCGCACGCTCAACCAGCTCACCGACCCGCTGGAGGTCCTCGAAGTCGGCGTGGAGTCGCTGTGGGACTCACTTCGCCGGCTCGGCGACGTCCAGCTGGCCGCGTTCGACCTCCTGGTGCAGGCCCCGCGAACAGAGCGCCTCCGCGCTTACCTGCCGGAGCTGTTCACCCGCTACCGCGAGGTGATCCAGGAGCAGCTCGACCGCCTCGAAGAGGACGGCCGCGTCCGCTTGACCCTGCCTCGTGAAGTCCTCGTGCCGCTCGTCCTCAACACGGTGCTCGGGTTCGGCCTCTACTACGTGGTCACGCGCGACGACGAGTCCTGCCTGCGCGCTCTTTCGGCATTCAGCCAGCTGGCGGCCACCCTGGTCGAGCCGATGCCATGAGCACGCAGGTCATCGACCGGGAGCTGGAGCGCCTGGAGGGCTTGTGGGCCGACGGGCTCGGCGACGCCTATCGTTCCTACCTCGGGGCGGCAGGCGACTACGAGCCGGTGGCGCAGCAGAAGCTTGCGCTCGCGGCGGCCCTGGTCGAGATCGGCGTCAGGCTGCAGAGCCTGGGCGGCCTGGCCGCTCCGCCGCCCACCCTCCTGATGGGCGATCTCTGCCTCGCCCGTTCTTCGCGGCTGCTCGCCGACGCCGCGCCTCAGCAAGTCCAGATCGCATTCGCGTCGGCGATCGAGGTCCTCGCATCAGCCGCAGCCGCGGGGGAGGCAGCGCCCGCCGCTCGCGAGATGCTCCTGCAGGCGCTCGGGTCCGGACGATGACCGGCCGGCGGATCAGCTTCGAGACCAGCCAGGCAACGCAGTTCGTCGATATCACCGGTCGCCTGCGCGAAGAGGTCCAGCGAGCCGGCCTGCGGGACGGGCGCATTCACGTCCAGTCGCTGCACACGACCGTCGGGCTTGCCATCAATGAGAACGAGCCGCTCCTCCTGCGCGATTTCGAGACGATGCTCGAGCGAGTGGCGCCGAAGGGGGCCGGATACGAGCACGACGACTTCGCCCGGCGGATCGACATCGCGGTCGACGAACCGGTCAACGGCCACGCCCACTGCCGGCAGATGCTCCTGACCGCTTTCGCCACCCTGCTCGTCGAGCAGGGCGAGCTGGTGCTCGGGCGCTGGCAGTCGGTGTTCGCGGTCGAGCTCGACGGCCCACGCCACCGGCAGCTGGCGATCCAGCTCGACGGTGAGTTCGCCGAGACGCGGACGCGGCACCGGCAGGAGGAGTCGGAGACACTGGTCGAGCTCGAGCTGCTCCGGCAGCTCATGGTCGACCCCGAACCGGTGGCAGCGCCGATGCGCCGGCTCGTCGAAGCAGGCGGCAAGCGCCTGCGTCCTCGGCTCGTGCAGCTCACCGCCGGGATCGGACCGCGCCAGGATCCGCTCCGGGCCGCTGGGCTTGCGGCAGCCGTCGAGCTCCTGCACAACGCCACGCTGGTCCACGACGACTACGTGGACGAGAGCTCGCACCGCCGCGGCCGCCCCACGGTGGCCGCCGCCGAGGGCCCCGAGCGCGCGATCGCGGTAGGCGATTACTACTTCGCCAAGGCGACCCGGCTGATCGCCGAGATCGGCAACCGGAAGGTCACGTCGACGATCGCCGAGGCTCTCGAGGCGATCTGCGCTTCGCAGATCGACGACGTGGCCCTGCGCGGCGCGTTTCCCGGCGACCACGATTCGTATCTGCGGGTCGTGCGCGGCAAGACGGCCGCACTTTTTGCAGCCGCCTGCGCCTCGGGCGCTCAACTGTCGGAAGCCCGGCCGGAAGTGGTCGAGGCACTGCGCCGGTATGGCGACCTCGTCGGGGTGGCATTCCAGATGGCCGACGACATGGTCGACTTCAGCCCCAGCTCCGGCAAACCGGTCGGCCTCGACGTCCGCCAGCGCGTGGTCTCCCTTCCTCTTATTTATGCGGCGGAGGACCGGATGGTCGGGCCCGAGGTGCGGCGGCTCCTGGCCGGATCGCTCGGCGACGACGAGGTCGGTCGGGTGGCTGAGCTCGTCACGTCAAGCGACGCGCTGCGGAAGGTGCGCCAGGAGGCGGAGTCGCTGGTCGAAGATGCGATCCACGCGCTCGAGACAGTCGAGCTGGACGGCTTGCGCTCGACGTTGATCAGCCTTGCCCGCTCCGCGGTAGACCGAGTCTCGTAGCGGCGCTACGAGCGCCGGCCGGTGAGAATCCCGACGGTGCCCAGCGACAGCCCGACATAGCGCACGTCTGACCAGCCCGCGGCCATCGCCATGTCGCCGAGCTCGCCCGGTGTACGGTACGAATCCACGGTGTCGCTGAGGTACCGATAGGCCTTCGGCTGGCCCGACAGCGCACCGCCGACGACGGGCAGCACGGTGCGAAGGTAGAGCCGATATGCCGACCCGATCACGCCTCGCGGAGGGCGGACGAACTCGAGCACGACCGATCTGCCCCCGGCTCTGACGACCCGCAGCATCTCGCGCAGGCCACGCACCGGGTCCGCGAGGTTGCGCAGCCCGAAGGCGATCGTGCTCGCGTCGAAGCTGCCGTCGTCGAACGGCAGGTTGAGAGCGTCCCCTTCCAGGAATTCGAGCCCGGGATGGTCCCGACGCGCCACCTCCAGCATCTGCGCGCTGAAGTCCAGTCCCACCACGCGCCCTTGCGGTGCTGCTGCGCGCGCCAGCTCGGCGGTCAGCTTGCCCGATCCGCAGGCGACGTCGAGCGCCGACCCGCCGGAGGCGATGCCTGTTGCGCGCGCCGCACGCCGGCGCCAACCCGCATCAGTACCGGCCGACAGCACCGTGTTGACCCTGTCGTACCGCTGTGCGATGCGGTCGAACATCGATCGCACCGCTTCCGGATCCCGTTCGCCGATTGGGGTCAGACCCTCTGCCAGATCGACGCGATGCCCTGGCCGACTCCGATACACATGGTCGCCAGCCCGTACTCCGCATCGCGGTGGACCATCTCCCTCACCAGCGTGCCGACCAGGCGGGCACCGCTGCTCCCCAGGGGGTGGCCGAGCGCGATCGCGCCGCCGTTGACGTTGACCCTGTCCTCGTCGAGACCCAAAAGGCGCACGCACGCCAGGGACTGGGAGGCGAACGCTTCGTTCAGCTCCACCACGCCGATATCGGCCGGCTTCAGGCCCGCCTTCTCCAGGGCTTTCAACGACGATGGGACCGGGCCGATGCCCATGTAGTCCGGGTGCACGCCTGCCGGCGCGGCCGAAACCAGCCGGGCCAGCGGCTTCAGACCGCGCTTTTTGGCGGCCGAATCCGACATGAGGACGAGCGCCGAAGCGCCGTCGTTGAGCGGCGAGGAGTTGCCGGCGGTGACCGAGCCGTCTTTGGCGAAGGCCGGCCTGAGCCTCGCCAGGGCCTCGAGGGACGTGTCCTGCCGCGGACCTTCGTCGGCAGTGAGGCGCAGGCCGTCTCCCTTCCGCTGCGGCACGTCGACGGAGACGATCTCCTCGGCCAGCCGTCCCGAGCGCTGGGCGGCCACCGCGCGCTGATGGCTACGGAGCGCGAAGGCGTCCTGGTCCTCGCGAGAGATCTCGTACTTCTGGGCCACGCGCTCGGCCGTCTCCCCCATCTGGATCGTGCCGTACATCTCGGCCATCTTCGGGTTCACCAGCCGCCAGCCGAGCGCTGTGTCGTAGGCGGTCTGGGGGCCGCGCGGGTAGCCGCTGTCCGGCTTGGGCATCACCCACGGCGCTCGGGTCATGCTCTCGACGCCGCCCGCGATGACAACTTCAGCGCCGCCCGCCTGGATTTCGCGCGCGGCCGCGATCGTCGCCTGCATGCCCGACCCGCACAGCCGGTTCACGGTCTGGCCCGGGACGTCCACCGGGAAGCCGGCCAGCAGGAGCCCCATGCGGGCCACGTTGCGGTTGTCCTCGCCTGCCTGGTTGGCGCACCCCATGATCACGTCCTCGACCTCGGACGGTTCGATGTGGGCGCGCTTGCAGACCTCTTTGAGCACGATCGCCGCCAGGTCGTCGGGGCGCATGTCCTTCAGCTGGCCGCCGTAGCGTCCCATCGGCGTCCTCACCGTGGCGACGATTACAGCGTCAGTCATGAGGACACCTCCCCACTAGTGGGGAGGTCGGCGGCGCAGCCGCCGGGTGGGAGGCTGATCACTTCTTGGCTCGCTTCGCCAAAAAGCTCTGCACGCCGTCGGCGAACTCCTGGCTTCCCGCCTGCACTTCCTGCAGGTACGACTCGAACTCCAGCGCGTCCTCGTAGTTCGACTCGAGCGCATGGTTGACCGCCCGTTTGGCCGCGGCCATCGCCTGTTTGGGCTGGGAGACGAGGTGAGCGGCAAGTTCGCGAACCTCAGCCTCGAGGCGGTCCGCCGGCACCAGCCGGTTGATCACACCGAGGCGGTGGGCGTCCACCGCCTCCAGCGGTTTGCCGCTGAAGAACATCTCATAGGCGACCCCGGTGCCGGCCAGGCGCGGCAGCAGCCAGCTCACACCACCGTCGGGGGCAAGGCCGATGTTGACGAACGCCTCGAGGAGGTAAGCCTCGGGGACCGCGATGCGGATGTCGCAGGCGAGCGCGTAGCTGGCGCCGATCCCGACGGCAGGTCCATTCATCGCGGCGATGACCGGCTTCGGCATGGTGCGCAGGCGGCTCAGCATCGGCATGTACTCGTTGCGCAGGACGTTGCCGACGTCCTCCGGCGTCCGCATCCCGCCGCCACCCACCATCTCGGTCACGTCGGCGCCGGAGCAGAAGGCACGGCCCGAGCCGGTGAGCACGACCACGCGGATCGTGTCGTCGCGCTCGGCCTGCTTGATCGCATCTCCGAGCTGCCGTCGCGTGAGCGCCCCGATGGCATTCATCTTCTCGGGCCGGTTGAGGCGGATCCAGCCGACTCCGCCGTCGGCCTCTACCTTGACGTGCTGCTCGACCTCAGTCGCCACTTCTCACCCTCACCGTCCTTTGAACACGCCCTTGCGCTTCTCGAGAAACGCGTGCATCCCTTCTTTCTGGTCTTCGGTGGAGAACAGGAAGTAGAAGCTCTTTCGCTCGGCGGCGAGGCCCTCGGCCAGCGGCGACTCGAAGGCCTTCAGGACCGCCTCTTTGGCCATCCGCAGGGCCAGGGGCGGCTTCTCCGCCAGCTGGCGGGCCATGCGCTTGGCCAGCTCGACCGTCATCTCGGCGGGGACTACCTTGTTGACCAGGCCGAGCTCGTAGGCGCGGCGGGCGGTCACGGGCGCACCGGAAAGCATCGCCTCCATCGCCGCGTACTTGCCCGCGGTCCGCGGCCAGCGCTGCGTGCCGCCGGCCCCCGGGATGATCCCCAGGTTCACCTCGGGCTGGCCGAGACGTGCCGTGTCGCCGGCGATGATCAGGTCGCACATCAAGGCGAGCTCGCAGCCGCCGCCGAGCGCGTACCCGTTGACCGCCGCTACCAGGGGCTTGCTGAAGGCCGCTATGCCCGCCCAGCGGCCCGTCTGGTCCCGGCGCAGCTGCTCGACTGCGCTGCGGTCCGCCATGTCGCCGATGTCAGCCCCGGCCGCGAAGACCCGGGGACCGCCTGTCAGCACCACCGCCCGAACGGTCTCGTCGGCGTCCAGCTCGCCCAGAGCGACGTTGACCTCGCGGATCAGGTCCGGGCTCAACGCGTTCAGGACCTTCGGCCGGTTGAGCGTCACGGTGGCGATCGGGGCTTCGATCTCGACTTGGATGTGCTCGTAACCCATCGCGGCTATCATCGACCAAATGGGTTCGGGGCCGCTAAGAGACTCGTTCGGGAGAGTCGCGGACGATCTCAGGATCTCGATCACAGACCGCTGCAACTTCCGCTGCATCTACTGCATGCCGGCGGAGGGGTTGAAGTGGCTGAAGCGCGACGACATCCTGCGGTTCGAGGAGATTCAGCGCCTGGCGCGCATCTTCGTCGACCGCTACGGCGTGCGCACCGTCCGGATCACCGGCGGCGAACCGCTCGTACGCGTCAAGGTCGAGGAGCTGGTCGGAATGATCAACGAGCTCGATCCCACGCTCGACATCACGATGACCACCAACGGCGTGCTGCTGCGCGACAAGGCGCAAGCGCTGAAACAGGCCGGGCTGAAGCGCATCAACATCTCGCTCGACACGCTGAACATGGAGCGCTTTCACGAGATCGCCCGCAGCGACCAGTTCAAGCGCACGATGGACGGAATCGAGGCCGCCAAGGAGGCGGGCCTGTGGCCGATCAAGCTGAACATGGTCGTCATGAAGGGCCACAACGACGACGAGGTCGTCGATTTCGCGCGGCTCGCTCGCGACAAGGGCTACGAGGTGCGGTTCATCGAGTTCATGCCGCTCGACGGCGACAACATCTGGACCAACGAGCAGGTCGTTCCCAGCCTGCGCATCCAGGAGCAGATCGAAGACCTGTTCCCGTTGATCCCGGTCGACGACCCGAGGCCGGGACCGGCGACCAAGTTCAAGTTCGCCGATGGCGCACCCGGAGGGATCGGGTTCATCTCGTCGGTCAGCCAGGCCTTCTGCACGTCGTGCAACCGCATCCGCCTGACCGCCGAAGGTGGCCTGCGCACATGCCTTTTCTCCCTGCACGAGACTCCGCTGCGGGACCTGATGCGCTCGGGCGTCTCGGACGACCACCTCGGCCGCGTGATCGAGACCGCTGTTTGGCGCAAGGAGGAAGGCCACCTCATCAATCAGCCGGGCTTCATCAAGCCGGGCAAATCGATGTCCCAGATCGGCGGCTGAACACCCTAATCCTGTGCTGAAACCGCAAGAGGCTCAGCGGCCGTTCACGGTGACCGAGCTCGCCAACGAGATCCGGCGCGAGCTTCGCCCACTGACCGCGGTGCTCCTCAAAGGCGAGGTCAGCGGCATGAAACGCGGCGCCACCGGCCATTTCAACTTCTCGATCCAGGACGGGGTCAGCCGCCTCGACGCGGTCCTGTTCGCCGACGAGGCACGGCGCGTCACCACCCTGCCCGAGGACGGCCAGGTCTTCGTCTTCCGCGGCCGGATCGACTTCTTCGGCAAGATGGGCCGGCTGAGCTTCATCGTCGACCAGGTCGAGTTCGACGACGTCGGCAAGCTTCGCGCGCGGCTGGAGGAGCTCAAGCGCCGACTCGAGGCCGAAGGCGCCTTCGCCGCAGGCCGCAAGCGGCGACTTCCCTTCCTGCCTCATGCCGTGGCCCTCCTCACGTCGCCAACCGGCGCAGTGATACACGACCTCCAGGAGACGATCTGGGAGCGTTACCCGAACATGGGCGTCGTCGTGTACCCGGTCCAGGTGCAGGGCGCCGCGGCCCCGACGAGCGTCGCCCGCGGGCTTCGCCGCTGCAACCAGGAGAACCTCGCCGACGTGATCGTGCTCGCGCGCGGCGGCGGCAGCTTCGAGGAGATGTACGCCTTCAACACGGAGGTGGTGGCGCGCGCGATCCTCGAGTCGCGTCTGCCCGTGGTCACCGCACTCGGCCATACGTCGGACCGCACTGTGGCCGACCTGGTCGGCGATGCGGAATGCCGGACACCGACCGAGGCGGGGGCGCGCGTCGTGCCCAAGAAGTCGGACCTTCTGGCCCAGCTGCGCGAGCGAGGTCGCCGCGTCGACCGGGAGATCGCCCAACGCTTGATTCGAGAGTCCGAGCGGCTGAGCGTCAAGAGGCAGCGTATGCTGCAATTGCTGCCCGCCGTGGTGCGCCATCGAGTCGACCGGCTCGCCAGGGCCTCGATGGAGCTCGGCCGCCTGAGCCCCCTCGCCCAGGTAGCGCGTCGCGAGGAGGCGCTGGGTGAGCGCGCCAGGCGCCTGGACGGCGCCGCTCGCGCCCGTCTCGTGCGCAGCCGGAGCGCACTCGCCTCTCGCCGCGCACCCGACCGGCTGGAGCGCGCCCTGACCGAGCGGTTCGCCGCCGTTTCGCGCGGCCTCGATCACCGCCGCCAGCGCCTGGTCGCCTTGAGCCCGGATTCCGTCCTGTCCCGCGGCTACAGCATCACGCAGGACGCCGAGTCCGGCGCGGTGCTGCGATCCGCCGTCGGCACCGCAGTCGACCGAAAGGTACGCATCAGGCTTGCCTCGGGCCGGCTGGGCGCGCGCGTCGAGGAGGTCGAGCCGTGAGCCAGGCCCCGGATCTGACCTACGAGCAGGCACTCGAAAAGCTGGACGAGAAGCTGAAGCTTCTAGAAGACGGTGACCTCTCGCTCGAGGACGCCCTCAAAGCCGTTGACGAGGCGAGGGTGTACCTCAAGGTCTGCACCGAGCGACTCGAAGCCGCCCGCAAGAGGATCGAGGTCAGGCCCGAACCGGACTCGGCCGAGTAGCTACTCCATCGCGGCGCCGGCCGCTTCCTCGCGGATGGTGACCGGCTGCGGCGCCGCCGACTCCAGCTGTTCATCCATCGCGCGCAGGCGCTGGCTGAGGTTCTTGACGAACTCGAGCAGCACCTCCGGATGCTCGTGCACGATGGCCTGCATGCGGTCGCGGCGCAGCACGCGCACCGTCGTGTCCATGGTGGCGTGCGCGGACGCGGACCTGGGCTGATCGTCGAAAACCGACATCTCCCCCACCACCTTCCCGACGCCCATCGTCGCCAGCGTCACCTCGCGGCCATCACGGTCGAGGTGGATGCGGATCTCGCCCTCCAGCACCACGTAAAGCTCGGCGCCGACGTCGCCTTTGCGAAAGATGGGCTCGCCCTTCGCGTATCGCCGGGTCACCATCAGGCGGTCGATGCTGGCAAGCTGCTCGAGCGAGAGTGTGCTGAACAGTGGCACCCGTTTCAGTGCGATGAGTTCTTTCATGTGTTCATCGAGCCCGTGCAACGCCGCCTGGGAGGTTTCCCGGACCCACCTGTCGGGATGGTCTGCGAGTGATTCGAGCTCGGCCCGAGACAGCGGTCGCGCCACCACCGGGTCGAACGACTCGGGCTCGAGCAGCTGCGCGATCGGTCCGGCAAGCCAGCCCGGGCCGAAGTTTAGCAATGTTTCCAGCGCCTCGACCCTCGTGCTCGACGCCTCCGACGTCAGGCCACGCTCCACCGTGGCGAACCCCCGTTTTCCATGCAGGACCCGCATCGCCGCCAGGCCCGCCTCCGCGGCATTAGTGACATGGTCGTCAAGACCGATGCGCAGCAAGGCGTAGCCGGCGGCCTCGTCGCCGTCCATCCGGGTCGCAGCCCCGGCCACCCGGGCGGACAGGCGCGCGAGGTGGACCGCGCCGTCGAGCTGCTGCTCCAGGTGGGCGCGTGCGCGCTGGAACAGCTCGGGACGCCCGCTGCGAAGCAGCGCCTCGACCGTCGCGACCGATGTCTCGTCGCGCGCGATGAGCAGCGGCAGCGTCAACAACAAGGCGTCGGGCGACTGTGCCGCCATCGCCTCCGCAGCGAGGCGGCGGACGTCCCGGTCGCCGCTCGCGAGGCCCTCCGCCAACACCTCGGCATAGGCCAGGGCGTGTTCGGGGGGAGGCGTCCAGCGCACCGCCTGCCGCAGGGCTTCCCGCCTAACCTCGATGTCCACGTCCCGGAGGCGACCGATCAGCGCTGCGGCGACGTCCGCGACCTTGCCTTTCATCTTGGCAAAGCTGCGAACCGCCTCCATGCGAACGCGCGGCGAGGGATCGCTCAACGCTTCGCGCACTGTGTCCTGACCACCGGCCAGGGCGGCCGCCCACACAGCCGCTGCGCGTTGGTCCTGGTCCTCGGAATGCCACAGCTCGCGCATCACCTCGTCGGAGGGCTGCCACCGCTCTTTTCGCCCCAGGCCGGCCACCACCGCCGCCGCCCGCACCCACCCGTCGGGATCGTGCCTGGCCGCCTCCAGCTGCTCGATGGCGATCCCATGCGGCGGCGCCATCTGGTAGGCGAGCCGGCGGACCACCGGGTCGCCCGACGCGAGGAGCTCGGGCAGCATCGCCGTGAACGCATCCGGGGATGCCTTGCCAAGGGCTGCGGCCGCAAACTGCCTCGCCTTGTCGTCCGTGCCCCTGATGTATCCCTGCAACTCCGCCACCTGCACCGGGTTGGAGCGCCCGAGGGCCTGGGTGAAGTCCGCCAGGCTCAAGGCATGGGTGCGCAGGCGCTGATAGATGGCGTCGACGTAAAGGCCTCGCACGCGGAAGGCGCCGACGATGAAAAACACCGCCGTGACCATCCCGATCAGGGCCAGCACCTCGACGCTGGCGATGATCGCGCGCTGGGCGAGCAGCAGGACGACGCCGCTCACCACCGCGGCGGCCGGGAGCACCGCGTTCTCGAGCAGGAACTTCAGCCTCGGGCCGACCTGAGCCGGAAGCGCAGCTCCCAGTACGCTCTGCGCAGGATCGTCGAGGCCGGTCTGCAGGCCGTTCCTCACGATGAACAGGAAGAGTGCCGTGCCGAGCATCGGGTTGACGGCCACGGCGGTGAATCCGACCAGGGTGAACACCGGCAGGAGCGTGATCGCGTTCTTGACGCCCAGCTTTCCCAGCACCCAGGGAGTGACGACCAGGCTGACCACGAGCTGGACGACATAGCTCGCCAGCCAGGCGTTGCCGATGAGGATCGTCAGGGCCTGGAGATTGTTGTGCGTCGCCCCAACGAACACGACCGCCACCAGGTAATCACCGACGCGGCTCGCGACCTGCATGACCAGGGCGAGCAGGACGAGGGCGAGCACCAGACGGTTGCGCGTCGCGTAGCTGAAGGCCCCCTTCAGAACTGCGAGCACCCCATGCCGGCTTCGCTCCGCCTCATGGTCGGCGAGGAACTCGTCCACCTCGTCGACGAACGCCGGCCGGAACAGCGTTCGCTCCAGGCCGACCGACATCATGGCCGAGACGGCAGACCCGAAGGACCACACGAAGATCAGCGGTTCGGTCGCATACACGGCGACCAGCGTCGTCGTCAGGCCGGCGAGGATGTACCCGATGCTCGAGCCGGCAGCGATGACCGGGAAGACGCGTTTGCCTTCCAGCAGGTTGAAGTGCTGGCTGACGAAGCTCCAGAAATGCAGCATCACCAGCTCGAAGGCGACCGAGTACACGACGTAGGCGGCGAATGCGACGGTCGCGTCCTCGCGCACCGAATAGGCGATGTAGACGCCGACCGCTGCGACCGCGTTGGCGATGAGGGTGATCCGGAATGCGCGGCCAACGCCGAAACGTCGGGTGACAGCCCCTTGGAGCACCACCATGGGCCAGACGGCGACCGCCAGGATGATGAAGAACAGCGGATACGCCTGCGGTCCGGCTTTGTTGAGAAAGATCGATTGCGCGGCGTTGAACGCGGTGTACATGGCCCATCCGAGGACGATGGCGAACCCCGCGACCTGCAGCGTTCGATTCAGCTCGGTGCGCCTCACGTGGAGGACCTTGGCGAGCAGCGGCGACATCGCTTCCTGCCGCAGGTATGACGGCGGCCTTACATCCAGCATGGTTCTATGTCTGCTGGACGCTGGCGATCCTCTCCAGTGCCGCGATCCGTTCCTCGATCGGCGGGTGCGTGTCGAAAAGGTGATTGAAGGCTCTGCCGTGATGCTCGGTGGGGTTGTCGATCATCATCGCCGCCACCGCGTGGTTGAACTTCTGCGTCGGCTTGTCGTTGGCGGCGATCTTCTTGAGGGCGCTGATGAGGCCGGCAGGGTTGCGCGTGAGCTCCACGCCGCTGACGTCAGCCAGCGACTCACGCTGGCGCGACAGCGCGAGCTGCATCAGTGGGCCCACCAGGAATGCGATCAGGGTGAAGATGATCCCGATCGCGAAGACGACCAGCACAGCGCGGTCATCACGGCTGCGAATTCGCCACGCGCCGTTCCAGTACATGCTCGCGATGAGCGCCGCCAGCCCGATCATGGTCGTGACCACGAGCAGGAGGCGGACGTCGAAATTCTTGATGTGACTCATCTCGTGCGCGAGCACGCCTTCGAGCTCCTCGCGGTTCATCATCTGGAGGAGCCCGGTGGTGACGGTCACGGCCGCGTGGTTCTGGTCGCGGCCGGTCGCAAAGGCGTTCGGGCTGGGGTCGTTGATGATGTAGACCTTCGGCATCGGGAGGCCGTCACCGATCGCCAGCGTCTGGACGACGTTGTAGAGCTGCTGGAACTGGCGCGGGTCGGCCTCCTGGGCGCCCACGGCCGCCAGCACCGTCGCCGAACCGAAGTAGTAGGAGAACATCGCCGCGGCCACGCCCAGCAGGGCGAGGATGACGGCGCCCGGGATCGCGCCGCTCGACCCATAGGCGAGCTCGCCGATGACCAGTCCCGCGATGACCCAGACGGCGAGGAACCCGATGATCACGATGACGCTGTTGCGCTTGTTGCGGGCTATCTGGTGGTACATGGGCTATCCGGCTTGGCGCTTGGGCTTCTTGATCGTGTCTCTCACGCGTTCGGCGGCGTAGCGGCCCCAGATCTGCGCCCAGACCAGGCCGTTGCCGAAAGCGGACACGTCTTCTGAGTGGTGCTTGTAGTGGTAGGTCCACATGGCGCGATGTCGCTCGTACTGAAGCTGTCGCAGGCGCGCCGGAGTCGCTTGCGGGACATAGTGCGTGGCACCCGCGGTCGGAAGATAGAACACCTTCCAACCACCCAGCTTCAGGCGGTAGCAGAGGTCGAGATCCTCGCCGGACATGAAGTAGCGCGGGTCGAAGAATCCCACGCGGTCGAGGGCCGCGCGCCTGACCATGAGGCAGGCGCCGGTCCCGGAATCCATCTCGTGGACGTCGGACTCGGGGAGGTGGCCCATGTTGTAGCGGCCGAAACGCGGGCTCTTCGGGAACAGCCGGTCGAGGCCCACCGTCCGGTAGAACAGCGTCCGCGGAATCGGAAATGAGCGCCGTGCGTCCGGGTCGAGGCGACCGTTCGGAAGCAGCACTCGCGGTCCCACCGCGCCGGCGTCCGGCCGCGTCAGCAGGAAGTCCGCCATCCTTCCGACGCTCTGCGGATCGACTATTACGTCAGTGCTGAGCAGGAGGATGAAGCGGCCCTGGCAGCGTTCGAGGCCGACGTTGGCGGCTCGCCCGTAGCCCAGGTTCTTGGGCTGGACCAGCACGGTCGCCTGCGGGAACTCATCTGTCACCGCGGCCGCCGATCCGTCCGACGAGTCGTTGTCCACCACGACCGCCTCCACGGGCACGTCCGCGCTGGAGAAGAAGGCATGCAGGCACTGCAGCAGCCTGTCCTTGGCGTTGTAGCTGACGACCAGGGCTGAGACGATCGGCTTGGCGGGTTCGGGCATCCACTACGAATTATCCCGCTCGGAACCGCTCGACGCGTCGCGCCACTAGAATCCCGTGGAAGTGGAGACCGGCGCGCGACTGGGTCTCGGTCACCGCCTGGCCCAGCTGCCGCGGAACCGGTTGGTCCGGCAGAACCTCGTCTTGTTCGCCGGCGGCCTCGTCGCGGGGATCGGCGGTTTCGTTTACCACGCGATCGCCGGACGTGTGCTCGGCCCTGCCGTTTACGGCCAGGTCGCCTTCCTCATTGCGCTGTATGCGGTGGGGACCGCGCCCGCCCTGATCCTCGTCGTCGTCCTGGCTCGCTACACCGCCACGCTGGTCGCGCGCGCGGATGCGGGGGTGCGTTCGCTGCTGGGCCGGACGGTGCGGCTCATCGCAATCCCATGCCTTGCAGCAGTGCTGCTCACAGCACTTTTCGCCCGGCCGGTAGCGACGTTCGAGCATCTCGGGTCCCCGCTCCCGGTCCTGATCCTGGGCTTCTCGATCGCCTTGATCTGGCAGGTGGCCATCCCGCGCGGCATCCTGCAAGGTCTGCAGAGATTCCCCGCCCTTTCGCTCAACCTGTCACTCGAGCTGATCGTCAGGACGACGCTCGTCTTCCTTCTGCTCAGGGCGGGCTACGCGGTCTCGGGCGCCATGGCCGCGGTGTTCGCCGGCCTGGTGGTCTGCTTCTTTCTCGGCCTCTTCTCGCTGCGCGACCATTTCCGCCGGACCGGCGCGCGGGTCCGCCTGCGCGTGATGGCAGGCTTCTCTTTGACCGCCGCTGTCGGCATCATCGGCATCCAGGTCCTCTACAACCAGGACGTCATCCTCGCCGAGCACTACTTGAGCAGCCACGACGGAGGCATCTACGGCGGCCTGAACAAGATCGGCACGATCCTGTACTTCCTGACCCTCAGCGTGAGCCAGGTCCTGTTCCCTCGCGTGGTCGAGGCGGTCGCCAAGGAGCAGCATCCGGGGCGCCTGCTGCTCGCCTCGGCCGGGATCCTGACGGCTCTCGGGGCCGGGGCGCTGGTCGTTTTCGCCCTGGTCCCGGGACTGGTGGTCGGAGTGCTTTTCGGGCCCAGCTTCAGCGACGCCACCCCATATGTGCTCCCGGTTGGCGTGATCGGGCTGGCCTTGTCGCTGGACAACCTGCTGATCCAGTTCTTCATGGCGGTGCACGACCGAGTTTTCATGCCGATACTGGCCCTGGCCGTGGTGGCCGAAGGGGTGCTCATCGTCCTGTTCCACGCGCACGTCGGCCAGGTGGTCGCGGACGTGCTCATCGCCCTGCTGGGCCTCCTGAGCCTGCTGGGCGTGCGGTGCTACCTGTTGCTGCCCAGTCTGCGCGCCGACAGCGTGGCCGAGCGCGCCCTCGACTGACCCGGCGCTAAAACAAATAAGTCCCGAGAACCTTGCGGCCCGCGGGACTTATTAAAACGCTCGGCAACGACCTACTCTCCCATCGGGTTACCCCGACAGTACCATCGGCGCTGGAGGGCTTAACTACCGTGTTCGGAATGGGAACGGGTGTCTCCCCTCCGCCATGGTCACCGAACAGATCAATTATAGCCGGAGCTGCCGGGTGGCCCTCCCCATCGGCGCTGCGCGCCACCTTCCCCATCCCCCGCCAAACGGGGGCTTCTCCCGCGCTGCGCGCGGGGACCCCACTGGAAGCGGGGAACTCGCCGACTTAGCGGGTGCGGCGGCGCCGAGCCCGGAGGCTCTTGATCTTGCGTGCTTCCGCCGGCGGCACGTAGTGCGAACGGCGCCGCATCTCGCGCACGAGCCCCTGCTCCTGCACCTTGCGGCGGAATTCCCGCAGGGCCTGCTCGAACTCCTCCGGGTCTTTGACGACTATTCGCACAACCCGACAAGGATACCGATCCGAGGCGGATGGTGTTCTGTTAAGGCCTACTCGAGGACGTCCGGCCAGACCGATCGGCCGACCGCGAGGGCCGCGAAGCCGAGCGCGAAGATCCCGATCACGGTCAGGGCATGCGTTCCGTCCACGGGCAGGAGCGGCGTTGCGAACGCCGCGCGCGCGTGGTGTCCCGGCTCGATCAGGTTCAAGACCACGTTCAGGTTGGGCCCCAGCAGATAGCGGCTGATGTCGAGCCAGGGGTGGTCCTGGCGCGTGATCCGGGCACCGAGCCCGGTGAGGATCGTGAGGAAGTTGTCCACCGGAAAGAACGCCAGCGACGCCGCCATCGCGAAAGCCAGCGACCGGCCGACGCCGGCCGCCGCCGCAGCCAGCAGGATCGCGATGCCCATGCTCATCCCCTGCACCGCGGCCCAATAGCCCATGTCCTGCCAGAACTGGCTCGGCAGACCCTGGATCGGGGCGAAGCTTCCGGTCCAC
>DATLUC010000013.1:0-17469 GCA_035533335.1 Candidatus Baltobacterales bacterium
GCTTCGCCGCCCTGAAATCGCCAAGGAAAGCAGCCGAACCGGACCTTGGTGTCGAGCACTTCGTCGATCTGGCCTCCCAGGTTCTCGATGTGGATCACGTCATGGGGAAACAGCAGCGTGTGCATGATCTGGTAGTCGGCCCGGGGAAACACCTGGTCGAGGCTGCGGCCCAGCTTGCGCTCAGCGTCCTCGGCCTCATCGGCGCGTATGCGCCTGATCACGGTGTTCATGGGGTGGTCCGCGCTGCCGGCGTCGACTGCGATCCACCGCACTCCGCGCTCCAGTACCCACTCCGCAAATGCACGCGTCGGTCCGGGATGGCGGATGAAGTACTTCGTCTCGTCGACCTGCGTGCGGTCGGTCCAGTTTTCGGGGTAGTAGCGGTGATAGCCGGTGTGGATGACCAGGATGTCGCCGCGCTCGATGCGCAGGCCGGTGTCCTTCTCCCAGCGCTCGAAGTGCTCGGGCCCGTAAACGTCGAAGTCGCCGACGCCCATGCGCTCGAGGTCGACCACGCAGGCCGGTCCGACGAGGAAATCGAGATCGAGGTCGCCGATGAATTTACCTCGAGTCATGAAATGCGCGGGCGCGTCGAGATGAGTGCTGACGTGCAGCGTCATCGTGATCTCCTGTCCGCCCGCCCGGTCGAAGGCCAGGTGCTTGATCCACCGGATCGCCGGGCCTGGGTAGCCCGCGAACGCGGGGGTGTGCAGGGAGAAATCCTGCGTGAGGTCCAGGAATCTCATCGTGGCGGAGCCCCGTCGAGGTCGAACGTCACGCCCTGGGCCAGGGGCAGCTCCGTGCCGTAGTTGACGGTGTTCGTCTGGCGGCGCATGTATGCCTTCCAGGAGTCCGAGCCGGCCTGGCGGCCGCCGCCCGTCGCCTTCTCACCGCCAAACGCTCCGCCGATCTCCGCGCCCGAAGTCCCGGCGTTGACGTTGGCGATCCCGCAGTCGGATCCCGCCGCGGAGAGCCAGGTCTCGGCCGAGCGCATGCTGCGCGTGAACAGACCGCTCGACAGGCCCTGCGGGACCGAGTTGTTGACCGCGATCGCCTCCTCGAGGGTGTCGACCATGAACACGTGCAGGATCGGCGCGAAGATCTCCTCGGCGCAGATCGGCATATCAGCGCGGGACCTGAAGATCGTGGGCTCGACGAAGTATCCCGGCCGGTCGCCCAACGCCTTCCCGCCGTACGCGAGCTCGCCGCCCTGGGCCTTGATCGCGGCCACGCCCTCCGTGAAGTCCTTGACCGCCTCTTTCGACACCAACGGGCCCATCAACATCCCACCGTCGAGAGGGTTGCCGATATGGACGGTCCCATAAGCGCGGACCAAGCGCTGGAGGAACGCGTCGGCGATACCTCGCTGCAAGATCAGGCGGCGCGTGCTGGTGCACCGCTGTCCCGCGGTGCCGACCGCCCCGAACGCCACGGCGCTGAGCGCAAGATCGAGGTCGGCGTCGTCGAGGACGATCACGGCGTTGTTTCCGCCGAGCTCCAGGATGGCACGAGCCCCTCGCTTGCCGACGGCCGCCGACACGCGCTCGCCCAGCGCGCACGAGCCGGTCGCCTGGATCAGGAGGACGAGCGGGTCCGCCAGCAGGGCCTCCCCCACCACGCCGCCGGAGCCGATGATCAGGCTGAACACGCCTTCGGCATCGGTGCCGTGCGTCACCTCGTCGAAGATCTTCTGCGCCGCGATCGACGTCAGCGGCGTGAGGCTCGAGGGCTTCCAGACCACGCTGTCCCCACAAACGAGCGCCAGCGCCCAGCCCCAACCGGGCACCGCCAGTGGGAAGTTGAAGGCCGAGATGATGCCGACTGCGCCGAGCGGATGCCACTGCTCGGTGAGCCGGTGGTACGGGCGCTCCGAGTGCATCTGGTTTCCGTACAGCTGGCGCGAAAGGCCGACCGCGAAGTCGCAGATGTCGATGACCTCCTGGACCTCGCCTCGTGCCTCGCTGAGGATCTTGCCGTTCTCGAGGCTGACCAGGCGCGCCAGGTCCTCCTTGCGCTCGCGGAACGCGTCCGCCAACCGGCGGACCACCTCGCCGCGCCGGGGCGCGGGTACCATGCGCCACCGCAAGAAGGCGGCCTGGGCGTCAGACGTGACCCGCGCGCAATCGCCCGGGGCGGCCGTGCGGATCCTGGCCAGCACCGCGCCAGTGGAAGGGTCGAATGTCTCGAGCTCTGGTCCCGCCGGATGCGCCACGAACGACCCGCCGTGGGCCACTCCGGAGAAGGTGCCCCCCAGCTCCAACCCGAAAGCCTCGAGGATCCCGCGTTGGCGATCTTGCGAGTCGTTCCCTGGCACGCCTCGTTCGGTTTCGACAGTCATCTCAGCTCCTCCATGATCGCCCGTGGGCTCACCAGCCAACAGATATTCTTCGCCGTTCGCCACTTGCCCGTCGCCAACGATCGATCAAGCGGGTCAGGAGGGGACGACCGGGCAGTAGACCGGCTCCCACATCGCGTCTCGCACGCGCTGGGCGAGATGATCGACAGGCGCACGAGCGAGGCCTTCTTTTGCCGCCTGCGCCGCCACGGCCGTGGCCACCGCCAGCGACACCTCGCGAAGAAGCTCCACGTCCGGCAAGAGGCTGGCCCCTTCCTCGCCAGCCTCAGTCGATGCGGCGACGGTGGCCGCGGCGGCGGCGAGCATCGAATCGCTCACGCGCTCAGCTCGCGCGACGATCGTACCGAGGCCGATGCCGGGGAAGACGAGCGCGTTGTTGGCCTGCCCGATCTTGTAGACGACGCCCCCGAATTTCACCGGCGGGAACGGGCTGCCGGTGGCGATCACGGCGCGTCCGTCCGTCCACCGCACCAGGTCCTCGGGCACCGCCTCGCTCTGCGCGGTGGGATTCGAGAGGGGAAGGATGATCGGGCGAGTCGAGCTTCGAGTTCGAGGCGGGAGTCACTGGCACGTCCGATCCCGATGCTCGGCCATGCGCGATTGACCAGCCAGTGCCACTGGTGCCGATGGCGGCGGGCCGAACGCCCCTTACAGCCTCACTTGGTGAAAGGCTTCAGGTTCTCGATCTCCGATTCGGCGAGGTCGGCGAACAATGCCATGTCATCCGCCCGGGAGATGAACCTGATCGGCAGCACGACCTCGTTCTTGAAGAACCCCTCAGGCGTGATCACGACCCCCACCAGCTCCCCCTTGTCGTAAAGGAGCTCCTGGACCCGCCCGAGCCGCCGTCCCGTGTGGCCGAGCATGACGTTCTCATCGTCATCGATCTCGATCGCGCCGCTCGGCTTGTCGGCGACCTCTTCGGTGTTCGTCAGCCCGACCCCGCCGGTCAGCGTCTCCGCCTCGTCGAGGACGGCCTCGCCCGCGGTCAGCGGTTTGAACCGGTAGCTCAAGTAAGGCCTCTGGCTTCGGATCTGCTCGACCGACATCGAAAGACGGACCAGGTCATGCGTCGCCGACTCGACCGCGGAGATCGGAATCATCACCTCATCGGTGATGTAGAGCCTCTCGGCGGCGATCAGGCGGCCCACGAGCGAGCTGTCGTCCTTGAGCACGATCGCCTGCGGACCGAAGCCCTCCTGGGCGACCAGCACGCTGGCCAGCACGCCGGCCTTGCTGCCGTCGCTCGCCTGGACATCCACGCCGAGCCGGAAATCTGACAGCTCCGGCATCACCTTCATTATGGAGAGGAACGCGGACACCGGGCGCGGACCCTGAGCCATTACCCTATTCGCCGTGATCGCTCGCTCGGAGGTCGTCGGCAGCTTGCTGAGGCCCAAAGACCTGGCCGACGCGAGGCAAGGACACGAACGTGGCAAGGTTTCCGACCGCGAGCTCAAGCAGGTCGAGGACCGGGCGGTAGACGATGCGATCCAGCTCCAGGAATCAGCCGGGATCGACGTGGTCACCGACGGCGAACAAAGGCGATACGCCTTTTACGGCCACCTCATCGAGTCGTTTGACGGCTTCGACAAGGAGGGTGGCTGGGCCATCCCCTTCCGTGACGAGAAAGGCGAGGAGCTGATCCTGAAACGGCCTGTGGTCGTCGAACGCCTGCGCTGGCGCCGGAGCATGTGCTCGGAAGAATGGGTGTATGTCCGGGCCAAAGCCAGGGGGACCGCCAAGGTCACCATGCTCAGCGCCCAGCAGGCGGCGGCCTACTACGACCCGGAGAAATCGAAGGGCGCGTACGCCACGCGCGACGCGTACCTGGCGGACATCGTCGACCTGTCACGGCGCGAGGTCGACGAGCTCATCCGCCTTGGCTGCACCTACATCCAGATCGACGGCCCTCAGTACGGCGCGCTCCTCGACCCCAAGATGCGGGAGGGATATCGCCAGCGCGGCAGCGACCCCGAGGAGATCATCGACCGCTGCATCGAGATGGACAACGCGATCATCTCGGGCCATCCCGGGATCACGTTTGCGCTTCACATCTGCCGCGGCAACAACCAGAGCAAGTTCTATGCCGAAGGCGATTACGAGCCGATCGCTCGGATCTTCCAGCACACCCTGTTCAACCGCTTCCTGCTCGAGTACGACGACGAGAGGTCGGGTGGATTCGCGCCCCTGCGCCATCTACCCGACGACCGCGTGGTGGTGCTGGGCCTGGTGACGACCAAGAAGCCGGACGTGGAGCCCGAAGACGAGCTCCGCGCCCGCATCAAGGACGCCTCGAAGTACGTGCCCCTCGAGCGGCTCGCACTGAGCCCGCAGTGCGGGTTTGCCTCGACCATGGAGGGCAACCGCATCTCGCCCGAGCAGCAGCGCCAGAAGCTGGAGCTGGTGGGCAGGGTCGCGTCGTCGGTCTGGTAGTCGCAATCTGAACCGTCTCGCCCTGGGAATCGGCGCGCTAGCCATCGTGTGCGCCATCGTGGTCGCGGTTGCGGGCCTGGCGCTGGGCGGTCACAACTCCCAGAGCCCAGAGGTTTTGCCGCCTGCGCCCGGACCGCCGGTGGGCGGGCTGTGCAGCGCCCAGCTCACCCACCTTCCTGACGGCAGCGTCTCCCCCCTGTTCTGTTCCAACGGCGACGTCAACCGGCTGGCGTGGAGATACTTCGCCGGCAAGAACCTCAGCGTGATGGGGCTCGGCATCTTCGCCGCCGACACCGATGTCGCGACCGCGATCCGGCAGGACTTGAGCGCTCACGCGACCGACGCGGTCGAGTGCGGCGCCTATCAGCTTGCATCCGTTTACTACGGTTGGGGTTTCGGCATCGACCCGACCATCGGGGTGCTTGCCGTCGGTTGTCCGATCCCACGCCACTGAGGCGCTCGGGGCCAAGACGCTTGACGAGCAGCAGGGAACCTAGTCTGGTTTCTGGTTCCGCGACAGCCCTGATTCCGCGGCATGACTCAGGGGAGCGGGAAATGGGACCTGCGGCTCGTAAGGGCAGCCCGGATCCTCGCCGAGCGGGTCGCCGCTGGAAACGAAGGCGCGCGCCCGCGATCCACCGCAGAGGTCTCGGTACTCGCACACGCCACAGCGTCCGCTGAAGGCGCCGGCGCGAATCTGTCGAAGAGCGGGAGAGTCCCGGTAGATCTCCACCAGGCTTCGTTCGTTGACGTTGCCCAGGCCCAGGGGCAGAAAGCCCGCGGGGTAGACCTCGCCATCGTGAGCGATGAAGATGATCCCCTTGCCGTCGCGCGTGGAGACCGTATGAGCGGCGGTCCGCCGGCGCCCGGCGCCCAGCACCTCATCGAGCCGGCTGCGCAACCGGGCGTATGTGTCGCCAAGGCCGAAGGCCGCGTGCACCTCCCGCAACGTTTCCGGACGCCCGCACGCCTCCTCGCGCTCGCGCCGCCAGCGGGCGATGCGACGGAAGAAGGGTGCCTCCACCGTGCGGACGACGAAACCGTGCCGGGAGGCGTCGAAGAGGAAATGGCAGACCTCTTCGTTCGTCCTAGGATCGAGCTCCGCCAACTGGGCACCCCGGCCGACGCCGACCAGGAAGAAGACCTCCCACATCTGAACACCCAGGGCTGCAACTAGTGCGGCGATTTCGGCGAGCTCCTCCACGTTGCATTTCATGACCGTGGTGTTCACTTGCACGCGCAGCCCCGCCTCGACGAGAGACCTGATCGCCTCCAACGTCCTGTCGAAGTGGCCGGCGATGCCGCGGATCCCTTCGTGCGTGGCAGCCTGCGCTCCGTCCAGCGAGATCGACACGGCTCTGACGCCCGTTTCGACGACACGCACGACCGCGGTGGTGGTCAACATCGGAGTCACCGAAGGTGACATGCACGTCGGGATGCCGATTGAGCTGGCCGCGGTGGCCAGCTCGTACGCATCGGGTCGCATCAGCACATCGCCGCCGGTCAGGACAAGGATTGGATAGGGTTTGCCGAAGGCCGCGACCTGAGCGATCAGGGCATGGCCCTGCTCGGGCGTCAGCTCGCCGTCGAGAGGCGCTGCCATCGCGGAAGCCCGGCAGTGCTTGCAAGCGAGGAGGCACGCTCGTGTCGTCTCCCAGAAGACGAGGAGGGGCCGCTGGTCGAAGTCGAGCGCACCGTGCTCGACCCGTCCAGTGACCGTGCCGACCGAGCTCATGCCACCACCATACGTAGGGCTTCGGCGGCTTTCTCAGCCGCGAGCCGGCCGCCGGCAATGCAGGAGGGGAGTCCGACGCCGTGGTAAGCGGCTCCCGCGAGGGCGAAGCCTGGGAGATCCTCGAGCAGCCCTTCGATCTCCTCGACGCGCTGTTTGTGTCCGACGTGATACTGCGGAATCCCGTCATCGAAACGGCGGACAGTAAAGACCTCGGGCTCGGCCGTGATCCCGGTGATCTCTCGAAGGTCTGCCTGCAGGGCCCCGAGCAGCTGATCGTCGTCGAGCGCGCGCCAGCTCGATGACCCCTCGCGCCCGACCGCGCACCGGATCAGGGTTCCACCATGCCCGCCGAGCTCGGGCCACTTCTGCGAAAGGAAGGTGCACCCGACCAGGAGCCGCGCCTCGCGGCGGGGGACGAGAAAGCCCGTCGCGGCTGGCAGTGTCACCCGGCCTTGCGGATACTGGAGCGCGATCGTGGCGACCGGCACCGACTCGATGCCGGCGAGCAACCGCGCTGCAGGCGGAGAGAGAGACTTCAACAACGCCGCTGAGATATGGGGTGGCGTGGCCAGGACGATGGCGTCGGCCTGGACCTCTTGGCCCGAGCTCAACGTGATCCCGTAACCGGCCTTGTGACGGCTGATGTCGACCGCGGCCTCGCCGAGACGGACGGACCCCGCAGGCAGGGTGCCGGCAATCGCGTCGACGAGGTTCCCAAGTCCACCCCGCAACGTCAGGAAGGGCGGCCCAGTCCTCGTCGGAACTTCCACAGACATCAGGCTCCGGCCTTGCCGCAAAGCGTCCACCAGGTGCGGGACGACGGACTCCGCGCTGAGCCGGTCGGCATTGCCCGCGTAGATGCCGCTGAGCAGGGGGTCGACCACTGCTTCGAACACCTCGTTGCCGAATCGGCGGCGCACCAGCTCGCCCACCGAGAGATCACCGTTTGGAATCTTGACCGGCAGGATTCCCTCGAGGGCGGCTCGTGCAAGACCGAGCGGCGAAATGGCACCAGATGTTGCAAGTGCCCTCATATCCCTGGGCACCCCCAGCGCCAGGTCTTTGGGCAAAGGCCGCAACCTGTTCCTCACCCAGATCAGAGCGCCCAAGGGCGCGGGCGCCACGAGCTCGTCGCCCAGGCCAAGCTCCTCGCAAAGGCGGATGGCCGCTGGATTGCGCGTGATGAAAGACTCAGGTCCGGCATCCAACATTCGGCCGTCGAGCTCGACGGCGGAGATCTTGCCCCCCAGGCGTCGGGACGACTCGAGCACGATGAGGCGGCCGGCATCCAGGCTGGTGAATCGGTGGGCCGCGGCCAGCCCGGCGCTTCCGGCGCCGATGACCACGACCGTCGGACGGTTCATCTGCTGGAAATTCTTCCCGGGCTGGACAAAGCTGTTCAGTGCTCTTCGGCTCCAACTGAAGGGGACTTCTGGCCCTCCACGCAGTCCGGCTGCGCCTCGAACGCCTCGACGCGAGCTTCCTCCAGCACCACCCAGGACCAGCTTCGCTCGATCGCGATACGTCGTCGCGCCAGCTCGCCGAAGAACGCCTCTGGTTCGAAAGCCTGCTCGGGGCCCATGACACCGGTCGCCGCGACACGGCCGTGCGCGATCTCCTGCAGCGCGATCGAGGCGGGAATACCGGTCATGCGAGCCGTCCCGGCCGCGCCCCAGTCGGTCGGATGCGCCGAACGGTATGTCGCCGACACGGATGATCCCGCGGCGCGTCCGGTCACATCCACACGCAGGTAGAAGGCGACGGGTCGCCTTGCCCTCAAAGAAGCCACTTAAGCTGGACTAGGGCTTAAGGCCCAGCTTGTCAAGAACCGGGGCTTGCGACCCGGCTTTAGCCGCCCGACCGGGCGCTGATGAGCCTGGCGCCCGAGAAGGCAAGGAATGTGCCCAGCGCGACGGCAGACAGGACGACGGGCGCACCGCCCAGCCCCACCCGGGCGATGACGAAACCGATGACGGCAGGGATCAAGGCGCCCCCCACCATCGCTCCCGGGAAGAGCCAGGAGGTGGCTCGCGAGTCGCCCGGCAGGAGCCGCGCCAGCCAGACGACGCCGGTCGGGAAGATCGGCGCGATGACCAGGCCGGTGGCGACGTACGCGACGGGGGCGGCGGCTCCAGAGACCGCGGCCAGGAGGGCGACCGCCCCCAGGGCCGAGCCCGTGGTCACGATGGCCCACTCCGGCGTGCGCGATGGCAACAGGCCGATAAGGAGGCGACCGGCCGCCATGGCGAGCCAGAAACCGGAGGTGAGCGCGGCGGCGGTCGCCGCTCCCAGGCCGAGCGACCGGAGGTGGGAGGTCGACCAACCGCCGACTCCAGCCTCCGTCCCTACGTAGAGCGCGAATGCGACGACGAAGACCACGACGAGTCCGCTCGGCCGGGGCGCCGTCGATCGGGGCGCCACCGGCAGCCGCCCCGGGATGCGAAGGCCCTCCCACGTGAGGCCCAGCGCGAGGATGGCACCTCCCGCATAGAGCAGGGCGAAGTGGTGCTCGCCGAAGAGGGCGACCAGGATCGGACCGAGCACCGCGCCAAGCCCGAACGCGCCGTTCAGCATGTTCAGGACGGCGGTCCTCCTGGCGCCCGCGCTGTGCGCGACGATCTGGTTCAGCCCGATGTCAAGCGCGCCGAATCCGATACCGAGGACGAATACCGCGGCCAGCATCACCGGCCATGCCGGCGCGAGCGCCACGAGCGCGCACCCCACGGCCACGAATCCGAGCGCCGCCACCACCACGTGACGGTTCGGCAGCCGCTCCATGGCTCGCATGGAGCCGAGCACGCCCGCCAGCGCTCCGGCGAAATGCGCGCTCAGAACACCGCCGGCGATTGGAAGGCTCACATCGAAGCGGTGCGACAGGATCTGGAGCAGAGGGCCGTAGGCCGACACGACCATGCCGATCAAAAGGAACGTTGCGCCGATCGCGACGAGGCTCGACGCCGACAGCACGACGCGGTCTTCGACTCTTGGACCAGCCCCCGTGTTCATCGAGCGGTTACCTGTGCGTGAAAGGCGGTTGATAGAAATCGGCGACACGGCACGACCGGCCGTCGAGAGCCACTTCGCTGAACTGGTAAAGGATCGCGCCAGTCGGCGCGAACACCTCGACGCTCGGCAGCCGCAAGGAGAACGATGCGGACACACCGGGTCGCGCCGAAGCAACCGCCTCACGCAGCTCATGCGTGCCGATCAGGTACAGCTCCCCCACCTCCGACGCGGAAGGTCGCAGCACGGCCGCGCCTGCGTCGCTCCAGACAACGATCGGCGTGATCGTGAAGCCGGACCGCGTGTCGAAGTCGTCGAGCGCCCCCAGGACGTCAGAGCGCTCGACCGCAAGGCCGAGCTCTTCGTCGAGCTCGCGGATGGCGCACTCGAAGGCGTCTTCGCCGGGGTGAACCTTGCCGCCCGGAAGGGCCATCTGGCCGGCATGCCGGCTCATCCCGAGCGTCCGCTGAAAGATGGGGAGCCTCGGGACGCCCTCGCCCTGGAGGAGCACGACCGCCACCGCGGCCGGAATGAGCGGCCCAGGAGACGCGCGACGCTCGAATCGACGGAGGTTCCGCGAGATCGCACTCCGCAGATCGGGTTCGCGGGCAATCCCGGGATCCATGACGCGATGCTAGGGCTTCGCCGCAAATCTCAATTGCGGACAGTCGGCTGGTGGTAGCGCCCACCGTGCTGCGTGCCAAACTGTCGGCGTGTTTGCAAGCTCCAACTACCCTCCCGACGAAGCTGCCGCCGACCGTTTTGTGTCCGAGATGAGACACGGGACGCTGATCGCGTGCACGGACGACGGTTACCCACAGGTCAGCATCCTTCCTTTCGTGAAGACCGGCGAGATGATCGAGCTCCACTGCGTCCAGGGGGATCCGACCTTCGACGCGGTCCGGGCCAACCCTCACGTGACTTTCTTCGTGTCTGACTTCCTCGCCTGGTCGCCTCACAGCTGGGTCGACGACCGTGACGGCGGCCGCGCCACCCTCCACTTCCGCGCCGTCGCATTCGAATGCGAGGTCGAGGGCGTGTCGACCGACCCCGACGACGTGGCGGGTGCGCTAAGCCGGCTCCTCGCGGCCTACGAGCCGGGCGCCTCGTACGAGCCGGTCAAGATGGGCGATTTCTACGGCCCGCGTCTGCGCCGCCTCGCCACCATGCGGCTGCGCGTGGTGCGCCGGCACATCAAGTTCAAGGCTGGGCCCGCCGGCACCAAGGAGACCAAGTTGAAGGTCGCGGCGCGGCTGCGTGAGCGCGACCAGGACGGCGATCTCAGGGCTGCCGAGATCATCGAAGCTTCGCTGTCCGGTTAGGCGCGCCGCCGATCGGGGCGCGTATCCCTTCTTCCGGGCAGCCGGTCGCGCGCGGCGCGAACGACCACTCGGTAGCCGATTTCAGAAACGCGGACTAGCGGAGCGCGATCACTTTCGAATCGTGATGGATGAATTCTCCGTCGTGCCACTCGGGCTCGCCTGCGAGAAGGTCTTTGATCTGGTGAAAGCGCCGGCTCTGCTCGGCCGAGTCGGCGAATCTCTTGTAGGCGTCCTTGCTTTCGAATACCGTGGTCACGAAATGGACGTTCGGGTCTGCGTCCGACTTGAACACGAAGGTCGAGACGTGGCCCTCGGCGGCGCTGTCTGAGCCTCCCATCACCTGCATGACCTTCTCCTCGGCGCCGGGCTTCAGCTTCATCTTGGCTATGGTTCCGTACAAGGCACTCTCCTCGCCCAAAGGGCGACCCCAGCGGGGGATTCACGAGCCGGTGAGAAATGGGGCAGCTTGTCGATGGGCCCCGAGGCTCGACTGTACGCGGGCCAACCAGCCAGTGCCCAGATCGATCAAATCAGCTGGATGCCGGACGAGTTGGCGCGCCCTAAGCGGTGCGCTCCGCAGCCTTCGAATCGGCCTTGGCGAGGAACCCAAAGAAGAGCTCGCTCCAGCGCTCTGCGGCGTCGAAAACCGGTCCGTGGCCCGAGCCCTCGAACATCTCCATCTGGACCTGCCCGCCCGCTTTCCGATAGCTCTCCAGGACGTTGCGGATCTGGGTCACCATGGGCTGCGGGGGAAATGCTTCGTCTCCCGGCCATCCGGGCACCACGCCCATCTTGCCGAGGGTGCCCATCTCCCAGGCCGAGCCGTCGGCCACGACGATGTCGGCACCCCCGTGCGTCCACAGGATCGGCGGCTTCGGATCGATGTCCACGATTCCCGCCCAGTTGCAGTACTTGCTGGAGAGGGCGTTCAAGATGCCCCTCGTGCCGGGTGCGATCCCGGGCCAGTTGGCAGAAGGCGTCAGGTCCCCCGGATAGCCGTCGTCGCCGGTGACCGACTTCAGCACCTCGTCGACGAGCATGTCCTCGCGCTCCTTCGGCTCCTTGTGAGACGGGTTCCAGTAGGAGCTGTTGATCACGTTTCGCGGCGAGAACGGAGAGTCGGCGGACCTGTCACCCTCTGCGATTCGCTTTGTGAAGTCGGGGTTGCCGGTACCGCCACCCGACCCGGCGTAATCGGGAAAGCACGGGATGCCATCCAGCCGTACGCCGCCAAAGCCATACGGCGAGACCGGATCGACAAAAGTCAGGGAGGCCACTCGCCTGTCCTCGGCGTAGTTGGCGATGGCCGCTCCGCCCGTCGACCATCCGACAAGGTGCACGGGTCGCGTGATGCCCAGAGCCTGGACCAGCGAATAGGCGTCGTCGGCCCAGTCGCGGAGACCGCGCGTGGCGTCGATCGGAACCCGTTCCGTGTCGCCGAACCCGCGCATGTCCGGCGCGATGATCCGGTACCTGTCGGGGGCTCCGGGCATGAGGTGCTCGAAGAAGCGGCCCGTCGACAGGTTGCCGTGCACCATCAGCACGGGGATGCCGTCCTGCGGCCCCGATTCGATGTAACGGACGTTGAGGCGACTCGTGCGTTTGGTCCGGGAGTGCACGACGGCGGGTGGGTTCATCGGTGCCTCCTTGGGATTGTTCCCGTCAAGATAGCTAAAGCCGGAACGCGGGATGGCCGGACCCGGGACTACGCGGCGTGCTTGGGCGAGCGATGATGATTGTCGCGATGGCCCCGCTGCTCCCGGGAAGCGCAGGATCACGGCCGCGACTGCGCGCGCTGATGCAGACGGCGCGGCCGGTTCTCGCGCCGGGCTGCTACGACGCCCTGGGCGCCCGCCTGGTCGAGGAGGCCGGCTTCTCCGCCGTTTACATGACGGGATTCGGGACCTCCGCCGGGCTCCTCGGACGCCCGGACGTGGGGCTGGTTTCCATGTCGGAGATGGCCGACAACGCGCGCCGGATCGTAGAAGCGGTAGGCCTCCCGGTGATCGCGGACGCCGACACTGGCTACGGGAACCCGATCAACGTCCTGCGCACTGTCCGCGAATACGAGAGAGCCGGCGTGGCCGGGCTGCACATCGAAGACCAGGTCGCGCCCAAGAAATGCGGCCACATGGAGGGCAAGCAGGTGGTGCCCGCCGCCGAGATGGTCGCGAAGCTGAAGGCCGCCGTCGACGCGCGGGTCTCGCCGGACCTTGTCATCATCGCCCGGACCGACGCTCGCGCCGTGGAGGGGCTCGAGCGCGCGATCGAGCGCGCGGCCAGCTATCGAGAAGCCGGCGCGGACGTCCTCTTCATCGAGGCGCCGCAATCTGTCGACGAGGTTCGCGCCGTCGCCGCCGCCTTCCCGTCGGTGCCCCTTCTGTTCAACTACGCTGAGGGCGGCAAGACGCCGGCGGTCGATCATGAGATGCTGGCCGAGCTCGGTTTCGCGATCGTGATCTTCCCGATCGCCACGCTGTTGGCGGCGACGCGTGCGATGCGGACGGTCCTGGCCAGGATTCGCGCCGACGGCACGCCGATCAACGTCCTGGCCGAGCTTCCCAGGTTCGCGGAGTTCCTCGACTTCATCGGGCTGCCCGAGATACGTGACCTCGAGCAGCGTTACAACCATTCCAAGACGGAGGAGAGAAATTGAGCAATACGTACAGCAAGCCGACCATCTCGACAGAGCTGGCACACAAGTTGATCGCCGCGGCAGAAGCCAAGGCGAAATCGATGGGCCATCCGTTCGTGATCTCGGTCTGCGACGAGAGCGGCGTCCTGAAAGCGTTCAGCCGCATGGATGGGGCTGCGCTCTTCAGCGTCCAGATCGCCCAGGACAAGGCGTACACGGCGGTCGGCTTCGGCCTGTCGACCGACGGGTGGCACGACTTCATCAAGAATGACCCTCCCCTGGCCGACGGCGCCGTGGGCGGGATTGACCGCCTGGTGATCTTTGGGGGCGGCTACCCGATCAAGGTCGGCGACGCGGTCATCGGCGGGATCGGCGTCAGCGGCGGTCACTACACGCAGGACATGGAGGTCGCCCAGGCGGGGCTGGCTGCCGCCGGCTAGCCCGCGGGGCTAGAGCTTGTAGGACGAAGGCGCCCCCGGGGGCAGGTACAGCGTCGGATCGACCGGCTTCTGGTTGATGCGAAGCTCGAAGTGCAGGTGCGGGCCGGTCGAGTTACCGGTCGAGCCTTCGAGTCCGATCGTCTGTCCCTGCGAGACCGTCTGCCCCGTCTTGACCAGCGCGGCAGAAAGGTGACCGTAGAGGGTGTCCAGGCCGCCGGTGTGGGCGATGACGACGTAGTTCCCGTAACCGCTGGTCGTGCTCCCGACCAGGGCCACCACGCCGTCGTCCGCCGCGTAGACCGGCGAGCCGAACGGCTCGACCAGGTCGATCCCGGTGTGGAAGTGCGGGTAGGCGCCGTAAGGAGGTTCCAGCACGAGCTGGCTTGGTCCGAACGGCTGCGAGATCTGCGCCTGCGGCTCAGGCCAGATGAAGCGGTACTTGGTCGAATGGCCGGTGCTGGTAGCGATCTGTCCGACGGGGTTCGATTGGGTCCACAGCTGCACCTGGGTCCAGACGGACTGCATGGCTGCCGCGATCAGGGCATCTTCCTGCTGGGTCAGCATGTCCGTGATCTCCTGCGCCAACTGGGCCGACTGGGTGTTCAGGCGCCACAGCTCGTACCGCGTCTGGGCGATCTTGGTGTCGAGGTCGGCCATCGACTGCTCCTGCTGCGGCTGGAGGACTTTCAGCTGCGCCAGCTCCGCGTCCAGCTGGTCCTGCTGGACCACCTGCGCCGCACGCGCGTCCTGCTCCCTCTTGCGTTGCACCTGCTGTTCGACCAGGTCGATCGCCAGGGACCGCTTGACATCGGACGCCCGCGCGCCGGCCGCGTCGAGGTTGGCAATCCGCGACAGCAGGTCGCTGAGGCTTTGCGCCTCGCCCAGCACCACCAGGACCGAGGTCGGCGCGACATAGATTGCCCGGGCCAGCTGCGTGAGCTGCGCTCTCTCCGCGTCGATCCGCAGCGCCAGGTACGCCTCGCGCTGCTGCGCCGCGGCGATCTGCGCGTCGAGGACGGCGATCTTGGCCTGGACATCCACGATCTGCGCCTGGACCGCCTGCTGCTGCGTGGCGTTGTCCAGCAGAGATTGCCGGAGCTGGTCCTGGGCCGCGAGCGCGTCGGCTAGGTTGCTGCCGAGCTGAGTCCGAACCTGGTCGATGACCGCCTGCTGCTGGAGGGGGTCGGGAGGCGTCGCGTCGGCGGAGACGCCGGCCTGGGCGCCCGCGAGCGCCAGCACGACCAGCACGAGTGCGAGCAGCAGCTTCCTCACGACTCCATGTGCCTTCGCAGGCTGAGCAGCGAGGAAGCCGAGCCCAGCCCCAGGCCGGCCCCGAACACGATGGCCGCGCCGGCCGCCGCGACCAGGACCGTGACTCCGGGTGCGAACTGCGTGAAGGAGGCCGAGCCCACGTGGATCCCGGCGACGACCAGTCCGAAGGTGACCAGACCTGCGGCGGCGCCGGAGAGGGCTCCGGTGATGGCGCCCTCGACCACGAACGGGCCGCGGACCATCCAGCGCGGTGCACCTACCAGCTGCATGATCTTGATCTCGTCGCGCCGGGCGTGGATGGCGGCGCGGATGCTATTGACGGTCACCGTGATCGCTACGAAACCAAGCAGTCCCAGGAACACGATCCCTGCCACCGCCAGGCCGAAGAGGACGTTCTGGATGCGCTGGTAGGAGCCCTGGTCATACGACGTCGGGTAGGTCGGGTCGACCGCGATGTCGCTGCGCACCAGTGAGTCCACGCCGGCCACGTCGTTGATGCTCTTCATCTGCACGTCGAGGCTGGCGGGGAACGGGTTGCTGTCGCTTGAGCCGGCCAGCTGCGGCAGGCCAGGGATGGTCTGCGCGCGCTTCAGCGCGTTCAGCTTCGACGTGTATGTGACGCTGGCCACGCGCGGGTCGTCGGCCAGTCGCGTCCAGAGGTCGTCGACCTCGGCGGCGGTCGCGTCGTCACGCAGGTACACGTAGAGCAGCGAGGCCTGCCCGGCTTCAACACGCTCCAGGTTGTTCAGCGCATATCCGGCCAGACCGACGAGGCCGGACAGTAGGAGCAGCAGGGTCATCGAGCCAAGCGCCGGCGCGGTGCTCGAGATGTTCCGGAGCCAGCTGCGTCCGGCGCCCCCGAACACGTAGCGCATGACGTTCGTACCCACGATCTGCGCCATGCGCCGGCGCGGGAAATGGCCCTTTACGAGGACGATGCCAGCCATGCCATCCTCCCGATTTGTCCGGCAGGCTGGTCACGGACCAACCGGCCGTGCACCAGCGTCAAGACGCGGCGTTGAAGCCGCTTGACGATCTCGACGTTGTGTGTCGCGATGAGGACGGTGATGCCCCAGGCAGCGATGTCCTCGAACAGGTCCATCATCTCCCAGGCCGTTTCCATGTCCAGGTTGCCGGTGGGCTCGTCAGCGATGAGGAGCGGCGGCTTGGCGATCACAGCACGAGCCACCGCGACTCGTTGCTGCTGGCCGCCGGACAGCTGGTTTGGAAATGAGTCGCCGCGGTCGCCAAGGCCGACTGCCTCGAGCGCGTCGAGGGCCCGGTCCCTCGCCTCCTCGTCCGACACCCGCAGGTCGCCGACCTGCAGGGCGAACGCGACGTTCTCCACCGCGGTCAGCCGCGGCAGGAGCTTGTAGTCCTGGAACACCACGCCGACGCGCCGGCGAAGATCCGATACCCGCGATGCCTTCAAGGTGTGGGCGGCGATGCCGTCGACCCACACCTTGCCGCTGGTGGGGCGGATCTCTCGGTTGATCAGCTTGAGGAGCGTCGTCTTGCCGGCGCCGCTGGGACCGACGAGAAAACTCAGCTCGCCAGGCTCCAGCGCAAGGCAAACATCGTCCAACGCGAGCCTCGATCCATACGCTCGCGTCACTCCGTCGAACTCGACGATTGGGCGCAATACAACTCGGATAACGGGAAATCGGCCGGTTTCCGGAGCTTTCGACGGTTAAGGCGTGTAAGTACTGGAGAAGACAAGCCATGCGGACGCCCACGTTTTGAAGTCCAGAGCGGCGAATCCGTGAACCCGGCTCGGAAGCATGCCACCCACGCCCCGATCGGAGGCTGTTGCTGCGCCTGTTACGAAGGACGCATCAGGTTCCGTTGGTATTACGGAAGCACGTGACGTCGATGAGCATTGGTTTCTCACGAGCCGCGAGAGGGGCAATGACTTCACCGGCCTGGACACCCGTCATTCGGGCGCAATGGCCTGGACGACCGGGAACAACGTCGAGCCATTGATCCACGGCGCGACCTACTTTGGACGCCTGCTGGCGGCCGTCGGCGACCTGCGGCCTGGGGATCAGCTGTTCTTCACGGACTGGCGCGGCGACCCGGACGAACGCCTGGACGGCACCCAGGAAAACCAAATCGGCGCGGTCCTGGCTGACGCGGCACGGCGCGGAGTCAGCGTCAAGGGGCTTCTGTGGCGCTCGCATGCGGACCGGCTCGGGTTCAGCGCCAAGGAGAATCGTCACCTCGGAATGCAGGTGAACGCCGCCGGCGGCGAAGTTCTCCTCGACCAGAGA